>CAVBVU010000006.1:0-41385 GCA_963598975.1 Anaerovoracaceae bacterium
GTACAACGCGGCTTCGCGCAAGGCCGGCATGGGCTGGAAGGGACGCCTGTTCTACAAGGCCGCCGAGGATGCGCGCGAATGGTCGCGCACCCAGCAGGCGGGCAAGAAGCCGACCATGAAGCAGATCGCACGTCATATGTCGTACGAAACTTCCGTCTACCGTTCCATCCGCGGCGCACTCGGTCCGAAGATCCGTTACGTGGCATGCGGCGGCGCTCCGCTGGATGAGTCGCTGGCGCACTTCTTCGCGGGCATCGGCCTGCCCATGATTCAGGGGTACGGTATGACGGAGACCGCGGCCCCGTTCGCGGCGACCCGCGTTGACGACAATGTGATCGGCACCGTAGGACAGCCAGCGCCGGGCTCCTCCGTTCGTATTTCCGAAGATGGCGAGCTGCTGGTGAAGGGGCCGAACGTATTCGTCGGCTACCACAATCTGCCGGAGAAGACCGCCGAGGCGTTCACCGAGGATGATTGGCTGAAGACCGGCGATCTTGCGACGATCGACGACGAAGGTCGTATTGCGATTACCGGACGTAAGAAGGACATCATCATCACCGCGGGCGGCAAGAACGTTTCTCCTATTCCGCTGGAGCAGGAGATCGCGAAGTGCCGCATCGTCGAGCATGCCGTGGTGGTCGGAGACAACCGTCCGTTCGTCGGTGCGCTGATCACGTTGGATCCGGAAGGTCTGGCGGCCTGGCTGCCGTCAGTCGGGCTTTCCGCCGATACCCCGCTTGACCGTGTGGCAACCGCTGCCGCAGTGCGCGATGAGGTTCAGAAGTACATCGATCGTGCCAACGCCACGGTTTCACGCGCCGAATCCGTGCGTAAGTTCGTTATTCTGGACACGCAGTTCACCCAGGAGAACAAGTGTCTGACACCTTCGCTGAAGATCGTACGTCCGGCGATTAACCGTGAGTTCGCGGATGTGATCGCGCAGCAGATCTACTCTGACAAGCGCTGAGCGTGGTGTGGTTCCGGCAATGACGGAATCACATGAAAAATGGCGGATGATGATGGGATTAATCCCATCATCATCCGCCATTTTGTTTATCGCATTACCGTTTCATTTGTCCGATCAGGCGCTCAGGCTTTCCGGCTTGGGAATCAGGAACGAGCAGCCAAGGGCAAGCAACAGAATCACCGCGCCGCCGATCATGCTGGACATGTAGCCGGCGGTCGTGCCCGACGATTCGGCGAACGCATCCATGATGCCGTACAGAATCGTATAGCTGATGCCCGCGCCAAGGTTGAACGCACCGGCATTGAAACCTGGAAGATATCCAGGATTGTCTTGCGGGGAGAGCACAATGCCCAAGCCGTTGAGCATGATGTTCGCGCAACCCGCATAGCTCAGGCCCATAACTATGGACATGACCAGCAGACCTGCGAGGCTCGGAGAATGCGCCACATACACGCCGAACGCGGCCGCACCCACACTGACCAGCAGGCCGCAGCGCAATACCTTCAGATATCCGAACTTGGTCGCCAGCACGCCGCAGATCGGGCCGAACGCCAAACCCACGAGCGCATACGGGGTCAGGGTGACGAAGGATGAGACACTGGTCGCGATACCTGCGCCGAACTCGGTGTCCTGGGCAATGGCCGGCACCACGCCATTCATGATGGCGAACACGCCCGATAGCGTCAGGAATGCGGTGAGCAACAATCCCCATGTACGACGCTGCTTGATGTAGTGGATCGGAGACAGCGGATGAGCGCTGCGCTTCTCAACATTCCAGAACACCACGAAGGCCACGACCGCCACAAGAAGCAGCACGCCGACAGACAGCCAGTTCACTTCGGAGATGCGCTGCATGGAATTCACCGCCGTCAATGCAGTGCCGACGGCAAGCACCAGGAAGATGGCTCCAGGCCAATCCATCTTGTCGTTTTCACCCGCGGAGACGGCCTTGCTGTCGTCGGCGACGATGGCAACGAGCACTGCGGAAACGAGACCGATAACGGCCATGGTCCAGAAAATCGGACGATAGCCCCAAGTACCGGCGATCCAGCCTCCAGCAATTGCGTCGACGCCCGCGATTCCGCCGTTGACGGAGGTGATGATGGCCATCAGCTTCGTATATTTCGCTTCATCCGTCACACGAACGTGCAACATGATCATGCACAATGTCACGATCGGTCCGGCCGTGCCCTGCAGCAGTCGTCCGAGCAGCAGTATCGGAACGTTTGGCGCGAGCGCGGCGACGCTGCAGCCGGCCACGGTGGAGATGAGCATGCCCATAAGCACCTTCTTGCGGCCCACCAAATCAGCCAGACGAGGCAGGAACAGCGAGAACAGCGCCGACGACGTGAAGAAGACCGTTTGGGACAGACCGATTTGGGTGGCCGTGGTATTGAGCTCCGTCTGCATGGTGACCAATGCCGGCGAAAGCATGGATGCGTTGAGCTGGAACGCGAATGTTGCGGTAAGAAACGCGACCATCAGAAACGCGACGGATTTGCCGCTTTCTTTCCTCATTGAAAAACTCCTTTGTTGTTGTGGATACAACATCTTCGTCGACGAGTAAGATGATGATAAATCGATTTATCACCACTGTCAAAACATAGTCGCAGTAAAGGAGCGCGTAGTTGCGGAGACAATCCCTGACTTTTCAACGAAACAAAGGCGGATCAACACGCAACACGCCGACAAAAACGCGATATACGAAAATTTACAGTCTAACCAAATCGATTTAGCAAGTTACGTACCAACTATCACGAGCACGTAGCAACAATCCCAACACAACCGAAAGGACCACTCCATGGGCATATCCGACCCATCCATGGAAACCCCGAAGCCACCACTTCCGCGGAAGTGCGAAAACGCACCACTCGCCGTTTCCATGCTTGCGTTTCTCATCGCCATCTTCTCCTACCAGTTCAACGCGTCGATGCTCTCCCCCGCACTGCCGTCCATGGCAACGGAACTCCACGTCAGCGCCGAACAGATCAGTTCCACGCAAACCGTCTTTTTCGCGTCATCCGCGATATTCTCGCTGTTTCTGCCGTCTTTGGGAGATTCCATCGGACGCAAGAAAACCACCATCGGCATGCTGGCCATCTCGACAATGGGATGCATCATTTCGGCGACCGCCCCGAATCTGGCCCTGCTTATGCTCGGAAGGGCGCTGCAAGGCGTAACCGGCCCTATCATTTCGCTATGTCTGCTCATGCTCCGCAACCAAGTGCAAGACAATCGTCAGTACGCAAGACTGCTCGCCGTCGTCACCTGCACCAACGGCGGTATCGCGGGAATCGACGCATTGGCAGGAGGTTGGCTGGCCAACGCATCCGGATACAAATCGGTATTCTGGACCATGGCGGCCACCGGAATGCTAGGCATCATCCTGATATCACTATCCACGCGCGAAAGCTCGTTACCCGAACCGACACGCATGGATTGGCCAGGAATCGGAGCGCTGAGCGTGGCGGTCAGCACACTACTCGTGGCCCTGACCCTGCTGCGATCCGAAAACGTCAATTTCGCCGTGCCCGCCGCACTTTGTCTCATCTCCATCGTCGGATTCACGGCTTTCTGGAGAATAGAACGCGCCAGCAAGCATCCTTTGGCACCGATTCCGTTCCTCACACGCAGATCAACAACAACGTTCCTGCTCACCACAACCATCGCGATGTCGGGTGTTTTCGCCCTGATGAACGGCATCATACCCGCATTCGCGCAAGACAAGGGCAACGGTCTGGGCATGGATGCGGCCTCATCCACACTCGTCACCCTGGTGCCCTATGCGATCACAGGCATGGCCACGGCGATTCTTTCGGGAATACTGGCCAGCAGGATCGGCTATATCACAGTGTTTCGAATCGGGCTCGCCGCAACCGCCGCAGTGTCGGCATTCGGCATATTCGCCGTCATCACGCCATCGAAAGGAAGCATCGCCGCGCTTTCGGCGCTACTGGGCATTGGATATGTCGGCATCGTCAACATCATGATCAACGCATTGGCCGTTGACCTGTCACCGAAAACCAGTCCGGGACTGCTGCCGGGACTCAACGCCGGCGCGTTCAACCTTGCGTCGGGAATCAGCTATCTGGCGCTGTACGGCACGCAGTCAGCGGCCGGATACGCGGGAAGCATGGCCACAAGCTCGGTCATATTGCTCGCCGCCTTCGCCGCTTCCCTTCTGATCCGCCGCGATTGACGCGGCAAGATCCGTTCGGTGCCGATGTAACCGGTATAGCCGGCATACGTCGGCATATATCGGCGCCGAACGGTTCGCCCACAGTCAGTGCACACGATAAGGAGCCGTACTGGAACGCACCACAAGCTTCGGAACATGAACCTTCACCATACGCTCGACTTTCGGCTCACGCACCCGACGAATCAGCATTTCCGCAGCCTCACGCCCCATCTGTTGCAGGGGCTGGCTCATGGTGGTCAACCCCGGATTCATCAGTCCGGAGAAGAACATATCGTCATATCCAATCACGGAATAATCCCCCGGAACGGAATACCCCATTTCGGAAGCCACATTGCACACCGCGAGCGCCATGAGATCGTTGAAGGAGAATACCGCCGTGAATCCGTTCCAATCCATCATTCTGGACACCTCCACCGCGGTGTCGTAGGTGTAGTCGCCTTCGAAAACCAGATTGGAATCGAATATCAGACCATTGGATTCCAGCGCCTGACGGTAGCCTTCGAGTCGACTGCGTGAGCCTTCAAGATACTGGGGGCCCGTAATGCAGGCTATGCGTTTGTGCCCAAGTCGTATCAGATATTCCGTTGCGGTCCGCCCACCGGCGAGATGATCTCCGGTGACCACGTCCGCGTTGCCTTCTCCGGAGAAATCAAGCATTACATGCGGTATGCCACGCTTTGAAAGCACATTCATGTTGTCGGTCTCCTGGGATTCATCTCCCGCGGCGCTGGCCAGAATGATGCCTTCGACGTTTTTGCCGTACATCAGTTCGATGTACTCACGTTCTCGGGTCGGCTGGTTGTCGGAATTGTTGAGCATGACGCCCCATCCCCGTTCCCGGCATTCCCGTTCCACGCCTTTGGCGAAGGTCGAGTAGAAGTCGTTGCTGATATCAGGCACGATCAGGCCTATGGTGTTGTTCACGCCCATACGAAGGTCGCTGGCCGCGCGATTGCGCACATAATGCATGTCTTCCGCCGCTTTGAGCACCTTCTGTCTAGTTTCTTCCGACACCCTAAACGGTTTACCACTCAGAATCAAAGAAACCGTTGGAACCGACGTGCCGGTTTCTCGAGCTATGTCCTTCATGGTTACGCGCATTTCCAATACCTCCCGCCTCATTCTAAGGGATAGGGGCTACGGCGTGTCCCATATTTGACTTCTATGGTGAACAATGTTAGAAATGTGTTTGCCAAATCGATTTATCAACAAAGGAGTTATTATGGCAGCTCAAAAAATCATCCTCGATTGCGACCCGGGACATGACGACGCCGTCGCCATCATGATGGCGGCCAAGCATCCGGACATCGAACTGCTGGGCATCACCACGGTCCGAGGCAATCAGACCTTGGAGAAGGTGACCAGGAACGCATTGAACGTGGTCCAGTACCTCGGCATCGATGTGCCCGTCTACAAGGGCATGAGCGTCCCGATGGTCATCGAACCACGCCCGGTCGAGGAACGCGTCCACGGTGATTCCGGACTCGACGGCCCGAAGTTCGACGAGCTGACCCGCACCATCGAAGACAAGCACGCGATTGCCTTCATCATCGAAACGCTCATGGCGTCCGATGGAGACATCACCCTCGTTCCGACCGGTCCGCTGACCAACATCGCGATGGCCATGCGCATCGAACCGCGCATCGTGCCGAAGATCAAGGAAATCGTGCTTATGGGCGGCTGCTACCAGCTCGGCAACGTGACCCCATCCGCCGAGTTCAACATCTGGGCCGACGGCGAGGCCGCGCATATCGTCTTCTCCAGCGGAGTCAAGGTGACCATGATGGGTCTCGACATCACCCGCAAGGTGCTGGCATTGCCTTCCGTCATCGAACGCATGAGCAAGTACGACAACCCGGCCGGAACGCTCTTCTGCGACCTGATGACCTTCTTCAACAAGGGACAGAAGAAGACCTTCGGTTGGGAAGGCGGCCCGCTGCACGATCCGACCACCGTGGCCTACCTCATCGACCGCTCCATCGTGACCGTCAAGAACATGCACACCGATATCGAAATCTCCAGCGAGCAGAGCTACGGCCGCACCAACTGCGACTACTTCCTGCTCACCGACGAACCCAAGAACACCGACATCGCCATTGATGTGGACGTAGAAAAGTTCTGGGATCTCGTGGAGCACTGCATTTCGCTGTACGACTGAGTGCATGGTGCATGTTCGAACGTGCGGATGCCGCCGTACGAACGAACAGACACCAATGCGTAAACCTCACATTGCCAGATTTCAGCCTGTTGGACGACCATAGTCGTCCAAAAAAGTGAGCGTCTGCGAATCGGAAATCATCCCGATTCGCAGACGCTCAAAATTTTGTCAGCATCGATGGACCGGAACCGAATCCACCAATGGCCGACGTGACTAACGCATCTCAGTGATGTGCACCTCAGTGACGGTTGTTGAGACGGTGGTACATCTCGCTGATCTCGAGGTCGCGCTCGAACTCACGGGCGGCGGTGTTCTCGTCGATGGTGGCGAGTTCCACGCCGGCGATGCGGGCGAAGTCCTCCCAAGCCTCACGACCGACGGAGGTGGTCATGCAGGTGTGGTGCGAAGCTCCGGAACGCAGCCAGCACTCGGCGGAGGTCTTCAGATCCGGACGCGGCACCCACAGGGCGCGGGCGCACGGCAGATCCTTGAGGGATCCGTCCGGCTCGACGATGTCGACCACGTTCATGGTCAGACGGAAACGTTCACGCACATCGGACATGGACACGACCACGGCGTCCTTCTTCGGAGCGCCGGTGAAGACCAGGCGCACCGGGTCGGCCTTGCCACCGATGCCGAGCGGGTGGATCTCCAGCTTCGGCTTGGCGATGGTGCCGATGGCCGGGGAGGCTTCGAGCATGTGGGAGCCGAGGATCTTCTCGCGGCCCGGCACGAAGTTGTAGGAGTAGTCCTCCATGAGGGATGCGCCACCCTCAAGGCCGAAGCCCATCACGGCGCCAATGCGCACGAGCACAGCGGTCTTCCAGTCGCCTTCGGCGGAGAAGCCGAAGCCGTACTCGGACGGGAAGCGCTGCGGGCCGACGCCCGGCAACTGCGGCAGGGTGCCGAGGTCCTCGAAGTTGTCAACGCCCGCGGTGCAGCCGTTGGCACGCATCATGTTGACCATCGCGGCCTCTTCCTTGGCTGCGATGAACAGGGAGTCGTACTTGGCGTCGAGCAGTTCCGGATCGATGTCGTACTTGGCCTTGTAGTCCTCGATGAGGTCCTTGACCTGATCGTCCTTGACGGCTTCGTAGGCAGCACACAGCTCGTTGACGGCCCAGGTGTTGATGGAAGCGCCGAAGACGCGCTCGGCCTCGGTCTTGTCGCCTTCGGTGACGGCCACGTTACGCATGTTGTCGCCCCAACGCATGACCTTCATGTTGTTGGATGCGTCCCAGCCGGCGCAGGCGCGGGTCCAAGTGGCGATCTGCTCGGCGACTTCCGGATCGGTGTAGTGTCCGACGACGATCTTGCGGTTGATGCCCAGACGGGTCAGGATGTAGCCGAACTCGCGGTCGCCGTGTGCGGCCTGGTTCAGGTTCATGAAGTCCATGTCGAGGGTTTCCCACGGAATCTCGAAATGGTGCTGGGTGTTGAGCTGCAGCAGCGGCTTGGTGAGCACTTCGAGGCCGCGGATCCACATCTTGGCCGGGGAGAAGGTGTGGCACCAGGTGATCACACCGATGACGTTCGGGTTGGCGGAGGCCTCGACCATGAAGGCCTTGACGCCGTCGGAGGACTTCAGGGTCGGCTTGAGCACGATCTTGACCGGAATCTTGCCGGTGGCGTTGAGCGCGTCGACCATTTCGCCGGACTGCTCGGCCACTTGGCGGAGGGCTTCCTCGCCGTAGAGGTCCTGCGATCCGACGCCGAACCAGACTTCCTTGCCCTCGAACGGGTTTTCCATTGCCATGTTGTTTCCTTTACTTCGTTGTTGGGGTTTGTTGAACGTGAATTGACGTGAATTGACGTGAATTGACGTGATTCGCGGAACCGACGCGCGTCAGTGCTGTCCGTAGACGTTCTGGTAACGGTCGTTCAGCTTGTCGATGTCTTCCTGCGGAATCGGGATGATCTCGCCGAGCTGCTTGGCGGCCCACATGGTGTGCGCCACTTCCTCGGTCATGGCCGCGGCCTTGACCGCGCTTTCCGCGTCCTTGCCGATGGTGAACGGACCATGGTTCTGCATGAGCACGGCCGGGGACTTCGGGTACTTCTTGAGGGTTTCCACAACACCTTCGCCGATTGCCTCGGAACCGATGAGACGGAACGGGCCGACCGGCACCGGACCGCCGAACTCGTCGCCCATCATGGTCAGGCCGCACGGAATGTTCTGGCCGGTCGCCGCCCATGCGGTGGCATAGGTGGAGTGGGTGTGCACGACGCCGTACACGTCGGGCATGTTGCGGTAGATGTAGCAGTGGGACGCGGTGTCGGAGCTCGGGGACTCGGAGCCGTCAACCACGTTGCCGTCGAGATCGCACACGACCATGCTGGACGGGGTCAGGTACTCGTAACGCAGGCCGGACGGCTTGATCACCATCAGGTCGGCGGTGCGCAGACGCTGGGATACGTTGCCGGCGGTCCACACAACGAGGTTCCACTTGATCAGCTGCTCGTGCAGGGTCGCTACGATCTCACGCACCTGCTTGACTTCGGCGCGTACTTCGGGGCCGTAATCAGCCAGAGTTGCCATGGTATTTCCTTTCGTCAGGTCTTGTTTACGGTTTTTCTTTCGATTCGTTACTTGGTTTCCAGCGGAATGGATTCGATTGCCGTGTGTTCGATCGGCAGTCCCTTGCGGAAGCGATCGAAGAACTCCTCGAAGCCTTCCACGTCTCCGAAATCCGGTTCTTCCGTGGTAGACGCCGCGTCGGCGAACACACGGGAGTCAAGGAATTCATCCAGCGGCTGGTCCGCATGGAACAGGTAGTCGGCGAGCACCGCCATGCCCCAAGCGCCACCTTCGGCGGCGGTGGACATCACCTTGATCGGGGTGTTGAACGCGGCCGCGAGGATCTTCTGCGCCACCTTCGGGGTGGTGAAGATGCCGCCGTGTCCCACGAGGGAGTCAACTGCCACGCCTTCGTCCTTGGTCATGACGTCCATGCCGATCTTGACCGGAGAGAACGCGCTGAACAGCTGGGCACGCATGAAGTTGCCCAAGCTCATGTTGGCCTCCGGGCCGCGGGCGAAGAGCGGACGGCCTTCCGGCAGCCCGGCAAGGAATTCGCCGGAACGGAACGGATAGTTGATCAGGCCTCCGCAGTTGGAGTCGACGTCGTCGGCGATCGCGGAACGGAAGAGCGTTCCGTACAGGGTTCCGGCGTCGACCGGCTGGCCGATCGCGGCTGCGAACTGTCCGAACAGGCCGACCCATGCGTTGAGGTCGGAGGTGAAGTTGTTGGCGTGGCTCATGCCGGCCAGGTCGCCGGCCGGAGTGGTGACGAGGTCGACTTCCGGATGCAGGCGTTCCAGCTTGCGCTCAAGCACGACCATGGCGAAGATGGAGGTTCCGGCGGACACGTTGCCCGTGCGGACGCGCACGGAGTTGGTGGCGACCATGCCGGTGCCGGCGTCGCCCTCCGGCGGAGCGAAGGTGATTCCCGGCTGAAGGGTTCCGGTCGGGTCGAGCAGCTTGGCGCCTTCTTCGGTGAGCTCACCGGCGGGAGTGCCGGCGACCAGCGGTTCGGGCAGCAGGTCGGCGAGCTTCCACGGCTGTGCGGCGACTTCCGGAAGCGCGTTGAACTTGTCGATGAATTCGGTCTCGTAGGTGTGGGTGGTCGGGTCGATCGGGAACATGCCGGAAGCATCTCCCACGCCGAGCACCTTCTTGCCGGTGAGTTTCCAGTGCACGTAGCCGGCGAGGGTGGTGATGAAGTCGACCTTGCCGATGTGTTCCTCATTGTTGAGCACGCACTGGTACAGGTGGGCGATGGACCAACGCTCGGGGATGTTGTACTGGAAGAGTTCGGAAAGCTTTTCATGGGCCGCGGAGGTGTTGGTGTTCTGCCAGGTGCGGAACGGAACCAGCAGCTCGCCGGCCTTGTCGAAGGCGAGATAACCGTGCATCATGGCGGAGAAGCCGATGTGTCCCACGCGGGTCAGCTTCTCACCGTAGGCGCTCTCGACATCCTGGGCCAGCTTGGCGTATGCGGTCTGCAGACCGGTCCAGATCTCTTCCTGGGAGTAGCTCCACAGACCATCCTCAAGATGGCTCGCCCAACCGAAGTCGCCCGCGGCGATGGTGGCGTACGTGTCGTCCACAAGCACGGCCTTGATTCGGGTGGAACCGAACTCAATGCCCAGGCTCGTCTTGCCGGCACGAATCTTCTCGGCGGTCACTGCCACCTGATCGTCAAGCTTGTGCTCCTGCACCATACAATCTCCTTGTTCCAGAACGCATCTCAACCACGTTGTCGATGGAATGTTAGCGCTCACTGTTAACGCTCACTATTCTAAACGCAAAGCACGACCCACACAACCTCGCGTGTCAAGCGGAAAAAGAAGAGTCAGCGATGGCGCACCGGCCCCAGAGAACTGCGATTCATCACCTTCGCGGGGATCAATCCCACACCATGCTGCGAGGATGCGAACGACGTTTCATCACCCTCCCCCAGCAAATACAGCGCCTCGCGCATGGCAGCCACGCCAAGCTGTTCGAAATCGGGTTGAATCGTGGTCAGTGGCGGGAACATATTGTCCATCGCGGGCATATCGTCGAATCCGACCAGGCTCACGTCCTGCGGAATGCGGACGCCATGCTCATGCAACGCACGCGCCACGCCCACCGCCTGGCTGTCGTTCGCGCACACCACACAGGTGGGCAGCTGCCCTCCCGAACGCCCGATGTTGTCAAGCACGTGGTTCATCCTGCCGTACGCCTCGGAAGACTCCCACGTCTCGCACTGCACCGTCACCGTGCTGATGGAGTTGCCCGCGCAAAGCTTGTTCCAGGCGGTCAGTCGCGTAGCCGCATCACGCCAGTCCTTAGGACCGGCGAAATACAGCACGGAACGATGTCCGTACTCGCTGACCATACGCATCACGTCGTTCATCGCGGCCCACTGGTCCAACCCCACGACCGAAACGCGACGACGGTCGGACGCCTTCATCAATCGCAGACCGTCCTGCACGCCGATACCGCCGTGGGTGGACGTGACGATGACTCGCGGCTGAGTGATTTGCGCGCGACAAGCCGCGGAAAACATGACATCGGTCGGCGTGAGGAAGATAAACGCATCCACGTTCATCTCGTCGAACGTGCGGCACAGGTCGTCGAACTCCTCCTGCGAGCACAACGCTTCATGCACCATGCTCACCGTCATGAACAAGCCGTGCTGACGGGCCATCGATTCAATCGACGAAATAGCGGAAATAGGGCCGTAAAAACGCTGTCCGCCGGCGATCAGACCGATCGTGCGCGACCTGTGCGAAGCAAGCGCACGCGCGGAATTGCTCGGCCTGTAGCCAAGTTCGTCGATCGCCTTCTGCACCTTCTCGCGCGTGGCGTCGGAAACGTCCGGGGAATGGTTGATCACTCGGGAGACCGTCTGATGGCTCACTCCCGCGAGCTTCGCTACTTCAAACATCGAAGGACGCTTGTTGACCGAGTTACGCCTGCCTGCCATGCCCCATCGCCTTTCGTGCACAATCTTCGCCACCGATGCCTCTTGACTGCAACCACAATCAGAAGACACTTCCTTCGACTATTCTACACAAAACTTCAGTTAGCGCTAACAAACGTTATTTTACAGCCAATTGACGCAGTCGCGCCGCGAAGTTCGGCCAGTCGGTACGCATGGCGGTCAGCAACTTGCGATTCGGCACCTCATCGATGGGAATCCATTCGATTTCCATGCTTTCGTCGTCGTTGGCCTTGGGATCGACATGGCATCCCGGCTTCTCGAACGCGAAGACGGTGGTGTACGCCCACGGACCATGGTCCTCGCAGTAGGTTCCGACGACTTCGATGTTTTCCGGCGTGATGTTGGCTTCCTCATACGATTCGCGCAGCGCACCCTCGATGGGGCTTTCGCCGTCCGCCGTGGCGCCGCCCGGAATGCCCCAGGTACCACCTTCCGCGCTCCATGCCGCACGATGCTGCATCACCACATGCGTGACTTCGCCGGTATGCCCGTCACGCCGCGCCAGCAACACGCCGGACGCGCCGTTGATGCCCCAGTGCTTGCGGCCGCAGGCGCAATCCACCCAACCGTCGCCAGGCTGCAGCACGTTCTCCTTCGGCGGCAACGTGCTGCTCGGGGTATTCTCTTCGGAATTGGCCGGACCGACATTCCACAAGTCGGTCCATTCCACGCCGAGTTCACCCGCCAACTTACGCGCCAACGGCAGACTCAGGCCGATGATGCCATGCGGATCGCCTTCGATGGAGTCGATGAACGCTCCGCCGAATCCTTCCAAGGTAAAGGAGCCGGCCACTTCCAGCGGTTCTCCGGTGGCGATGTAACGTTCGATGTCCCGATCGGAATATTCACAGAAGTGCAAGGTGGCCTTGCTGGCCCCGCAAACCGTACGGCCGGTGGCGAAATCAATCATGCAGTGGCCGGTCCACAACTCCCCCGTGGCACCACGCATGGCACGCAGACGCTCCCGCGCCACATCTTCGCTGTGCGGCTTGCCATAGCATTCGCCGTCAAGCAGGAATATGGAATCGCAGCCGAGAATCAGCGGGCCGACCTGGGAACGGGTCAATCCCGGCTTTTTCCGCGCAATATCGTCAATCGGCTCAGCAACGGTCGGCATGGCGATTCCGGAAAAATCGCGGGTGCGCACGTCGGACTCGGATTGGACCATGTCGGCGCGCAACGTGACGATCTCGTCGCACGAATCGTAATCACCTGCGATTTCCTCCGCCCTCAACGGATATCCGGTCACCTGCTCCCCGGAAGCGCCGGCCGAGGCCTGCGCAACGTTGAGGTATGCCTGATACACCGCCTTCGCTTTGGCCGAAGCCAGTATTTTCACGCGCTGTTCCACGCTCAGGTCATCGACCGCAACGCCTGCCTCGACGGCGGCTTGTTCCAACGCGGCCGGCTCGTCGACGTTCGACACACGGATGGTCGGGCAGATACCGGCCGAGAACAGCACGTCACGACGCGGCTTGGACTGTGAAGCAAGAATCAGCGGAATGCTCATGCGCGTTCCACCTGCACGCCTTTGGTGTCGATTCCCAGGTGCAGCACGCGCCAATGACCGGAGGCGAGTTCATCCGCGGCGATTCGCTCAAGTTCCTCGCGGGCGTCGCCATGGTGCAGCACCAGCACGCAGGGGCCGGCTCCGGATACCGTGGATGCGAATCCGCGGGCGCGCATCTTCTCAATCAACGCCCACGACGGTTCCATGAGACCTGCACGGTACGGCTGGTGCAAACGGTCCTGCGTGGCCGCGAACAGCAGAGCATTGGCGTTCTGACGCTGACCGACGGTAAGCATAGCCGGGTTCATGGCTGCGGGCAGCAGGCTCACACGGGACACGTTGTGTACGGCGTCCTTGAAACTCACTTCGCCGGGCAACGCCTGACGGGCCTTTTCCGTGGACAGTTCGTAGTCCGGCACGAACACGGCGGCGGTCAAATCGTCGGCCACGCGGTAGTTGACGGTGTGGAATCCGCTGTGCAGCGGATCACCTCCCGGAATCGGAACGGAGCCGATGCCTTCGGGAATTTCCATGTCCCAAGACATGGTCAAGCCGCCGTATACCGCCGGCGCCACATTGTCGGGGTGACCTTCGATTGCCGCGGCCAGTTCGAATACGGCATCCCGGTTAAGATCATCGTCCTGCGCGAAGGCCGCCGCGGCCGCGATTCCGGCTACAATCGCTTCGGCGGAGGAACCCATGCCCCTCGCCTGAGGAATATTGTTGTGGGCCTGCAGGATGAATCCTACGCGGCCAAGACCGAAGGTCTGGCATGCGCGGCGGAAGGTGGAAACCACCAAATGAGTTTCGTCACGCGGCAAGGTGTCGGCGCCTTCGCCTTCGATCATCACCTGTGCAGCGGTGTTCACCGGGTCTGCGCACAGCGTGAATTCAAGTTCGTCGTGGTAGTCCAAAGCCAGTCCGACCGTATCGAAACCGGATCCGAGGTTGGCGCTGGTAGCCGGAACACGTACACGTACCTTGCGAGTAACTGGGGTCATATCTCGTTGTCCTTCGTCACATCTTCTCTACAAACCATGCACCGTATACCCGTCCGGCACAAGAGTCAAATTGGAGAGGAAACCTGAGCAGCATTAAATCGAATGCGGGCCTACCACTGCAATCGCTTGCAATCGTAGGCCCTCATCATCTTGCGATCAGTTCATCACACGCAGGATCGACGGTTCACCGACCACGCATTCGAGCTTGCATACGTCTTCGATGGTTTCGCGCAGCGTCAGCTCGTCGGTCATGTGGGTGACCACGCGCAGCTGCTGCAGCTCACCGTCGTAGCCCGGGTCCTTGAGGGTGGGCTTGAGATCCTGGTTCACACCGTTGATGGACACGCCATGTTCGGCGAACTTGGCTGCGATGGCGGCGAGCACGCCGGTGTTGTCGTGAATCACGAAACGCACCGCGAATTCGGCCCTGGATGCCTCGATCGGAGCCTTCTTCAGGTCGTTGTACAGCGGAATGACCGGTCCGGTGCAACCCTTGGCGATATGACGGGCTTCGGTGACCACGTCGCCGACCACTGCGGAAGCGGTAGGAGCGCCGCCTGCGCCACGGCCGTAGAACATGAGATCGTCGGCGGCTTCGGCCTTGACGAACACCGCGTTGAAGGAACCGTGCACCGAAGCGAGAGGATGCTCGTTGGAGATCAGTGCCGGATACACGCGCGCGGAGACGCCGGCCTCGCCGTTCTCCACGACGGCCAGCAGCTTGATGACCTTGTTTTCGGCGGTCGCGGCGGCGATGTCCTCGGCCGTGATCTTGGTGATGCCTTCGACGGACACGTCGTCGATGGTCACGTTGGTGTGGAAGCCGAGGGTCGCCATGATGGCCGCCTTATTGGCCGCGTCGTAGCCTTCGATGTCTCCGGTCGGATCGGCTTCGGCATAGCCCTTGGCCTGGGCGTCCTTGAGCACGTCGTCGAAGTCGAGGCCCTTGGTAGTCATTTCGTCGAGGATGTAGTTGGTGGTGCCGTTGACGATGCCGAGCATGCTCGTCACCTTGTCTCCCACCAGCGATTCACGCAGCGGCTTGAGGAACGGAATGGCACCGCCCACGGAAGCTTCGAAGTAGATGTCGACGCCCTTGGCTTCTGCGGCGGCATAGATTTCCGGGCCGTACTTGGCGAGCAGCGCCTTGTTGGCGGTCACCACGGATGCTCCGGATTCGATTGCCGCGAGCACGAACTTGCGTGCCACACCGGTGCCGCCGATCAGTTCGACGACGATGTCGGAATTGGTGGCGACGCTCATGGTGTCGGTGGTCACGATGGACTTGTCGATCCACGGGAACGGATCGGTTTCCGCGGGGTCAAGGCAGGCGACGCCGATCAGTTCGATCGGACGACCGATACGTGCCGCAAGCTCATCCTTCTGTTCTACAAGCAGACGAGCGGTCTGCGAGCCGACGGTTCCGGCTCCCAGCAATCCAACGCGAATCGGCGCAACATCTTCCTGTGCCAAGGCAACCTCCCTTGAATGTGAAGTATTGGTGTGACCCTGCACATTGTACGGTCCCAACATGACGTGAAGCTGTGTTTTCGCTAGAAAATGGACGGCTTGCACGCCGATCGCATGCAAGCCGTCCAATACGTGAGATTTGAAAGCGAGATCCGTTACTCGCTGACGTCCCAATCCAGAAGATCGTCGACGCTCTGACGACGGATCATCACATGCGCGCCCGCCTCGCCGACGCTCACAACAGCGGGGATCAACGCTTGGTTGTAATTGCTGGCCATCGTGCGTCCGTATGCGCCGGTAACCGGCACGGCAAGCACGTCGCCGCGGTGGATATCGGCCGGAAGACGCACTTCGTTGACCACGATATCACCCGATTCGCAATGCATGCCGACCACGCGGCACAGCTTCGTTTCGGCGCAACCCTCACGATTGGCAAGACGTGCGGTGTAATCGGAGCCGTACAGCGCCGGACGGATGTTGTCGCTCATGCCGCCGTCAACGGACACGTACACACGTTCCGTGACCGGCTCACCATCCTTGCTCTTCGCATCTCCGGTCAATCGAACCGTCTTCACCGTGCCCACGCGGTACAGTGTCACGCCGGTGGGCGCGACCGTCCAACGTCCCGGTTCGAAGGAGATGACGGGAGCCGGCATGCCGAGCGCACGATTCACGTCGGTGACGGCCTGCGCGAGACGACCGAGTTCCACGTCGATGTCCATGGAATCCTCGCCGTCGGTGTAGGCCACGGAATAGCCGCCGCCCAGATCGACTTCCGGCAAGGTGTACGCGTCGGTGGCGTAGAAGGTCTTGCGCAGGAGCATCATGCGCTTCGCGGCTTGGATGAAGGCGTCCGCGTCATGGATGTTGGATCCGATGTGGGAGTGGATGCCGACCAGTTCGAGTACGTCCTGATGGCCGTAGATGCTCTTGAGCACGGCAAGGGCCGGTCCGTCCGCGATCATGGTCATGGCTTCGGCCAGTCTACGGTCGGATTCGGAAACCTTCTCATGGCTCATGTCGTACGGATACCTGACGTCGTAGCGCAGCTCGCGTTCGGCATGGTTCTCGCCGATACGCGCGTTCGTGGCGGCCGGAGTCACGCCGGTCATGTCGTCGAGGATATCCAGCTTGCCGGCATCGGCACCCACCGGCAGCAGGGCGACGCCGAACTTCTGATCCTCATGCGCGGTCGACACGAATTCGTGGCCGCCCGCGTGGATGCCGGAAGTGACACGCAGCATCACGCGGGCACGTTTGCCGAGACGCTTCGCGATCTGTGCGATACGCTCCGGCTCGTCCGGCTCATCGACCACGATCTTCGCGAATCCCTGTTCGATGGCGAGTTCGATTTCCGCGTCGGACTTGTTGTTGCCGTGCAGCACAAGTCGCCTGCCGGGAACGCCTGCGGCGAGTGCGATGCGCATCTCACCCATGGTGCAGGTGTCGATCAGCATGCCGGATTCGGTGACGATACGGCAGATTTCCTTGGAAAGCAACGCTTTTCCAGCGAAGCTCACATGCGTTACGGTGTTGTTGAACGCATTGGCCGCGGCAGTGACGAATTTGGTTGCGCGGGCACGCACGTCATCGGTGTCGACTACGTAGAGCGGCGAGCCGAATTCGTCGAGCAGGCTTTCGGCGGTACGTCCGTGGAAGGTGATCTCACCCTCGGCGTCTACCGCTGATCCTGCGGGCCAGATTGGTGTGATGGGCATGGGTTCCTCACATTTTGTCGGGTGCGGTGACGCCGAGCAGGTCGAGGCCTTCGGCGATCACGGTGCGGACTGCGTCGTTGAGCTTCAGTCGGGCTGCGGCACGTGCCGGTTCCGGAGCCTTGGCGATGCGCAGCGCTTCGGCCTGTTCGTCACGGGCTTCCGGATCGGTGAGCTCCATCGGAACCACGCGTTCCACGTTGTACCACTTGTGGTAGGTGGCCGCGAGATCCTCAAGATAGTGCGCCACACGGTGCGGGGCACGCAGGTCGCCGGCTTCACGCAGCAATGCCGGCCACTGTGCGAGGGCGGCGAGCACTTCGCCGTCGGCCACGGTGTCGAGCAGGCTCACGTCGGCGCCTTCGTAGCTGATACCTGCCGCGGCCGCGTTGCGGTCCACGTTGCAGGAGCGTGCGTGCGCGTACTGCACGTAGTACACCGGGTTCTCGTTGGAGTGCGATGCCAGAAGGTTCAGGTCGATGTCCACCGGGGAGTTGTAGTCGGTACGTGCCAGCGAATAGCGGGACGCGTCCACGCCGATGGCGTCGGTCAGATCGTCGATGGTCACGACGTTGCCGGCACGCTTCGACATGCGCACGGCCTTGCCGTCCTTCATGACGTTGACGAGCTGGCCGATGAGGATCTGCATGTTCTTGCCCGGCTCGTCTCCGAACGCGGAGCACATGGCCATCATTCGGCCGATGTAGCCGTGGTGGTCGGCGCCGAGCATGTAGATGGCGACTTCGGCCGGATCGTCGCTACGGTGGCGCTTGTTGCGGTAGTAGGCGATGTCGGCCGCGAAGTACGCGTAGTTGCCGTCCGATTTGATGATCACACGGTCTTTGTCGTCACCGTGCTTGGTGGATTCGAACCAGGTGGCGCCGTCCTTTTCGTAGATGTCGCCGCGTTCGCGCAGATCCGCGATGGCCTGGTCCACTTCGCCGTCGGAATACAGG
This sequence comes from Anaerovoracaceae bacterium, assembly GCA_963598975.1. Classification (GTDB taxonomy): domain Bacteria; phylum Actinomycetota; class Actinomycetes; order Actinomycetales; family Bifidobacteriaceae; genus Bifidobacterium. The sequence goes on from CAVBVU010000006.1 coordinate 18,469, forward strand.
CTGTTCTCGTGGAACCACACGTCGAAGTCCACACGGAAGTTCTTCATGGACTTGCGGATCTCGTCGAACATCATCGGCACCGCGCGCTTGCGGAATTCCTCACGCTGTTCGGAATCGCCTTCGCCAAGCGGATTGCCATCGTTGTCGACACCGCCGTCGACGCGCGGAAGGTCGAGGATCGCGATGCCTTCGTTCTTCGCTTCGTCGATGACGCGCTGCGCGATCTCGTCGATGTACGCGCCCTTATAGCCGTCGATAGGGGTTTCCTCGCCATGGGCCGCGGCCACGAGGGACTTGGCGAAGCGGTTGATCTGCTCGCCATGGTCGTTGAAGTAGTATTCGCGCACCACCTTCGCGCCGTTAGCTTCGAGCACGCGGGCCATGGAATCGCCCACTGCCGCCCAACGGGTGCCGCCGATGTGGATTGGACCGGTCGGGTTGGCGGACACGAATTCGAGGTTCAGGGTCTCTCCGCCAAGGTGGTCGTTCTTGCCGTAGGAGGAACCTTCCTCAAGTACGGTGTCGACGACCGCGGCCGCGGACGCGGAATCAAGCACGATGTTGATGAAGCCCGGTCCGGCCACTTCCACGGACTTGATGCCGTCCGCCTTGGTGAGTTCGGCCGCGAACAGCTCGGCCAGGTCGTGAGGCTTCATGCCGGCCTTCTTGGCCAACTGCATGGCCGCGTTGGAAGCCCAATCGCCGTGCGCGCGGTCTTTCGGGCGCATCACGGTGAGTTTGGCAACCGGAGGAATCAGCTCGTCGGTCAGGGAACCGGCTTTGCCGGCCGCAACGAGGCTATGTGCAATCTTGGAAATCAGTTCACTTAACGCTTCTGGACTCATTCTCACAAGTCTACCGGGCATGTTGACAGAACGGCCCGCCGTGCGGACCTTCGTTTCGTATCATGCTCACGCACGCCGATTCACGTGGATCGCAATCCGAAAAGGCCTTGACGACACTTGCTCCGCCGCTCTCTGACTTCTTTCAGTTTGGGGGTGCACAATCTGAATCGGCCGCGCTCACTGTGGAACGCGACCGAGCGAAGAGGCACGAATCATGAACCGTCTCAACATACGCAAGTGGACCGCTACGCTGCTGGTCTGCGCAATCGTCCTGCTTTCATTCGCCTTCTCCGCATGTCATGTCGTCAAACTCATGAGTTATGTGCCGATCGAACACTCCTCACGCTGATCGCGCATCACGGCGATACCATCGCAGCGCCCGAGAATTCACTGAAGTCCATCGTCGCCGCCGGCAAAAGCAATATGGACTACGCGGAAATCGACGTTCGTCTGACGTCCGACGGCAAACCGGTCCTTTTTTCACGATCGCAAGACGGGAAGGCTTTCCCATAGCGGCATCAACCGTAAAATCAACAAACTGACGTATCGACAGCTTGGATCCATAGCGATGGTCTCGAACGACTCCAGCTACACCGTGCCATCTCTGGGGCAGGCGATCCTAGCGGCGCGGCAATCGAAAAAACTGGGATTGCTGATCGATTTGAAAACCGACAACCGCCATGCGTTGAAACTTGTTCGCACGGTGTCGAAGGAAATCGAACGATACGATTACTCGGATTGCGATTCGGCCAGCACTGACGGACGAAATTCCTGCAGAAGGTCCTTAACCGGTTTGCCGGCGACACTTCCGACATCCCAAATACGAAAAACGGCCCGTTGGACGGGCCGTTCACATTTCACGTCAATCCGTTTTCCGGATTGTCCGACGATTTTTCCGAAGAGTCTTTCAGAGCACCGCGATGGCGTCGATTTCGACGAGAGCGCCCTTCGGAATGTCGTTTCCGCCGAACGCAACGCGGGCCGGCTTCACGGAACCGATGAACACCTGCGCGTATGCGACGTCGACTTCCTTGAAATCCTCGACGTTCTTCATGTAGATGGTGGCACGGCACACGTGTTCGATTCCGGTGCCCGCAGTGTCGAGAATATGCTTGATGTTCTTCAGCGCCTGAGCCGCCTGCTCTCCGGCGGTCTCGCCCGCAAGCTCGCCGGTGGCCGGATCGATGCCCAGCTGACCGGACACGAATACGAAACCATTGGCCTTGACGGCCTGAGAATAAGCACCCAACGCGGCCGGGGCTTCAGAAGTAGCCACAGCTTCCATCTTCTCGCTCATAATATGCTCCTTAGCATTGCTACGAGTGGGCTTGATGGGGATCGAACCCACGACCTTCTGTTCCGGAGACAGACGCTCTATCCACTGAGCTACAAACCCGTGCTAACCACACTTTACACGCTCGGCATACGTACGCGACACGAAATGCCAAAACAACGCGGCAGAATCGGCGCCGATTCCATAGATGATTCCATATCAAGTCAATATTGACCCAATATCGAATCGATACTAAATCAATACGAAATCGGCACCGAATCAACGACACATCAATACATCAGCGTTGCCAGGCGACGACGCGCACGCTTCAATCGCTCGTCGGTCGGCTCAGGAATGGCGAAATATTCCAGCAGACGCTGACGGACCGGCTCGATCTGGTCCTTATGGCCAGCCGCGACGAAATCAAGAAGACGATCGAACGCATCCTGAATCTGTCCACCGATCATGTCCACATCGGCCACCGCAAGCTGCGCATCCACATCGTTCGGATCGGCCGCCGCGACCGCACGCACATCGCGCACGTCCGCAGTGGCGGAGCGAGCCAACAACAGCGACTTCGCACGTTCGCGGGCCGCGAGGGAATCGTTCGGATCAGCTTCAAGAACCTTGTCGTACGCCGCGGCCGCACCTGCGTAATCGCCCTGCTGCGCCAGCATGTAGGCCTCCTGATGCTCCGGCGGCACTTGGTCGGCCGCATCGGCATCGGAAGCGGAGCCTGCCGCATCCGGATCGCCTGAATACGGAGCCGTACCGGTCACGCCGGCCTGCTGCGCGGCCGCGATCAGCTTGGGAAGCACCACTTCCGCAATCTGCTGAAGCTCGGCATCGGACGGCAATCCTTGCATAAGCGGCATCGGACGGCCTCCGATCAAAGCAAACAGGGCCGGAGCTCCCTGTACCTGGAATGCCTGCGCAATCGAAGGATTGGCTTCGATGTCGATGCGGGAAAGCTGAATCTGACCGTTAAGCTTGTTCACTGCGTCGCCAAGGGTACGGGCCATGTCGAACAGGCGATCGTCGGTCGGAATCCACAGCAGCAGCAGAATCGGGAACGTGGCGGAGGTCTGCACCATGGCCTGGAACGTGTTCTCGTTGGTGTCGATCACGTAGCCGCCCGCGGCCGGAGCACCTCCCGCCTGACCCGGTTCAGCCTTCACCTGGTGCTTAAGTGATTCGAGATCAACGGCTCCCGCCAAGGAAACGCCCGGATTGAACGGCCTTTGTTCTGCCATATTGCCTCCTAAAAACAAAAATCGTTGCTGACCCTCACTATAAGCGTCAACAACGATTAATGTTTTGAGATTTTTTACAGCGCCTCGACCTTGATGGGCTGGCGTTCCGACCCAACTGCGGTGATCTTCTCACCGCTCGCCGCGGTCGGAATATACAATGCCACAACGTTCACATACGTGGTTTTCATTGTGCTTGTTGCCGTTCCGTCGCCGAACAACGCCTTTTCCGCGTCCGACGCCGGCTGAGATTCACGGCCTTCGCCCGCGCTGCGCGTCCATTCGGAATTGATTTGGGCTACCACAAGGTCTCCGCCATCAGCTGAACGCATCACGCATATCGAATCCTCCACAGGCGTAAAAACCTGCTGCTGGCTTCCGGCGTTAAGCTCCATTGCGGCCTGAACCTGCTCGGTGAGCGCCGCAAGCTTCGTGCGCAGATCATCGTCCGCAAAGCTGTCCGCCGCACTGCTGGCGGAACCGTTCTGCAGCAGATCGGCGTACGCGGCCACAGCCTCCTTCGGAGTCATGACCAGACCGGAATCGTCTTGTGTGCCCTGCTGGCTTCCGTTGCTCGCCACCTCGAAACTCGGCATCGTGACACCGGAGAACAGTCGGGCCACTCCCCACAGCTTGTAGTTCTGACGCGCCGAATCCTGCTTCAATACAAGAAGTCTCTTGGACTGCTGGTCTTCGGTGGTGGTGGTTATGGAGAACACCGTACGCGGCCATCCGGAATCCGTGGAAATCACGGCCTGCGCCAGATCGGTCGGAATGGTGGTCTTGCGGTCCAGATTGCCCGTTGCACGCGCCACATTCAGCTCACTGGTTCGAATCTCCAGCTCCGGACCTTCCAGAATCGTGCCGAGCGCGTCAGTATTGCGGTCCTGATTGTACTGGTCAAGGGTTTCAAGAATCTTCGTGCGAATCTTCTGCTCCTGATCAACCGTCAGATTCGCGGTGGTCTGCTGTGAGGACGACGTCTGCAATTGCGGAAGCTCCCCCTCGCAACCGCACATGCTTACCACCAAGCCGGCAGCGAGCGCGGCCGCGGCAAAAACGTTGATGCGTTTCCTCATTATTCGGCCTCCCTCTCGCTCGCTTCGGCGTCGGACTTCGCCTGTTCGCTCTCTTCCTGCGCCAACCTGGCGAAGTATGCCATCAGCTCCTCTTGGGAGATGACGGACGTGGTTTCGCCATCCGAAATTCCGTTTTGGGTTCCGCTTTGGTCTCCGTCCTGGGTGGAAGCGGATTCCTGCTGGTCGGCCACCAAGTTGCGCGCCGATGGATCCACGATCGTCGGCTGCGATTGGCCCTGTTCCGTTTCCATCTTTGCCATACCTGACGCATGGCGACGGCGACGTGGCCCCTTCCTCGGATTCTCGTTGCGTGCCGCGTTCTCCAAAGCGTTCTGGGCCCAGGCCGCGGTCGCGGTCTCCTCTACCGTTTCGGCTTCCTTGGCTTCATCGGTCGCCCGGGGATGGCGGCGCTTGTGCGGAGGCATCGCAAACACGGAAGCGGCGAACACCGCAAGTACCGCGAGCAGACCGCCTGCAAAATAGAACGGCATCGCAAAATCAGGAACCGTGCTGCGAGTCCAATCGAACGTGACCGACGATCCTCCGTTCTCGCCGAAATCGATTAATGCGATAACGGTATCGTCGTTAGCCGAGGAGGAGTTCTTGATCTCCATGCTCACAGTACCGGTGCCGCACTCGGAATCGCGCCACATATCGGAGTCGGCCAGCGCGACCTGATTTTCCGAATCATCCGCGGTTCCTTGGGCCGAAGTCTTTTGCGTGGATAAAGTCGACCAGTCGGAAAGGCCCGTGATACGCGTGTACTTCGATCCCGCGATCCAACCGTTGATGTCTCGTGCGGCTCCGGTCACTATGCAGACGTTTGTCGAACTGTCTTTGGCTTTTGCGGTAACGGTGACGGTATCGTCGACTTGGGAAAGTGTTCCGGGATCAGTGACTACATACTCGGAACCTGACACCGATGCGGATGCCGTGATCTGTGTGCTGGGTTTCCATGTAGTGGCGTTCAGAACACCAAGCACCACACATGTCACGGCAAGCAGTCCGAGAATGGGTGTGACGATGCCGCGCATGATCTTGGCATGGCGAGTAGGGCCCGCCTTGACCTGCGGCTGTTCCTGTTCTTCTTGCAATAAAGTCATAGCGGTTCCCATTCTACAGTCCAATACTGTTAATGCTCTTTAAATGCCAGAAAATCAAGGATTGCCACTAAGGTTGGGCTCATGCGTAGAACTTCTTTTTTCAAAGCCGCCGCTGCCGTCTGCACGCTGACCATGTGCCTTGGAACGGCCGCCTGCGGTAGCGATTCCGGCTCGGATTCCAGCTCGGATTCGTCTTCCTCCTCTTCCACCAAGATGAACCAGATTGCGGGCGTGACCGCAACGGGAAAGCTCGGAGAGAAGCCGACCATCTCCTTCAAGACCCCCATGACCGTGGAGAACAACAGTTACGCGGTACTTCAGGAAGGTGACGGAGACCAGCTCGAAGATGGCGATCGCGTCTGCTCGCAAGGCATCGCATACAACGTCAAAGACGGCTCCGAACTGATGAGCACCTGGGAGGACAACACCCCCGACTGCTCCACCGTCATTTCCTCCGACACGGACGAGATGAACGCGGAATACTACGAATTGTTCACCAAGCAGAAGATCAACTCCACCATCGCCATCGGCGTGAACGATTCAAGTTCCTCCGGTTCTTCCTACCTGATGGTGTTCACGTTCGTTTCGAAGTCGAAGGATCTGACGAAGGCCGAAGGCACCAAGGTGATGGATGTTCCCGCGGATCTGCCGAAGGTCACGCTCGACAAGACCGGCAAGCCGTCGATCGATATGAACGGCTACAAGGGTTCGGACACCCTCGTCTCGCAGGATCTGATCAAGGGCGACGGCGCCGAGGTCAAGGACACGCAGACCGTTGTGGCGCATTACACCGGCTGGCTGCTTGACGGCACGCAGTTCGATTCCTCATGGGATCGCGGCGAATCCTCCAGCTTCTCCCTCGACAGCGTGATCACCGGCTGGAAGCAGGGATTGGCCGGCCATACCGTCGGCTCCCAGGTTCTGCTGGTAGTTCCGCCGGACCTTGGCTATGGCGATCAGGAACAAAGCTCCATTCCGGCGAATTCCACGCTGGTGTTCGTGGTGGACATTCTCGCCGCATACTGATTTTCCTATCCGGTTCCGAACGAAGGGCGCCTCTTGCTTGGGAGACGCCCTTCGTCATATTCCGGCAGAGCACATCTATGGATTACTTGACGGAAATCCGCTCACCATCAACAATCGCACGTCCTTGCCGTTTCAACACATCCACGGCCGTGTCCATCGCTCTGTTGACGGAATCAGTAAGACGAGTCACTCCACACAGATTTGCCACATCCCGGTATAGGCCCTCCTTATCGCAGGATATGCTCCGCTTCAGAAACTCGAACATTCCATCCGCCAGTTCCTCCGGAGCGATGTCATCGATATTTCGTCTGGCGTCGTTCCCGGCCCCGTCCTGTCGTCTGAACTGAACATCCTTTCCATCCAGATACAGGAATCCATTGCGACGAGTAATGCCGTAGGTATCGCACACGCGTATCTTGCGCTCATATTCTTTCCGGACCGAAGACGTGACCTTCTGATGACCGAAATACCAGACGATGCGTTTCATCAGCAGTTCTTCGGAAAGCGGCGACTCGACTTCCAGAACAGCTTTCACAATCCCCATGAAATCAGTCGGACACCGCTTTTGTATCTGCTGGACATCCGCCTTCTCGTACACGGGAAATTCGAAATGTTCCTCAGCCACGGGTTCTTCAAACATTTCCGTCGAATAACCAATCGCAGGCTGTTTCACCACTCTCACGGGGCTTGCGACAGCTTCCTCGACCGCTTTCAAAAGACGATCCTGCGCAACCGATTTGTTCCGGAACCAATCCGTGGACCAGATACGGTAGAACTTCCACCCCATGCGTTCCAATATCTCCTGGCGCAGGCGGTCACGGTCACGCGCGTTCTTCGAGGAATGGTAGGTCGCGCCGTCACATTCGATAGCGAGCACGTAATCGGAGCTGTCCGGCAGTTTCAGACCGAGATCGATCCTGAATCCGGAACAGCCGACCTGCGGATCCACACAATAGCCCTTCGACCTCAGAAAGTCGCATACCTCAAGTTCAAACTCGGAATCGAACTGTTCGAACTGGTTGACGGAAATCGTTCTTTCCAGCGCAATATTGCCGTTTTCCGCATAATCCAAATACTCTCGAAGCAGTCTTGCGCCCTCCGAGCCAGTACGTTTCAGATCGATATCCGTGTAATGCATGGAGGAGACCAACTGAATGTTGTACTTCGCACGAGTGACCGCAACATTCAATCGCCGTTCACCGCCCGTCCGATTCAATGGGCCGAAGTTATGAATCAACCGTCCCTGCGAGTCCCTGCCATAGGCAACGCTGAAGATGATGGTGTCGCGCTCATCACCCTGCACCGTTTCAAGATTCTTGACGAAGAACGGTTCCTCTCCATCGTCCCTGAAGAAAAATTCCTTTTCCGGAGTGTCCTGCCTCTTTTTGGAAAGCAACCTGTCAATCAGATTCTGCTGTTTAGCGCTGAACGCGACCACGCCAAGACTGCGGTCAGGATATTCCTCGATATGCCGATAAATCAAATCGACAACACGTTCCGCTTCCTTTCGGTTGGTTTGGGACTTATACACACCGTCCACATGGTAATAATCCACACCAATTCCGGGAGCGTCGGCCTTGGACGACGGGAACGTCACAAGATTGCCGTCATAGAAATTCTTGTTGGAGAAGGCGATGAGCTGTTCGGAACGGCTTCGGTAATGCCAACGCAGCTGAAGCGACTTCATACTGGCCGAACATATATCCAGAATGGATTCGAAGTCCGTCACATCGCCGGTGTCCTCATCCTCGTCCTCCACTTCATTGGAGGAATTGAAGAAATCGCTAGGCGGCATCTGCTTGGAGTCGCCTACAACAATGAGTTGATCCGCCCGATAGATTGCGCCAATCGCATCCTGTGGGAAGATCTGCGAAGCCTCATCGAACACAACAACATCGAAATGAATGGCCTCGTCAGGACGATTGGGATCCCGTGTCAGGAAGGTACTGACGCTCAACGGAGACATCAGGAAGCATGGCTTGATTCGTTGGACAAACTCGCCCATTCCCTTTTCTCCGAATAAGGCATGAATGCTCTTCCGCTTGCTTTTTTTCTTGTACTCACGTGTCAGACTCTGCCTTGGACTTCCGGACACGACTATATCGGACGACGGACGCATGGATGAAAGCTTCGCACGGATCTTCGCCTTATTGATCTCGAACTGTTCAACATCTTTTTCGGAAAAGGTACGTACCGCCTCGTCTTGAGCGGTCCAATCAAACGAAGACAGCACCGAACTTCTGGACACAATCGAGTCAATCCACTGGTAATAGAACTGCTTCTGGAACGCACCGACAATATGCTCCGGTTCTATATTCCGCTCGATGACCGCATGCACGTAGGGCACAAGCTGCTTGTCATCCAATTTGGAGAGAAGACTCCTGAAGTGACGCCAGTTATCCAGCTTGTCTATGTCGTTCAGACAGCCCCGCAATTTCTCGGAAACCTGAAGACAGGAATCAACGGGAACATTCAGGATTTTCTCATCGAAATATCCTGCGGTCCGATTGAATACGTCAGTGCTGCAATCCTCAAAAACCGATTCAAGTCTTTGATGGAAATCCGCAAATGCCTTGCGTTCTTCAGTGGAAAAATCGTCATAGTCCGTCAACTGGCCAAATGCGATGTCGGTAAGGAGTATCTGCTCCAACGCCGACATTTGTTCCATCACATATTCCCATTCGGTTTCAACACCCTGATACGCTTCGCCAAGGAACGCTTTGACCGGCGCCTCCGTTTCACTGAACTGCGCAATATTACACTGATAGGAAGCAAGTTCTTTGGTCAGAGTCACCGCTGTATCGTATGAAGGCTTCTTCTTGTTCTTTTTGCACAGGCGCAGGCGACGAATGAGCTGCTTATATTCATCATTGAACAGTCTGGAGGACCAGCTTCCAAACCGTTCGACCAGCTTCTTGTAGCAGTCAGCGCCATCGAGCTCGTAGATGTCGGCATCGAACGCTTCGTCCAACACGGAACGGGACGCAAGAATATCAGCACTCAACGCCTGCAAATCATGCAGTACCGAGTCGATCGTGTCGAAATGCTCACGGTTCAAAAGCAACGGAGTAACAAGTTTGGACGTTGCCGCGAATCCGAGGAATTCGTTCCAGACGCGCGCATCCGTCATGCTGGCACACTGCACTCCATACCGGTCGGAAATCTCCTTCTGTACGGGAGCCAGCGCTTCCAAAGACTTCAGGACCGCGGAAAAATCATTCTTCACCTCAATCTTCGTTTGATAAGAGGTGTCTTGATGAACGTAGCCGTACCAGGGATTCTTTCTATAGTCATATCCGACGGACTCGATGTACCTTACGTACTGCTCCAGAAGAGTAACCGCTTCCTTCAGATATACTTCATTTTTTGAATCAAGCTGCTGAATGAGATACTCAACATCTGGTTTCGAGCGGAATGCGGCATAGAATTCATATAACTGGTACAGGCTTTTTCCAATCGAACGCTGCTTATGAAGCTCAGTCGCATAGTCGTCTAACTGACGTATCGCCCTTTCTTTAAAGGCGATTTCCGTGTCCGCTTTGGAGGAAACGCCACTCTTCTCCTTCTCCACCGTGTAGTGGATATCATCAACAACGTCCTTCTTGTTCGCCTTGTAGCTATGAAGCTGCAGACAGAATTCGGCAAGTCCGGCTTGCTTGAGCTTGTCATAGACCACATTCAGTGCGGCCAGCTTTTCCGAGACGAACAAGACCTTCTTACCATCGCTGAGGCATTCCGCAATGATATTGGTAATTGTCTGGCTCTTACCCGTTCCAGGAGGTCCTTGCAGAACGAAGCTCTCCCCCGACTTGGCCATCTCGATAGCCTCAATCTGGCTGGAGTCCGCATCAACCACGTTATGCAGCTCGATCAACGGCTCGGTAACAGGATGGACGCCACTGTCGCTGTCATGTTTTTCTTCGTCAATCGGCTCATTCATGAGACGAAGGATATTCTCATTGGCAAGAATCGCATCCGCATTGTCTTTCAAATCGCGGTACATGCTGATTTTGGTGAACGAGAAAATGCCGATCTTGCATTCCTCAGTAACCGTCCAATGAAGGTTCCTTACAAGACGTTCCACCTTGTGGAGGTAATCGGCCAGCCCTTCCTCGTCATCATATTCCGGAAGCCCAAACCCGTATTCCGCTTCCATCTTGTAGGAGAAAGTCTTATTGACACTGATGTCATCTTCCATCCTGTTGATGGACCACTGCTTAGCAGCAGACTTTGACTTTTGTTTTTGTTCCAATCTGATCGGCATCAAAAGAACAGGTGCGCAGTAAGTGCAATTCGAAAAGGAACTTTCGTTCCAATGAATGAAGCCAAATGCCATATACATGACACTGACGCCGGTTTCCTCAATGTATTCCCGCGTTTTCTTGTCAAGGAACGATAAGTGCGTAAAAGGATTAGCTGTTTCGTTGTAGATCAGAACCTGTTCCGGCTTAAGCTTTTCGGAATATTTGACGATGAATGCGTCTTTCCCTGACAAATCGTCAGAGCCCTCAAGCTCTGCCCCCCCGCTCTGAATCAGACTTTTTTCTGCTGTCACGGAAGGCTCGATTTTCTCGGATGATTCAGACGGCTCTTCCGACGCACCTACCTGGTTCCGAGCAACCCCAGATGAGCCTTCCAACACCTTGGCTTGGTCAGGTTCGACTTCGGAGAAATCTTCCGATTCTTCATCTTCGTATTCGTCCTCGTATTCATCCTCATCCTCATCTTCATCTTCATCTTCAGGAAGATTCGGATCGAAAATTTCGACCTTTCCATGAGTTTTCATCTCTTCGAAGAACTTGTCAAAGCACGGATACACCACTTCCACTGTCGATTTCTTCGTGCCCTTGAAATTGATCAGAGGGTTGCGCTTCCCTGTATCCAACAAGCGCTGAGCCCACGCATCCAGTTTCTTTTCAGCTTCTCTTTGTCCCACTATTTGCCTCACCTTCATATTTCCGTTTCGCAAAAGACGCAAAACAGAATCCAGTATAGTAAGGGGAATATTGTAGCCCAAATGCAACCAAAATTGCCCGGTACTCGTTTGTGCACGGCTGGCATACGGTAAGAAGCCATGATTCAACCACAGAGATTCAGACTTTATCAATCGAGCCAAGAGGCAATTTCAGCGCAATCCACGCCCCAGCACTTACTCATCGATGATGAACTGCTGAATAAGACATAACGCATCATAATTTTTTCGGCTCCATTGTCCTGTTTTCTTCACCCGCTGGAGGAATCTTCCCGCTCTAGAGCACGTCAGCGTACGTATTCCGCCAGTCGCTGGAGGAATTTCCCTTCTTAACGGCCTCCCAGCGTCCCAATTCATCCAGCGGCCGGAGGAATCATCCCGTTGAGGGACTCCCGGTGCAGCTGCACAGATGTACAGATGCGCGGCTGCACCGATACACAACCGAACAACCGAACAACGAAGCAACCACGCAACCGAACAACCACAGCACCTACAGCGAGAAGGAATCAGAGCAGCTATTCGCGGACTCTTTAGCATGACCGATAGCTACAAGCATCTGCAGAGAAAAGAAATCAGAAGAGCCTCAGGGAATCGTCTTCTGTTCCCTTCATCTCGTCGTAATCGAGGATAAGGCATTCGAAACCACGGTCCTGCGCAAGCACACGGGCTTGTGGAGTAATGGTCTGCGCAGCGAAAATGCCACGTACCGGAGCAAGCAACGGATCCCTGTTCAGTAGCTCGCAATACCGGGTGAGCTGTTCCACGCCATCGATACCGCCATTGCGCTTGATCTCGATGGCGACATGCTTGCCGTCCGCATCGGTGGCCATAATATCGACCGGACCAATCGCAGTCGGATATTCCCTACGTACCAGCTTGGCACCTTCTCCGATACGCTCGATCTGTTCTGCCAAATATTTCTGCAGATGATCTTCGACACCGTCTTTGATCAGTCCTGGATCCTCACCGAGGTCATACGATTCGTCGGAATAGATATGCTGCAACGTCACCTCGAGCACATCGTTGGATTTGTCAGCCGAGGCCCGGATCACTTTCTGGGGAACGTCGGTCTCGACATCATTGTCGGCGTTCTCAGGGGTGATGTCTTTGATTGTGCAGGGTGCAGACATCCAGTTGAGCGGCTTGTACGAACCAAGTTCGGAGAATATCAGCAGGCTGTTGTCTGCCTTGATGAGCAGCACACGCTTGGCCAGCGGCAAAGAGGCATTCAATCGGCCGGAATATTCGGCGGAGCAATCAGCAACAATAATTCGCACGAGCCACTACCCTACCATGCACGGACAGCAGCCAGACAGACATCGCCATCCAGTTATGACGCGGCACCTTCTGCGTCCATGAAATTCAGCTATCCAGCGCAAGTCAGAGAAAGTCAGCAAAAGTCCATCGCGATTCAGCAACAAAACAAGAGCAAAACAAAAATGGCCTCCCACCCTAAGGCAAGAGGCCACTTGAATCGCATCAATCAAGCGATCACTTTTCAACTCGCTTGAGATTATGCGCACGCTCGACCGCGACGGTGAGCTTGTTCGAATCGAAGGAGATGAAACCGTCAGTCACAATGACCGAGTGACGATTGCCATCGGGATCCACCAGAACGATGGAACCTTCCTTGATTACGGTCAATACAGGCTCATGGTTGGGCAGGATGCCCATTCCACCTTCAGAAGCCGGAATGGTAACGGACTTCGCCGTGCCCTGCCACACCGGATGGTCGGCGGCGACGATATTCACCTGCATAGTCGATCCGGCCATCACGCACCGAATTCCTTCTGCATGTCGTGCCACTTCTTCTCGAGATCCTCGATGCCGCCGATACCGGAGAATGCCTGCTCCGGAACGTCGTCGTACACGCCGTCACAAATACGGGTGAACGCTTCGATGGTCTCGCTTGCCGGAACGTAGGAGCCCGGGCGACCGGTGAACTTTTCGGCGACGTAGAAGTTCTGGCCAAGGAACTGCTCGATCTTACGAGCGCGGTTCACGGTGGTCTTGTCTTCTTCGCCGAGCTCGTCGATACCGATCAGGGCGATGATGTCCTGCAGTTCCTTGTTACGCTGCAGAATCGCCTTGACGCGGTTCGCGCAGTCGTAGTGAGCCTGGCCCACGTAACGAGGATCAAGGATTCGAGAGGTGGAGCTCAGCGGATCCACTGCCGGGTAGATACCCTTGGAAGCGATGTCACGGGAAAGCTCGGTGGTTGCGTCCAAGTGGGCGAAGGTCGTTGCAGGAGCCGGATCGGTGTAATCATCGGCCGGCACGTAGATTGCCTGCAGCGAGGTGATGGAGTGGCCGCGGGTGGAGGTGATTCGCTCCTGCAGCGCACCCATCTCGTCCGCCAGGTTCGGCTGGTAGCCCACTGCGGACGGCATACGGCCGAGCAGTGTGGACACCTCGGAACCTGCCTGGGTGAAGCGGAAGATGTTGTCGATGAACAGCAGCACATCCTGGTTCTGCACGTCACGGAAGTACTCCGCCATGGTCAGTGCGGTCAGCGGGACACGCAGACGGGTACCCGGCTGCTCATCCATCTGGCCGAAGACCAGTGCGGTCTTCTCGAGAACGCCGGCCTCTTCCATTTCGCCGATCAGATCGTTGCCCTCACGGGTACGTTCGCCGACGCCTGCGAACACGGACACACCGCCGTGGTTCTGGGCGACTCGCTGAATCATTTCCTGAATCAGAACGGTCTTGCCGACGCCTGCGCCACCGAACAGACCGATCTTGCCGCCCTGCACGTACGGGGTCAGCAAATCGATGACCTTGATGCCCGTTTCGAACATCTGAGTCCTGGATTCGAGCTGGTCGAATGCCGGCGGGTTGCGGTGGATAGGCCAACGCTCAGTGATGGTGATGGTCTCGTCGTCCTTCTGGTTGAGGACGTTGCCGGACACGTCGAACACGTGGCCCTTGGTAACGTCGCCGACCGGAACGGAGATCGGGCCGCCGGTATCGTACACGGTGGCGCCACGAACGAGGCCGTCAGTCGGCTTCAGCGCAACGGTACGCACGGTGGAATCACCGAGGTGCTGTTCGACCTCAAGGGTAATCTTCTTAACGCTTTCGCCCTCTTCGCTGAGCGTGCTGGACAGCTCAACGGTAAGTGCGTTGTAAATGTCGGGCAGGTGGCCCACCGGGAATTCGACGTCGATAACCGAACCCTGGATACGCGTAACGCGTCCAGCGGTCGGATCCGCAGCCGTCTCGGGAGCCGCTGTGGTCTGAGTCTCAGCCATATGCGTTCCTACTCTTCCTTCTTATTCAGCGCGTCGGCGCTGCCGATGATTTCGGTAAGTTCCTGTGTAATCGAAGCCTGTCGCGAAGCGTTGAGCTTGCGGGTCAGGTCGTCGATCAGGCTGCGGGCGTTGTCTGTAGCCGTATGCATGGCGTTCTGTCGGCTTGCAGTCTCGGATGCCGCTGCGGTGAGCAGGCACTCGTGAATACGGGACTGAATGTATTTCGGCAGAATCGCGTCAAGCACTTCATCGACGCTCGGCTCGAACGCATAAAGCGGGGTCGCGGCGTCGGCTTCGGACTCCGGTATCGGACCGGAATCCGGCTGTTCCGGACGAACGAGCTCAACTGGCAGCATACGCAGCACACGCACCTTCTGAACCACCATATTCACGAATTCGGTGAACACAATGTAGAGTTCGGAAACTCCGCCTTGGTCCGCCGGCTTCATGTAAGCGTCCAGAAGTGCCTTCGAGATGGACTCTGCGACTTCCACGCCGGGCTGGTCGGTATCGCCCTCCCAAGTACCAGCAACATCACGGTTGCGGTACTTGTAGTACGTCACACCGCGGCGACCATACACATACAGTTCCGGCTGCTTGCCGGCCTCATCGAGGCGAGCCAGCAGCGATTCCGTTTCGCGGATGATCGAGGAGGTGTACGGGCCTGCCATACCACGATCCGAGGTAAGGGCGAGGACAGCCACTCGCGGGTTATCCTCGTCCTTGCCCATGATCGGATGGTCGATATGGGTGTGGGCCACCAGCGCTTGCACGGCGTCGAAAATCGCATCGGTATACGGCTTCGCATTCAAGGCGACGTCACGTGCCTTGGCGATGTGCGAAGACGCGATCATCTCTTGCGCGTTGAAAATCTTCTCCAACGACGCGGTAGAGGCGATCCTAGATTTCAATGCGAGTTGCGAGCCCATGAATCACTTCTCTCCTGCGACGATCTTTTCCTGCTCGACCGGGGTTTCGCTCTTCGCGGCAGGCTTCTTGTCGACGAGCGGCTTGCCGCTGCTGGTCACGAAAGTCTGGCGGAACGCTTCGACGGCCTTATCGAGGGCTTCCTCGGTTTCGGCGGTGAAGTTTTCGGTCTCGCGGATGGTCTTGAGGATATCGGTGTTGTGATCCAGATACTCCAGCATGCCCTTTTCGAACGGCAGCACGTCGTTGATCGGCAGATCATCCATCTTGCCATGGGTGCCGGCCCACACGGAGACGACTTCCTCTTCCATGGAATACGGGGAGAACTGCGGCTGCTTGAGCAGCTCGGTCAGGTGCGAACCACGGTTCAGCTGAGCCTTCGACGCCGCATCAAGATCGGATGCGAACATGGCGAAGGATTCCAGCGAACGGTACTGGGCCAGGGAGATCTTCAGCGTGCCGGAGACCTTCTTCAGAGCCTTGGTCTGTGCGGCGCCACCGACTCGGGAGACGGAGATGCCGACGTCAACAGCAGGACGCTGGTTGGCGTTGAACAGATCGGACTGCAGGAAGATCTGGCCGTCGGTGATGGAGATCACATTGGTCGGGATGTAGGCGGACACGTCGTTCGCCTTGGTCTCGACGATCGGCAGGCCGGTCATCGAGCCGCCGCCGAGGTCATCGGAAACCTTGGCGCAACGTTCGAGCAGACGGGAGTGCAGGTAGAACACATCGCCCGGGTACGCTTCACGTCCCGGCGGGCGACGCAGCAGCAGGGAGATCGAACGGTAGGCTTCTGCCTGCTTCGACAGATCGTCGAAGACGATGAGCACGTGCTTGCCGTTGTACATCCAGTGCTGTCCGATGGCGGAACCGGTGTATGGTGCGATGTACTTGAAGCCTGCGGAATCGGAAGCCGGGGACGCCACGATGGTGGTGTACTCCATGGCGCCGGATTCCTCGAGGGACTGCTTCACCGATGCGATGGTGGAGCCCTTCTGACCGACGGCCACATAGATGCAGCGAACCTGCTTCTTCGGGTCTCCGGATTCCCAGTTACGCTTCTGGTTGATGATCGTGTCGATCGCGATAGCGGTCTTACCGGTCTGGCGGTCGCCGATGATGAGCTGGCGCTGGCCACGGCCGATCGGCGTCATTGCGTCGATTGCCTTCAGGCCGGTAGACATAGGCTCGTCAACCGAATGACGGTGCATAACGTCAGGTGCCTGGGCCTCGAGAATACGACGGCCTTCGGTCTTGATTTCTCCAAGACCATCAATCGGGTTGCCTAGCGGGTCCACGACGCGGCCAAGGTAGCCGTCGCCGACGGGCACGGAGAGCACTTCGCCAGTACGACGCACTTCCTGGCCTTCCTCGATTCCTGCGAAGTCGCCGAGGATAACCACGCCGATCTCACGGGCGTCAAGGTTGAACGCCAGGCCGAGCGTGCCGTCTTCGAAGGTCAGCAGCTCATTGGCCATGCAACCAGGCAGTCCCGTCACGTGCGCAATGCCATCGCCAGCGGTCGCGACGTAGCCGACTTCCTGGGTCGGGGTGTCCGACGGCTTGTACGAATCGACGAACTCGTCGAGCGCCTTGCGAATCGTGGTGGGATCAATGGTAAGTTCTGCCATGATCACTCCTTATTGTTGTTTTTAAATTCAGTCAAGTCTTGTTTCAGGCTTGTTCACCGTGCGGCGAACCGTCAGGCGGTTGCCTTCACCGTGCGCTGAAGATGCTGCAGCTGTGCGACCACCGTGTTGTCGGTGACTTCGTCACCAACCTGGATGCGCATGCCACCCATGACGGTCGGATCGACCACAGAGTTGATGTGCACCGGATGGCCGGTCTTCGCCGAATAGATGGCGACGAGCTTGTCGATCTGCTTGTTGGACAGTGGCGTGGCCGTGGTAACGGTGACCATCGATTCACCCATATGACGGGAGAATTTGTTGATCAGCCACTGGATGGTCTGCAGATAATGACGATTGCGCAGATTGCAGGTCGCATGCTCGGCCAGACGACTGGTCACCTTGGTGAAGTCCGCTTTTCCGATCAGGCTGTACAGCAGCTTGATACGGGCTTCGGAAGGAACCGTCGAGTCGTACAGCTTGGTGCGCACGACCGGCAGGTTGAGCAACGCGGAATGCAGCTGGGCAAGTTCGACGGAGACTTTCAGAGTCGTTCCTGTGTAATCCGCGTAATACATCATGCCGTCAACGCCGAAATCCTCCACGGCGTTGGCGATGTCGGACACGCGGCTCCACCTGCGGCCAACCAGATCGGACATGATTTCCATCGTCAACGGATGGGCCTGCTTTCCGATCAGGGTCTTGACCACTGCAATCTTGTCTTCGACTGGGCGCGACGGGTCGGTGAGGGCACGTTCAAGCCGAATGTTGTGGTCGAGCACATTGGTGATCGTGAACAGTTCGTTCCCGATGCGCCACGCGTCCTCGCCGCTGTCACGCAGCTTGGGGGCCAGCGAGTCACGCGAAACGCGATCCGCGATACGCGATGCTTCTCCTCGCATTGGTCACCTCCCTTTCTTGAAGGTTTCTATCACTTCTTGTCGCTGTCCAGCTCGTCGAGCATCCGGTCGATCATCGACGACTGCACGTCTTCGCTTTCGAGCTTGCTTCCAAGGATCTTGCCGGCAAGCGCCGTTGCCAGCACGCCGACTTCGCCCTTGAGGTTCACCAGAGCCTGCTGCTGCTGCGATTCGATGGAACGTTGTGCCGTAGCGGCGATCTGTGCCGCGTCGCTTTCCGCACGGGAGCGCGCGTCGGCGATGATGTGGGTGGCTTCCGCACGTGCATCATCGCGAATCTTGGAAGCCTCGACTCGTGCGGCGCTCAGTTGAGCCTCGTACTTGGCCTTGGCTTCGTCGGCATCCTTCTGGGCCTGTTCAGCCTTGGCGATGCCACCTTCGATCTTGGCTGCGCGCTCATCGAACACGGCCTGGAACTTCGGCAGGAAGAACTTGTAGAAGAACACGGCGACGATGATCAGAATGACCAACGACCAGAAAATGTCGTAGCTTTTCGGAAGGAACAATTCCATCTCGCTAGCTGCGGTCACCATAGTGTCTTCCTCCTTTCATGTTCGTTTGCGTCTTCGGTGTTACCTTGAATCAAGTCTTACTTGATGAAGGCGAGCACGAAGCCGAGCAGTGCCAGCACCTCGACGAATGCCAGGCCCAGGAACATGAGGGTCTGCAGACGGCTGCCGAGCTCAGGCTGGCGAGCGGTGCCTTCGATGGTCTTACCGATCAGAATGCCCAGGCCGATGCCAGGACCGATTGCGGCGAGGCCGTAGCCGATGACGTTCAGATTGCCAGCAACCTCAGCAAGGGTAAGGAGTCCCATGTTTTTTCCTTTCTGGTTATTGCCCCATTAATGAGACAACACTTTAAAAAGCCGGTGGTCAGTCGATCTCCGGATAGCTCATATTGATGTATGCGGTGGTCAGGATGGCGAAGATGTATGCCTGCAGGCAGGCGACCAGCGCCTCGAACAGGAACATGAACATGCCTGCCGCGAAGGTGATCACGCCGAACGGCATGAACATCTTGTTCACCACATCAACGAGGAAATACTGCGTGGCCGAGAGGCACAGCGCAAGAATCAAGTGGCCCGAAACCATGTTGGCGAACAGTCGGATCGTCAACGAGAATGGGCGAATAATCAGCAGCTCAAGCAGCTGAATAGGTGACAGCAGAATGTAGATCGGAGCCGGCACGCCCTTCGGGAAGATCTCATCCTTCAGGAAGTGGCCAAGGCCCTTTTCACGGATGCCCGCGATCCAATACTGGCAGAAGCACCACATGGCGAACACCAGAGGCAGCGTGATGGACGCGCTTGCCGCGATGTTGAAACCGGGGATGATACCGCACAGATTGAAGACCAGCAACGTGCAGAACACGGTCGTGATCATCGGCACGTAACGCTTACCTCGCAACTCGCCCATCACCTGATAGACGATGTTGTCGCGGACGAACTCGATCAGCCATTCGACTGCACCCTGCCAACGGCCAGGGATAAGCTTCGCACGGCTTGCCGTAATGCCGAGAACCAGCAGCATGATGACGGTCGCAAGAATACGAACGAGAATGATGCGGTTGATGGCGAACGGCGTGCCCTGAAAAACGAACGGATCGGGAAGGAAGTCATTGATACTCGGCATCTCGGGACCATCAGCGATGGTCAGCATGCCCGCTCCCAATGCACCAATCATTCACGCCTCCTGCTCTTGTGTCAGCTGTCAGTCTAGTCCAACAACCGAGTCGAATGTGACGTTCTGGTTACCAACCAGTCCGTCCTTCGAAGCATGTGCCAACGTGACCGGAGCCCCGCCGACGCATTCAACTCCGAATGGCTGGAAAGGAATTATTAGCCCGCGTCTAGACAACATCTACACACAGGCTGCTCCCCTTACGGCCGTAAGGCGTTTCCGGCGTTTCACCTCGTTCTGCGGTTACTAGACAGAGTCGAGCTGTTTGTCGTCACGCCAACGTTTCACCATCGAAATCATCTTTGATAAAGCGTTTTACTGAAGCTTACCACGAACAATAACAAAGATAACACGCCAAAAGTGCGATTTCATCGGAAAAAATCCGGAATGGAATACCGTTTCGAGCGATGCTCAATCGCCGGAAAAAATCATGAAAAACACTGCAGACGGTCTTACATTCTGGAATGCACGACCGTCTGCACCAACTAACTCCCCCGAAGACGCCCGACAATCCGCAAAACGCGACGCAAAAACCTTCGCATCAATCCCTTCGGAGCGCATGAGCGGAAAACCGCAAAAACAAGGCGAAAAAAGCTCAGCCCTTGATCACGCCATAGCCATCCGAGGAGAACGGCACGAACGCATCGACTCGCGGCGAACCCGGCTCATGACGAATCGAACGATCCGTTCCAAGCCGCTTCTGCGCACGCAGCTGAGGAACCTCGCTCAAATCGTATGGCGTGGTCTGATATACCCAATTCAGCCAGTTGCGCCACAGAAGATTGGCATGCGCACGCCACGCGAAAACCGGCTCCAACTGCGGGTCGTCATGAGGGAAATAGTTCTCCGGGAACGGCACGTTGGTCATACCCTTGTTCATATCCCGCTCGTACTCCTCGGCGAGCGTGTACTTGCCGTATTCCCAATGGCCAAGCGCGAAGACCTCGGAAAAATCACGGGTGGCGATCAGGCCGGGACCGGACTTTGGCCCCCAGGTAAGCACCTGCAATTGAGGATTGTGCGCGATATCACCCTCACTGACGCCCGCAAGACGCGAATGCGGCTGAAGGCTGATCTCATCGAATCCGTTCGTCAGGAAACAGTACTCATCCTGCAGATACTGCGGAAAAACACCGAAAAGCTTCTCCGGCAGATTTTCCTTGCGCACGCCATAACGGTAGTTGAGCGCGCCCATGGCGCCCCAGCACAGATACATGGTGGAGAACACGTGGCTACCGGCCCAATCAAGAATCTGCTTGAATTCCTCCCAGTAGTCGACCTGCTCGAAATCAAGATGCTCCACGGGGGCACCGGTCACAACGAAACCGTCGTAATAGTTGCTTTCGAACGCGTCGATCGTTTCGTAGAACTTCACTAGATGATCGGCGCTCACATGCGTGCCTTCATGCGTCGACGTCTTCATGAAATCGATTTCCACCTGCAGCGGACTTTTCGAAATCAGGCGCAGAAGCTGCGTTTCCGTCTCTATCTTCTTTGGCATGAGATTGAGGATCACCAGCTTCAGCGGACGCACGCGCTGACGTTCCGCTTCAGGCTTTTCGAGCGCGAAAATACGCTCGGAGTCGAGAATGTCTCTGGCCGGAAGGCCGCTGGGGATCTTGATAGGCATGACACCTATTATGGTGCGCCCCCGGATATAGCGCGCCTTCAAACATTTCCGCGGCATGGAACACACCAATCAGGAACCCCGACAATGGTCGGATAACGAATCATCCAAGCGGATTCCGCAAGGCCTGCGGAGCCTGGCGTAAACATGCCGAATTCATTGGCTCATGCCGATTTTTCCGTAGAACTCCGCCGAGTTCTCCACACGACAGTCGCAGCCAACGACACGCCGATTTGACATATACTCCGACATGAGTAAATTAGATAGAGCTGTCGCAAAGACAAGCCGACGCGGGGTGGAGCAGCTCGGTAGCTCGCTGGGCTCATAACCCAGAGGTCCATGGTTCAAATCCATGCCCCGCTACCAATCAAAGGCTAGGAATCGTTTGATTCCTAGCTTTTTTGTATTCTCTCAAACGCCTACGACGTTAGGCCCGCGAAATCAAACGTGGTACTTCGAGAAGGGGCTATGGGCCAAAATGTATGCCTGAGGGTCGCGCCCTTCGGTTGGATTCGGACATCCCGTGTGCCAGTATGAAATTCGTAGGTTATGGGCCAAAATACGCACCCAAAGGCAACCGCCTGAGGGTAACCATCGGGACTATTCGGCGACGTCCTAGTATCGTGCGGTGATGCGAGATTCATTCCTGTCGACGCCGGCGCTTTGCCAATCGGAGTGCGGAACGTCTCATACACGCCCCACAGACCATATTCCCGCACTTGCCCGTAACTTTTGAGTTTTCGCGCGCGACGGCTCACGGCCGATTGCCGACGGGATTGTGTGCGTGGAACGCCTATCGTGGTCAGTTGGATGAGACGCGGCAGCCTCTTTGATTATGCGACCACCCTCTTTCCGCGGCCCCAACCGGGAAATTAAGCTCATTTCTTGCGGTTGGGGCTGGAGAGGGGTGCACTTCATCGTGCATCACATTTCTCATGCGATCTAAAAACGGCGGAATTCCAACGATTTAGGATTTAAGCGCCAACCTGATCGATGCGTGCGCTGCACACAACCGGGAGATACGCCCGTTTCTCGCGATTGGGGCTAGAAGGGGGTGCACTCTATCGCGTCTTACGTTTCTCGTGCGATTCAGAAACGGCCATTTTCCAACAATCTGCGATTTTGAAGTCGGAATGGTCCGCATGTGGACCAGCCCCAACCGGGAGATTAGGCTCGTTTCTCGCGGTTGGGGCAGAGGAGATGACCCAATCCCGAATCTTTTGCGTAACGCATAAAGAGGCCGTTCGCGATTCGCGGCACAGGAAAGCGAACCGTGCGGATTCCCAACAAGCTGTGCGGATTCCCAACAAGCTGTGCGGATTCCCAAC
>CAVBVU010000007.1:0-38296 GCA_963598975.1 Anaerovoracaceae bacterium
TGTTGAGGGGGATTCCTTTGTGTGGGGGATCCCCCTCTTCGCATATCCAGGCAGGATTCGGTTTGGGCAAAGGAGCGAATATGTCTTTTGGAATCAGCGAGGATACCGTATCCGTATTGAGTCAATCGCACCCGTTCATCGATGCGGTGGACAAAGCAATCGAATCCGCCGAGGGCCTGGTGTCGCATTGGCCTTTGCAAACAGCGCAGGAAATGGAAAACGACGCCAAATATGCGGAAGATCTGCAGGTGCGTTTCACTCGAATGATGGCACGGATTTTGCTTAGCTCACAGGAAGAAATCGATTCCTCCGTGGCCGAGGCCGTGTACGAGGGAATGGATTGGATCCCCGGCTGCGACCAGGAAGTCGTCGACGCGCTTATGACAGCCAACCAAGCATATGACGATATGAGTGTTTTCAGCGAAACAACCGACATGGAGCTGTTCTTCGAAACCGTAAAAACGCTCGGCGCCGGCATCGACGCGTCCATGGAAAAGGAACTGCGGGAAACGTTGCCGCGCACAGTCGAATCCATGAATCAAATCTGCATGGTATTCACTAGAATCAATGGTGAAGAACGTCATAGTGAGAGCACTGCCGGACAATACCCGCTAATCGCCCGATATCTGGCTTCTCAAGCGATTTTCGACGTACTGATGAATATTATGTGCCGTGGTGCAGAAAGCGGGCGGGAACGGGCCGTGCGTGCGCTTCCGGTGCTGTTGTATGCCAATGAGCTGCGTGAACTGTTGGGTGTGCCGCATACGGTGCTGAACGAAGATGAACTTGCGCGACTCATTGATTTGCGAGCGTCCGTATATCCTGAAATCGCCACGCATAATGATTTCAACGAACAAACCTTCTGCGAATCCGTGAAATTCCTCGCGCCCATCGACCGTCGGGAATGGACCGACCGTGCGCATAAGCTCGACTGGGATCCGAAAAAGGCGGAGCAAGAGGCCAAGGAAGCTGACGAGCTCAAGAGCAAAAAGGCTCTTGAGGAAAAGTTCAAACATGTGAAGGACGATCCGAGCAAACCCCACATCGAACTGTGAATCAACCGTAGATAAAAAATCCCGGTTGGATGATGAACAACTCATTCATCATCTGACCGGGATTTTTTCGATTCGGGAGCCGCGATTATCTCAGCTGATTACGCAATCAGATTTGCTGATTCGAAGCGTTTCCCCTATTTTCGTCGTTTTCAGAGGAAGTCTGCTCAGTGACAGGTCGCTGTGGCTCGGAAGGAGCGGACGCGGAGTCGACCGGTGCGGTGGATGGCATCGGGGATGCCGGAGCGGGCGGCACGACCTGCGCCGTCTGCTGCATGGCCGTGGGAGCATAACCTGAGTTGGCATAGTTCTGCGCATACGGGTTCTGCTGCGTCATGGGAGCCTGATTCATCGGAGCGTCGTAGGCCTCCTGCTGAGGAGCGCCGGGAGTGTAGTAGCCTGCGGCGGGCGGCATCGGCGCGTAACCGGCCGGAACCGTGTATGAGGCATCGTAGCGGACCCCGGCAGGATTGCTCTTCGAAGCCATGAACACGATGTAGATGATTTCTATGATGAACATGATCACGATGCCGATGAAGAAAAGTCCCAGACCAAGCAACGTCGCTTCCTCAGAAGCGCCGGCATGGCCGACATACTTCATGGGTGTGCCGCCATTGACTACAGCCTCGAGGGCGCCGAGCAGGAACGCGCCGGTTAGCGCAAGTATGGAACCGATGATCTCAACGCCGCAGTAGATGGCGAGCAGCCAGCCGGGCTTGTTGATGTCATGCAGGCGACGAACGGATAACGCCAGCATTGGAATGAACGATGCGATATTGAAAATACGTTCGATGATATCGGCGAAGTCTTGCATGGTTCTCCGAGCGCCGGTTCCGAATATGCCGAACGCATTCGGAATCAGACCAAGCGCCACGGTGATGATGAGCAGCCACACAATCCACCACCAGAACTCGCCGCGGGATGCGCGGCCTTTGAATGTGGCGTACTTCTTCCAGAAACGGACGAAGGCCTCGCCCATACCGCAACCGTAGGCCGGCTGATCGAGTGGTGCGGTCAATGCAAAGAAGCTGGAGGGCTGTGCCGGAGCTCCTTGGGGAGGGGAGGAATATGGGTTTTGGGGATTAGACGGGTTGGAATCCATCGTCGATTATCCTTTCAAAATACATGCTGAACATAGGGGTCAGATACCAACAGTACTCTTTCGCCGTCTGCGTGACGGTAATCGCAGTGGAATTGGGCAATATGTTGCCCATGCGTTCTACACGTCCGGTTTGCGCGGCACAATGGAGCCTATGACTGAAGCTGAAAACACCAAACCAGAACTTCCAGAGAACGTCCGCGTGCGTTTCTGCCCGTCCCCGACAGGTATTCCGCATGTCGGCATGGTTCGTACCGCACTGTTCAACTGGGCTGAGGCCCGTCACACCAAGGGCACGTTCGTGTTCCGTATTGAGGATACGGATGCCCAGCGTGATTCCGAGGAAAGCTACAACCAGATCATCGAGGCTCTGAATTGGCTGGGCATCGACTGGGATGAGGGTATCAACGTGGGTGGTCCCGACGGCCCGTACCGCCAGTCCGAGCGTACCCAGATCTACAAGGATGTGGCCGCCAAACTGTTCGAAGCCGGCTATGCCTATGAGTCCTTCTCCACCCCGGAAGAGATTGAAGCGCGTAATGTGGCCGCTGGTCGTCCGAAGGCATTCGGCTACGACGGTTACGATCGCGATCTCACCGAGGAGCAGAAGGCCGCGTTCCGTGCGGAAGGCCGTAAGCCTGCCCTGCGTATCCGCATGCCCGACGAGGATGTGGCTTTCGACGATCTGATCCGTGGACGCATCGAGTTCAAGGCCGGTTCCGTGCCGGATTACGTGATTGTTCGTCCGAACGGCGATCCGTTGTATACGCTGACCAACCCGGTTGACGACGCCATGATGAACATCAACGTCGTGCTGCGTGGTGAGGATCTGCTGAGCTCCACCCCGCGTCAGATCGTGCTGTACCGCTACCTGATCGAACTGGGCGTCGCCAAGCAGATGCCGCTGTTCGGTCACATGCCGTATGTGATGGGCCAGGGCAACAAGAAGCTTTCCAAGCGTGATCCGGAATCCAACCTGTTCCTGCACCGTGACAACGGCTTCATCCGTGAAGGCCTGCTGAACTACCTTGCGCTGCTGGGATGGTCCATTGCGGCCGACCGTGACGTGTTCTCCATGGAAGAGATGATTGAGAAGTTCGACGTTCGCGACGTCAAGGCGAATCCGGCGCGTTTCGACATCGACAAGGCCATTTCCATCAACGCCGAGCATATCCGCATGCTTGAGTCGCAGGATTTCCTGAACCGTGCCGTTCCGTACCTGCACCGTGACGGTGTGGTGTCCGCCGATTCCTGGGATGCTCTGACCGATCGCGAGCGTGAGGTACTGCTCGCATCCGTCGAGCTCGTGCAGCCGCGTGTGCGCCTGTTGGGAGAGGTTGCCGGCATGGTCGGTTCCCTGCTGTCCACGGAGGGTTACATCGAACCGGATGATGATGCTCGCAAGCAGCTCAAGGACTCAGCCGGAGATGTGCTTGACAAGGCCATCGAAGCGCTGGAAGCCGTTGCCGAAGGCGACTGGAAGACCGATTTCCTGCATGAGACCCTGAACAAGGCCCTTATCGAGGATGGCGGATACAAGCCGCGTCTGGCGTTCGGCCCGGTACGCGTGGCCATGAGCGGACGTCGTGTGTCTCCGCCGTTGTTCGAGTCCATGGAGATTGTCGGCAAGGATGTCGCCGTGGCTCGTCTGCGTGGTCTGCGCGAACATCTGTGATGCGATGATGTTGCAAATGCCGCTCCTTTTTGATGAAGGGGCGGCATTTGCAAATCGTTGGAAAATGGCGCGACACGCCGAGACTTGCACTTGGGTGCGGATTCGCGTATATTAATCATTCGTTGCGGTTCACAGCTCACTGAGAATCACAACGGAAAATTTAAGCCCCCATCGTCTAGCGGTCTAGGACTACGCCCTCTCACGGCGCCAACACCGGTTCAAATCCGGTTGGGGGTACGACGGACAACTTTTCGAAGTTGCCACGCCAGCCAAATTGGGATGTGGTGTAATTGGCAACACAGCTGATTCTGGTTCAGCCATTCTTGGTTCGAGTCCAGGCATCCCAGCCAATGACCCTCGCAGATGCGAGGGTTTTTTGTTTCACGGCCGTCCTGAGATTTTCGGATATTCAATCCTTGGAGTTGTAGCCGCAAAATGTGTGTTTGAGGGCGGCGTTGGGATGTTTGATAGCGTTCGAATATTGCGTGCTTGTGTATGAAGCTCGTCGGGCAGGGCGCATCGGCATCTCGGCGCGTGATGGCCGGCCCCAACTGGGAGATACGCCCGTTTTCTCGAGGTTGTGGTTGAAAGGGGGTATGCTCCATCGTGTACTGCCTTTCTCTCGTGATTCAGAAACGGCCATTTTCCAACGATTTACGATTTTTGTATTGAGTCGGTCTGTGTGCGAGCCAGCCCCAACTGGGGAGATACGCCCGTTTCTGGCGGTTGGGGCAGGGATGGCCAACCGAACCGTCCTTCCTGATTCGGTCCGCAAGGTTCTTATGGGATTGTTTGAACTCGGTAATGTTCCTTCTCCGTCGGCGGGCAAACCGGGGAAAGTGCATTACCCTAGTAGGTATGACTGAATTGCAGCACGCAGCGAAGGCCGTGTTCACACGGCCGCGTATTCAACCCGCAGAGGAGGGAGACGATCGTCCGTTATCCATATCCGTCCGTTTGGGGCAGCTGCAATTCCATAATTCCGGCAAATTCCGTGTGCTGCAGTTCGCGGATGTTCAGGAGGGGCCGGAAGTAAGTAAGGACACCATCAGGCTTATCGAAGCCTCGCTTGACGCGACTCGACCGGATATTGTGATTTTCACCGGCAATCAGATTGCCGGCTACGATTCCGCATATTCCGCCACTTTCCGTAAACGTCGTTGGAGCGGTACCGGG
Source organism: Anaerovoracaceae bacterium (assembly GCA_963598975.1). Classification (GTDB taxonomy): domain Bacteria; phylum Actinomycetota; class Actinomycetes; order Actinomycetales; family Bifidobacteriaceae; genus Bifidobacterium. The sequence continues at coordinate 5,003 of CAVBVU010000007.1, forward strand.
ACGAGCGCACCTGAAACGGTCCGTACGGATGCGGATACTTCGTACGGTGCGGAAGACGTTGTGCGCAATATCGTGAGAAGGGCCGCCAAGGAACGTTCCGAGACCGCGATGGAACGTACCAAGCATCTTGTTCGTTCCACGATGGAGCGGCTTACGGGTCCGATTTCAGGACGAGGCGTTCCTTGGGTGGTCACGTTCGGCAACCATGATTTTCAGTGCGGTTTGGACAATGCGGAGATCAATGCCATCTGCCGTGACCTTCCCGGCTGTCTGAATCCGGCATCGCCTTGTGGAGATGAAGGGACGTCCATCCGCGAATCGTGCACCCGTATGTTGCCTGGGCAGCGTGTGTATTCCTGTGAGCCGGGTACTTTCGCCTTGCCGGTGATGGACTGTGCGCGCAAGGGTGACGTGTTGGGGCTGGTACTGGCCGATTCCGGTGACTATGCGCCGTCCGGCGGTTATGGGAGTCCGTCCGAGGCCACGTTGAATTTCTTGGCCGATGTGCCATACCGGATGGATGGTTCTTCTCTTCCGGGACTGATGGCGGCGCAGTTGGAGGAATCGGGTGCAATGCCAAAAGACGAGGCGCCGTTGCCCTGCATGGTGTTCCAGCATTTTGCGATTCCGCAATACTATGATTTGCTGAAGCCGGCAGCCTATAATGCGGCGCGTGCGATTGAGGGATACCGCAATTTCGCAGGCAAGTATTATGTGCTGGATGAAAGCAAAACGCAGCCAGGCGGCTACTTGGGCGAGGGCATCAGCTGCCCTGATGCGGATAGCGGCGAACACGGGATTCTGCTGAGCAACGGATTTTTCGCGATTTCGGCCGGTCATGACCATCGCAACGCATTTGCCGGTACGGATAAGGGTCTGACGATGATTGCGTCTCCTACGAGCGGTTTTGGCTCATATGGGCCGGTTCCGGAGAGAAGGGCCGCCCGTTTGATTGAATTCGACATCCGCCATCCGTATGAGCCGCGTACGCAGCTTCTCGAATACGGCGAATTGGTTGGCAAGCCGAGTCTTGGTAGGCCTTATGCGTATGGCATGACGAGCGAGTCCAGGTCCGACAGCAAGGGTGTGGATTTGCTGCATCGTCCGACCTTGTTGAGTCTGATTGCGGAACGTTTCGGGATGGCGTGATGTATGGGGCTCTTCTGAGCGCGGCCTATACCCCGCCTTGTATGGTTTGTGATGCTTTTGCCGGTTGCGGGCTTTACATGGCATGAGGCATGCGATAGACATATAGAAAAATGCGGGTGGGCGATGAAGCCTCACCTGCATTTTTCATATCTACGATTTGTTGCGATGGATGTATTGGTTGTGAGCGGTGCCGTCAGCGCCCAGCGGAGGCCTTGATGAGGGCTTCGGTGAGATATCGGCCGGCAGCCATTACCAGCGGCGCGTAGCGGCGTCCCGGATTGGCTCCCATACGGCCGTTGGGGCCGGAGATGGAGATCGCGGCGATCACCTGGCCGGATGCGTTGCGAATCGGAGCGGAGATCGAGCATACGCCTTCGTCTCGTTCGTTGACCGATTCGGCCCATCCGCGCTTGCGTACGGCGGACAGTTTGGCCGCGGTGAACTTGGCGTGGCGCAGTCCCTGATGCAGTCGTTCCGGGTCTTCCCATGCCAGCAGAATCTGCGCGGCGGAACCGGCTTCCATCGAAAGCATGGCACCGACCGGAATGGAGTCGCGCAGGCCGGAGGCGCGTTCCACGGCAGCGATGCACACGCGCATGTCTCCCTGACGGCGGTAGATCTGTGCGGATTCGCCGGTGCGGTCCAACAGCGTCTGCAGGATCGGACCGGCCGCCGTCAGCAGTCGGTCTTCGCCGGCGGCCGCCGCGAGTTCGGCGAAACGCGAGCCGAGGACGAATCGGCCATGCTGATCGCGCAGTACGAAACGATGGCGTTCCAACGCGATCGCAAGACGGTGCGCGGTCGGTCGTGCCAGTCCGGTCGCGGAAACCAGCTGTCCAAGCGTTGCCGGGCCGGATTCGAGCGCGTCGAGGATTTTGACGGTCTTATCGAGCACCCCTACGCCGGAATGAATTTCGTTGCTGCCTATGGTTGTCTGATAGGATTGCGTTGCTTCGGGTTCGGCGCCGTCGAGCTGCGGATTCGGCATGATGTCTTGCGTGTTCGATGAGGTCATAAGACGGATTATGCCATCTCACATATTGAAATGCAAAACGTATGTGATGTCGTAGTGTTGTATGTGCTGCATTTTGGAGGGTGGCAGTGCCGTAGCGGAATCTGAAAAAACGCTGGAATCTCAGCGAAGCCAAGTTGAGAAAGCGGTTCCGGTATCTCAAATACCGGCATGTTGGGGTTGCAACGCGTGTATAACCCCATAGGCTTATAGCACGAACGATGCGGGAAGGCAATACCCGCGTGAAAAATAGTGAGAAAAATCGAGGAGGTTCCACAATGGGAACTACATTGGCCGAGAAGGTCTGGGCCGATCATCTGGTACGCAAGGGGAACGACGGAGCTCCCGACTTGCTGTACATCGACCTGATGCTTATGCACGAGGTGACCAGCCCGCAGGCATTCGAAGGGCTGCGGCTGGCAGGACGCAAGCCTCGTCATCTCGACCAGCTGATCGCCACGGAGGACCACAACACGCCCACCGTCGACATCGACCGTCCGAACCCGGATGAGACCTCCACGTTGCAGCTGACCACGCTTGAGAAGAACTGCGAGGAATTCGGCGTCCGTCTGTGTCCGCTCGGAGACGCCGACCAAGGCGTCGTGCACGCGTTCGCCCCGGTGCTTGGCCTGACCCAGCCGGGCATGACCATCGTGTGCGGCGATTCGCATACCTCCACGCATGGCGCGTTCGGCGCCATGGCCATCGGTATCGGTACCTCCGAGGTCGAACACGTCATGGCCACGCAGACCCTGAGCCTGAAGCCATTCAAGACCATGGCCGTCAACATCGAGGGTGAGCTGCCGAAAGGCGTTACCGCCAAAGACATCATCCTGGCGATCATCGCGAAGATCGGCACCGGCGGCGGCCAGGGACATGTCATCGAATACCGCGGAGAAGCCATCAAGAAGCTTTCGATGGACGCCCGAATGACCATCTGCAACATGTCGATCGAAGCCGGTGCCCGTGCCGGCATGATCGCGCCGGATGAAGTGACGTTCGAGTATCTGAAGGGCCGCCCTCACGCTCCGGAAGGCGAGATGTGGGACAAGGCCGTCGAATACTGGAAGACGTTGAAGACCGACGATGACGCCGTGTTCGACAAGGAAGTGACCATCAAGGCCGAAGACCTCGAACCGTACGTGACGTGGGGCACCAATCCGGGCCAGGGCATCAGAATCTCCGGCAACGTTCCGGATCCGGAATCCTTCAACGACGAGACCGAGCGCACCGCGGCACAGCGAGCCATTGAATACATGGGCCTCAAGCCGGGAATGGCGATCAAGGACATCGCGGTCGACACCGTGTTCATCGGTTCCTGCACCAATGGTCGTCTTGAGGATCTGCGCGTGGCCGCGGCCATCATGAAGGGCCACCACAAGGCGGAGAACATCCACCGCGTGCTTGTGGTGCCGGCCTCCTCCCGCGTGCGTCTGCAGGCCGAAAAGGAAGGCCTTGATAAGATCTTCAAGGACTTCGGCGCCGAATGGCGCAACGCAGGCTGCTCCATGTGCCTGGGCATGAATCCGGACAAGATGGTGGCTCGTGAACGTTCCATCTCCACATCGAACCGTAATTTCGAAGGACGTCAGGGCAAGGGCTCGCGCACGCATCTGGCATCGCCCGCCGTCGCAGCCGCTACCGCCATCCGCGGAACCATCTCCTCCCCGGCCGATCTGTAAATCATCGCGAAACCGCGAATCGTAAGGACTTTTGAAATGGAAAAACTGACTACCCTCACCGGCGTGGCCGTGCCGCTGCGTCGCTCCAACGTCGATACCGACCAGATTATTCCCGCCGTGTTCCTCAAGCGCGTGCAGAAGACCGGCTTCGACGACGCACTGTTCTACGCATGGCGTCGCGACCCGGAGTTCGTGCTCAATCAGCCCGAATACAAGCAGGGCCAGATTCTGGTCGCGGGCCCCGATTTCGGCATCGGCTCCTCCCGTGAGCATGCCGTGTGGGCATTGCACGATTACGGGTTCCGTGTGGTCATCTCGTCTCGTTTCGCCGACATCTTCTATGGCAACACCGCCAAGAACGGCGTGTTGGCCGCGATTATGCCGCAGGAATCCGTCGAGCTGCTGTGGAAGCTGCTTGATGAGGAGCCGGGCCGGGAAATGACCGTGAATCTGGAAGACCGCACCGTCACTTGCGGCGACGTTACGTTGCCGTTTGAAGTGAACGACTACATTCGCTGGCGATTGATGAACGGCTATGACGATATCGACCTGACGCTGCAGTATGAGGACGATATCGTTGCGTACGAGAAGATGCGCGCCGAGAAGTTCCCGTTCAAGCCGAAGACCTTGCCGGTCAAGCGTGAGCCGGTGCAGCCCATAGAATCCGCCCGAGAAGGCGAATATCCTGACTGGCAGGGCCCGTTGGCCGATCGCGGCGTCATTTAGCCGCGATGGCCGGCCGGTGGTGCGGTGCACCGCCGGCAGGGCTCTGCCTGAGCGAGGCGGGAGCCGAGCGAAGGTGATGCTGGTCTGCGCGTAGCGCAGTCCGTGCTTGCAGGACGGGCCCGTTGGCCGATCGCGGCGTCATTTAGCCGCGATGGCCGGCCGGTGGTGCGGTGCACCGCTGGCAGGGCTCTGCCTGAGCGAGGCGGGAGCCGAGCGAAGTCTTTTTCACAGGCGCCGGATTTGCCGGTGGCATAACGCTGCCGGCAAACCTTTGCGTTGTATGCGGCGCAACCGGTCATCTGTCCGGATCAAGCCGTTCCGTCGGGAATTCGGCCCACGGATAATCCGGCAGATACTTGCCGTAATACGTGTTGGCGGCATAGGCGCTGCCGCGTAGCATATCGCATACGTCACAATGCGTGACCAAGCCTTTAATCGGCTTTTTCACGATATTCGTGGTGTTGCGGGCATGGTGAATCATCTCTCCAGTGGTTGGGTGCACCGCATCCAACGTTCGGCGCAACGATTTGACGATGCCTCGGATGCGAATCGCAAGTAGAAAATCGTTGTTCGGTCTGCCGTCGCCATCCGGCCATAGCATGTCCGCAATCTGGCTGTCGGTGAGCGGCTTGCCGTACGCGTTGATCAATATGGCGAGCAATACCTTGGCTTCTTGCGAATTCCAAGCAATAGGTTCTCCTTGGAAGTACGCATCGAATGTGCCGAATGTACGAATTATCAACTGTTTGCGATCGCTGTTCGCGGCATCTGTCAAACGGTCGTATCTGTATGACGGATATTGCCGCATCGTACGGTCAAGCAGATCTACGCAGTCGCGTACGGCGTTTTCCGTGACGGGTTTCATCACATAGCCGACGCTGACGTCTCCACGTAGATCAAACGTGTACCCGGCGTATGCGGTCGAGAAAATGATTTTCGTATGCGGACTGATGTCTTTGATTGCCTTCGCCATCTGCAGGCCGTTTTCTCCGCGCATTCGTAGGTCAAGGAACGCATATGCGATTTCGGCGTGGCGTTCGGGGGAGTTGGGCCGCGTTGATGTATCTTGCGCCGATACCCTCCGTACGAAGGATTCCGCTTTCTGGAATGTTGAGAATCCCTCCACTCGCGCATCGGAAAACACGTTTCTCAGGGTCCGCTCCATACTCTTGAGAATCAGCGGTTCATCGTCCACGGCGATCACATACATGGTTCACACTCTAATCCGGGAAACTGGTCGTGTCTCCAGTGTTTTCGTGGCCTCCATATGCAAAGCCACATCCGCGCCTTCTGCCATACTTCGTAAACAATGAGGGGCATGCAAGAGGCTGCTTGAAAGTGAGCGGGAACATGAACTACATGCGGCGCGTGCTGAAGCACTGGTACACGCTTGGATACTCTGAATTCAATCAGACGAAATATCTTCGCAGGCTTGCCTATGACAATCTCGACATGGTGCGTCGGGCGTGTATTTTCTGCCAGCCGTTTCTGATCGTCATGTGCGTGCTGCGCAATCTCATGACCGGTTTGAGCTGGGGCAATGTTTTGCCATACGTCGCGGCCTGCGCGGCCATTACGGCCATTCTTATGGTGAACAACCGTGTTGCCGACAAAGGGAATGCGATATTCCACTCTTACGTGCAGACGGCGCTGTTCTCGGCGATATCGGTCATCCTGGTGGGTTACTACGATCTTGGGGTCTATTCGGGTTCCGTCTGCGTCATGACCTGTGTGACGATTCTGGTGGTCGGATCGCTATTCGATAGTCGACCGTTCGACAATCTCACCGCATATCTGCTCTATCTGGCCGTGCTGTACTTGGTCATGCGCTCTATGGGCAATCCTTTGATCATTTCGAACATGTTCGATCTTGCTGTTTCGGCGGTATTGGGAACATGCGTGGCATGGTACAAGTCACGTACCCATTTCAGCCAGGTGGTGGCGAACGAAAAAGAGCTCAAGGCGTTGCAGCATGCCGCACGCGTACAGATCATGGTCAGCCAGATCAATCCGCACTTCGTGTGCAACGTGCTCGCCACCATTCAGGCCATGTGCGATACGGACACGGCCAAAGCCAAAGAGGCGCTCGGACTGTTCTCGGCATATATGCGAGACAACACGGATGCGGTGGCTCGTACGGAACCAATCCCGTTCTCCATGGAACTGCAGCATGTCAAACGCTACGTTTCTCTGGAACAAATGCGATTCGGAGACAAACTCGTCGTCCTGTACGACATCGAAACCACGAACTTCCGTATTCCGGCGCTAAGCGTGCAGCCGATCATCGAAAACGCGATCAAACATGGCATCGGGAACAAAGAGGAAGGCGGCGTGGTCAAACTCAGCACGCGCGAGAGGCAGGGGATGGTGCACGTGGAAATCTCCGACAACGGCGTAGGCATGGACGAAAGCAAACTCAACGGCCTGACGGAGAACATCGCGCAAGCCATTGAGGGAATCGACAATATGGAAGGCGACGGCAGAAGCCATGTGGGCCTGGCGAACGTCCGTGAACGACTGCGGCTGATGTCTCACGGCACCATCGCCATATCCAGCCAGCCGGGGAAAGGCACCACGATCATTATTTCCATTCCGAAAAACTCTGGTTTTCCCTCCGAATGAGAGGAAAGACCATTCACTCGCCGATACGCGGTATGGTGGTTATGTTTTTGCCGCATAGCCAAGCATTCGGAGAGAAGTATGAGCCAGGAATTCGCCCCGTTCTACGATGTCAACCGCACGTATGAAGACAATTACCTGCAGGGCCCGTTCGGCGCGTTCGCCGAAGTGCTGAACAATGATTCGGCCGATGCGGGAACCGCGGAACCGACGTCTGAGCCGCCCGCCGAAGAATTCCTCGGATTTCGGGTGAACCTGCCCTTCGGCATTCCTGCGGGACCTCTGCTCAATGAGAAGTTCACCACCGCGGCGTTCCGTATGGGATTCGACTTGGCTGTGTACAAGACCGTGCGCTCGCGGGCCTGGGGATGCAACGCCTTCCCCAACGTGCTGGCGGTGCATCCGAAGAACGCGGACGGCTCCCTGGTTCCAGGGAGCGACGAGTTGGATGAGGGCGTGCTCGCCGATACCCGTTATGAACTGCCGATTTCGATTTCCAACAGTTTCGGCGTTCCCTCTCGTGATCCGGACGAATGGCAGCCGGATATGAAGAAGGCGATCGCCGCGGCTGGAGACGGCCAGTTGTTGGTGCCAAGTTTCCAGGGATCCCGTGTGGAGGGCATGGATCAGGACGTGTACATCGCGGATCATGTTACGACCGCGCGACTGGTTGCCGAAACGGGAGCCGGTTTGATGGAGATGAACACCAGTTGCCCGAATGAGGGACACAATCGTCTGCTGTGCCATGACCCGCATCTGGTCGGTCGCATCACGGAGGCGGTGAAGAACGAGATCGGCGATCGTCCGTTGATCGTGAAGCTCGCCTACATCCCGAACGATGCCGATCTGGAAACCATGGTGAAGGAAACCGTGATGCATGGTGCGGTACAGGGATTCTCCACGATCAATACGATTTCCGCGAAGCTCGTCGACGCCGACGGCAACCAGGCGTTGCCGGGGGAGGGACGTGACCGCTCCGGAGTGTGCGGCAACGCGATTCGTGGCGCCGGCCTCGATATGGTCGGACGTCTGAGCGCGATTCGTGAGCGACTGGGACTTGATTTTGCGATTGTGGGCGTCGGCGGCGTGATTCGCCCGGAAGACTATCTTGCATACCGTAATGCCGGGGCCAACGCGGTCATGAGTGCCACCGGAGCCATGTGGGACGCGAATCTGGCACGCAGGATCAAGGGCGCGGTCTGACCGCCCGTCCCGTCCGTTTGCCTGTAGGATTTTGCTGTTTCGACGGCATGGAATCGTACGAAATTGGGAGACACTGCGCCGAACGCGGTATTTGTGCGTTCCGCTACAGTCCTTGTGGCAAACTTGGCGGTAGTGTGTTTCATGCTTGAATCCTGTAAAGAAGCGAAAGAGGTGGAGCGTGTCTGAGAAGAACAGCGACATTCTGCACGTCGTCGGCGGCAAGCCGCTGAACGGCACCATCAAGGTGCGTGGCGCGAAGAACTTCGTGAGCAAGGCCATGGTGGCCGCATTGCTCGCCCCGGGCAAGTCCGTGCTGAAGAACGTTCCGGAAATCCGCGATGTGCATGTGGTTTCCGACCTGCTGCGACTGCACGGCGTGGACGTGGACGTGGATGGGGCGAACGGCATCGTCACGATCGACGCATCCACCGTGCAGCTGGCTGATGTCGCCGACGTCGATACGCTGTCCGGTTCCTCCCGCATTCCGATCCTGTTCTCCGGCCCGCTGCTGCACCGTTTGGGAGAGGCGTTCATTCCGGCTCTCGGCGGTTGCAACATCGGAGGACGTCCGATCGACTTCCATCTGGAAACTCTGCGCAAGCTGGGCGCGAATGTCGACAAGGAGCATGCGGACGGCATCCATATCACAGCTCCGAACGGTCTGCATGGAGCCAAGATCAATCTGCCGTATCCGTCCGTGGGTGCTACCGAGCAGACCCTGCTCGCCGCGGTGCTGGCCGAAGGCAAGACGGAACTTTCCGGCGCCGCCACCGAGCCTGAAATCATGGATCTGGTGTGCGTGCTGCAGAAGATGGGCGCGATCATCTCCGTCGATGTTGACCGTACCTTCCGCATCGAGGGCGTCAAGGAGCTCAAGGGCTATACGCACACTTCGCTGACCGACCGCATCGAAGCCGCGTCCTGGGCTTCGGCCGCACTCGCCACGCATGGCGATATCTTCGTCAAGGGCGCCACCCAGCCGGAAATGATGACTTTCCTGAACGTGTTCCGCAAGATCGGCGGCGAGTTCGACATCACCGACAAGGGTATTCGATTCTGGCATCCGGGCGGAGACCTGAAGCCGGTCGCCATCGAAACCGACGTGCACCCCGGTTTCATGACCGACTGGCAGCAGCCGCTGGTTGTGGCGCTCACCCAGGCGAAAGGTCTTTCCATCGTGCACGAAACCGTGTATGAGAATCGTTTCGGCTTCACCAAGCCGCTGGTGCAGATGGGTGCCACGATTCAGCTGTATCGTGAATGCCTCGGCTCCCTGCCGTGCCGTTTCCAGCAGCGCAACTACAAGCATTCCGCGGTGATTTTCGGACCGACTCCGCTGACCGGTCGCGACATCGACGTGCCGGATCTGCGCGGTGGCTTCAGCCACCTGATTGCGGCGTTGACCGCAGAAGGCCCTTCGAATGTGCAGGGAATCTCTCTGATCGACCGAGGTTATGCCGACTTCCGCGGCAAGTTGGAAGCCTTGGGTGCCGATTTCGACTGATTTTCACCTTTCGTGAACGTGTAAAGGCCGGTATTTTTTAGAATGCCGGCCTTTTCTGCCTCTGCCTTCTTGCCTGGATGAGGATTTCAAATAGGGGATGGGATGGTTGGGGATTTCTGAAAATGCCCTTGAGATACGCTTTTGATACGCCTCAACAGGCATGATTGTCTCCTAGGTAGTTCAAGGGGGTGCTCATGACTGGCAGTCAAGGATTATTCACGTTGAAGGAGGCGGCGTACCTGCGGTCTCTTCCGGCGGTCAAGGAAGTGAGCGCGACCCGTATCACCTACTCCGACAGATTCAAGGTCGAGTGCGTGCGCCGATATCTCAAGGGAGATTCGGCCCGCAGGATTTTTCGCGATGCGGGACTTGAACCGTCCCTCATCGGAGCGAAGCGGATCGAACGCTGCATCGCGCGTTGGAAGAACACTAAGTCCATCATGGACGAGGCGGTCAGGCACGAGACCTCTGACGAGAACGCTGAACTTGTCGGAACCGACGGAATGGGTGAGGGACGGTCCAATAAAGGCTCTGCGTTTGATGGCTATGACATCGCTGCCGCGGCGTTTGCGGCCATCGGCGCAGGCAGGAGCGGACAAGGAATGCCCGACGTCCGTGATCTGATCATCTATCAGCAGGTGCAGCAGATCACGGCACTGCAGGAACAGGTCAACAAGCTGCAAGGCAAAATTGACAGTTTCGGACGGACCGGTGAAGCGAAGATTCCAAGTATCGTGGGATGATCGCAGGCAACTTAGGCGAATGATCCGAAGACTACCAGGACAGCAAAACTGAAGTGAAGCGACAATCGAAGTGAAGTGAACGGCTGAAGTGAAGCGAACAGCTGAAAGACCGAACAGGACGGCGGAACCGATGGAAAGTGAAGAGGCCATCGATTCCGCAGTTTTGTATATGTACGTATACGAGCGCGTACGCGCTCGTATACGGAAGGCTGATTCCAAGATAGGACGCAACTCCGGCGTGCGTGGCACAATGGAACGCATGGCATCCAAAGGAAAACCGTCGCCGCGCTCCGCAGTGAAGCCGCTCAGCGACGAGCAAGTGGCGAAACTCGCCAAAAAACATCATCTTGTTGATCCCACCTACGACTTCCCGACTGGGCCGAGAACGGCGAACACGGCGGAAATCGAAGCGCAGAATCCCAAGGCCACGCACCGACTGCTGACCGGTTGCGACATCGTCATGCGCAACCGAAGCAAAGTACGGGCCTGGGGACTTGAACATGTTCCGGAAACCGGCCCGTTCGTCACGGCGGCAACGCATGTGACCATGTACGACGTGTTTGTGCCGATGGTCGGACTGTTCCACCAGGGCCGTCGTCCGAGATATATGGCCAAAGCCGAAATGGCCAAGTGGCCGTTGATCGGCAAATGGTTCCAGCTGGTAGGCATGCAGCCGGTGCAGCGACGTTCCGGCAAGGCCAAGGCCATCGAGGCGGCATCCATTGAGATTCTTACGTCCGGCCGTCCGTTGACGGTGTGGCCAGAGGGAACGGTGACGCGTGACCCGCAGAAATGGCCGATGAGCATGAAGAACGGCGTCGGTGTGATCACGCTCGAAGCCTCCAGACGATTCGGCTACCAGATTCCGCTGTACTGTTCCGTGACGTGGGGCGCGGCAAGCATCAACCATTGGTGGCCATGGCCTCGCAAGAACGTGGTCATGTGCTTTGATGAGGCATTGGACTATTCGGATCTGCTGGCGGATTGCGAGCAATGGGGCGAGGAAGTGCCCGAACAGCTGGCGGACGAACTGACCAGGCGCATCCGCGTGCGCATGACCGAGATCATGGCCGAAATTCGCGGTGAGCAGGCCCCGGAAGGCTACTGGGACTACCGTGCCATGAAGCGTGTGAAGGAGTAGCCTTCAGCTTCTTTGGCGGCCGATTGATCGGCGTATTCCCCCGTACGAGACGAATGCGCCGATCAATCGGCCGCAATGGCGAACGCCGCGTACAGGGGGAGACTGCGCAAAGGCACGTTTGTGTCGGCGACCGTGTCCAATCCGAAATTGCGTTCGGACAGACGGTATGCATAAGGTGAGTTGCCCTCTTTCACGAACTTCGCCAAACTCTTTGAGGTGACGTTGCGTGCGGATTTGATCTCGACGGGAATCGCCTGTGCGGCCCCATTTTGGAATACGAAGTCCAACTCTCCGCGACTGTTGCCTTCAGGCGTCCAGTAGAACGTCTTGATTCCGTTGCTGCGCAACGACTGCATCACATAGTTCTCAGCCAATGCGCCACGGAAGTCCGACGATAGTGTTCTTGCCGAGTCCGGTGCAAGAAACAGTTCGGCGCTGATTCCGAATTTGTGGAACATGATGCCGGTGTCGGCGACATACACTTTGAAGAAGCTGCCTTCTTCGTCGCAATACTCGGTCAATGGCGGCGTCATGTCTTTCGTCATCTCATTGCGGGATACGACACCAGCGGCTTCAAGCCATTCAAGAGGCTCCATCAACCGACTCCGCCGACCACCGCGAACGACTTCTGAATATTTGAATTTTTTAGTGGAGGAGCGTAACAGCTGTTTGGGCAGGCTTTCCCAAATGCGTTTGGCAGAGATTCCGCTGATGCCATTGTCCGGGTCGGTCATGTCGTTGATGTACGTGCTATCGATTTCCTGCTGTTCCTGCGCAACTTCGGCAAATGAGCCGGTTTCTCGGTAAGCTTCCACGGCCTTTGGCATGCCTCCGACGATGAAGTAACGGTGGTAGAGGTCCAAAGCCTTATCGTGCGTGAGCATGGAATCCATGCTGTATGCGTGGCTGCGGATGGTGTTTGCCAATGATTCTTCGCCAAGAGCCCAAAGGAACTCTTCGAAATCCATGGGGTGCATGTCTAGCTGGCGTATGCCTGAAGGAAACGGAAGTTTGCGTTTTCTGACGGTGACACCCAGGAGGCTGCCGGTTGCGATGATGCGCCATCGCGTTCCGGAAAAGAAACGTAGCGAGTTAAGGGCCTTCTCGGAAAGTTGGATTTCGTCGAAGAACAAAAGCGTTTCGTCGGGTCTGCACTGTTGTCCGGTGTATTCCTGGATACGTTGGACAATCGCATCCGGTTCGTTGGTCGGCACGTCGAAGATTTTTTCGATGATATCCAGGTCGGTCTGGAAATCGAGGTTGACTATGTTGCCGTTGAATATGGTGCGGCCGATCTGCTTGACGAGACATGTCTTGCCGATGCGGCGCGCGCCGCGAATCAGCAGAGGGTGGGTATCGCGTGACTGCGCCCATTCGATGACGGTGCTTTCGATTTTGCGCTTCATATATGCCATGGAATCCGCCTGTCGGGCCAATCGTGAATCGTGGTGTGATTACAAGTATTGTACACGAAATTACATAAAAACGTGTACAAGGTGTACACGAAATTATGTAAAAACATGTACAAGTGCGGATGGTCTCCTGAGGGCGCGGCATGGATGCCGGCGTCCATACCGAGTCGGCTGTAGCATAGTGAAGGCAACGTTAAAGGCGGTAATCCGCGGGAGCGATCCAAGGAGCGAGACAATGACGAACGTGACGGTACTGGGCGCGGGCGCTTGGGGAACGGCCTTCGGCCAAGTACTGGCAGATGCCGGCAACAATGTGACCATGTGGGCGATCGAACCGGAAATCGTGGAAGGCATCCGCGACCACCATCACAACGGCGTGCGCCTGCCGAGCGTGGAGGTGCTGCCAAGTAACATGACCGCCACAGGAGACCGTGCGCAAGCCGTGGAGAACGCCGACATCGTAATCGTGGCGATCGCGGCGCAGTTCGCACGCGTGGCGCTCGCGGAATTCAAGGAACTCATTCCTCAGACCGCACTCGTGGCATCCCTGATGAAAGGCATCGAACGTACCACAGGCAAGCGTATGGACGAAGTGGTCATGGAAACGCTTGATCTGCCGGAGGAACGTTTCGCGGCGATTTCCGGCCCCAACCTGAGCAAGCAGATAGCGGACCGCGAGCCAGCCGCGACCGTAGTGGCCTGCACGAATATCGACAATGCACGTACCATCGCGAAAGCCTGCACCACCGATTATTTCCGCGCGTTCGTGACCCGTGACGTGATCGGACTTGAAATGTGCGGCTCGCTGAAGAACGTGGTCGCACTGGCCGTCGGCATGGCACGTGGCGCAGGCTACGGTGAGAACACCGCGGCCATGATCGAAACCCGAGGGCTGGCCGAACTCACCGCCTTGGGGAAGGCCGCGGGCGCCGACCCGAAGACCTTCTCCGGACTCGCCGGCGTGGGCGACCTGACCGCCACCTGTGGTTCGCCGTTGAGCCGCAACTACACGTTCGGCGCGAATCTCGGCAAGGGACTGAGCGTTGAGGAGGCCACCAAGGCCAGCAACGGCGTCGCCGAAGGCGTGCCGACCACCGACGCGGTGGTGGCGCTCGGCAAGCAATACGGCGTGGCCACCCCGCTTGCCTCCGCCATGAGCCGAGTGCTTTCCGATGGCATCTCCTGCGCGCAGATGCTTTCCGAACTTTTCGACGACGCAATCAGCGAGGAGTAAGACGAACATGACGAAAAAACGTATTGTCGTAATGTACGGCGGCAAAGCCGACGAGCATTCGATCTCGTGCATCTCCGCCGCAGGAGTGCTGCGGGCGCTTGACCAGAACAAGTTCGAGGCCATCACGATCGGCATCACCAAAACCGGTCAGTGGATAGTCGATGGCGAAGACCCCCGCGGATGGAACATGAGCGAAGGCATGCCGACCGTCGAAAAGGTCGATGGAGCCAAAGACGTTGTGTTGGACGTGGCCCTCGGCAAGGATGGATTCTTCGCCCGCGAGAACGACGGCACCTTGAGCTCGCTGGGGCATGTGGACGCGGTATTGCCCGTATTGCATGGACCGTACGGCGAGGATGGTACCATCCAGGGACTGTTCGAGATGATGAACGTGCCGTACGTCGGATGCGGCGTGCTTGCGTCCTCCACCTGCATGGACAAGCACTACACCAAGGTGCTGCTTGCCGCCGCGGGAATTCCCGTGGCTCCGGGCATCACCCTTGACGCACGTTCCTATGATGCGGATTCGGCCTTCTCTGCGAATGGCGAGGACATGCTCGCCCAAGTGAAGGAAGCCGGATTGCGCTATCCGCTATTCGTCAAGCCGTCTCGTGCCGGTTCCAGCTTCGGCGTGACCAAAGTGGAACGCGAAGACGATGCCGCCGAACTCGCGGCCGCGGTATTCGAAGCCTCCCATCACGATTGGCGCATCTTGATCGAACAGGGCATCGACGCACGTGAGATCGAATGCGCGGTGCTGTGCCCGAAAGCCGGCGACGAACCGCAGGCAAGCTGGCCCGGTGAGATCGTGCTCGACAAGCGAAGCGAAGACGGCGACCAATTCTACGATTTCGACAGCAAATACGTGGATTCCGAAGCCAGCCATGTGGAAGTGCCGGCCAACCTGCCCATGGAAACCCTTGAAATCGTGCGCGAAACCGCCAAGAAAGCCTTCAAGGCGGTGGACGGCGCCGGTCTGAGCCGAGTCGACACCTTCGTGACGCCGAATGGCGAAGTGATGGTCAACGAAATCAACACCATGCCGGGCTTCACTCCGATCTCCATGTACCCCAAGGCATGGGACGCCACCGGTCTGAACTATACGGACCTCATTTCCACTCTCATCGAAGGTGTGCTGGAGTAGCGGACGTAATCAGGTTAACCGGAAGTTTGCCGGAGCGATACGGAGACAATCCTAAATATCGCTCCGGCTTTACTATAACGACAACCCGGCTTCAACAATCGCCATTATTTTTCTTGTTGTCAGAACGAAAAGACAACAAGGACGAACATGATTTCTCTGCGTAAGATCACAGCCGGCTCCCTCGCCGCCGTGCTCGCATTCTCCATGGCTGCCTGCGGATCGGGCAGCAGCTCCGAATCCAGCGATTCAACCACAGGCAAGGCCGTGACCGTGGATCAGAAGTCCGCGACCGCCACCTCCCTCGAAGATTTCGGCACTATGGAAGACCTCGTTGCGGCAGCTGAAAAGGAAGGCGCCCTCAACGTGATCGCATTGCCTCACAACTGGTCCAACTACGGTGAGGTCATCGAAGGATTCAAGAAGAAGTATCCGAACATCACCGTCAACGAAATGAATCCGAACGCATCTTCCAAGGAGGAAGTGGACGCCGGCAAGACCAACAAGGGCACCGACGCGGCTCCGGACGTGTACGATCTCGGCCTGGCGGTGGCCTCCACCAATACCGACAGCTTCGCATCCTACAAGGTGCAGGCATGGGACAAGATCCCCGATTCCGCCAAGGACGCCGACGGCAAGTACTACGCCGACTACACCGGCATCATGTCCATCGGCTGGAACGCCGACAAGTACGGCGACATCAACTCCATCGAAGACCTGACCGACTCGAAGTTCGCAGGCACTGTGGCCCTCAACGGCAAGCCGGCGGAAGCTGGTGCTGCATTCAACGGCTTCCTGATGATCAACCAGCTCGCAGGCGGCGACCTCGACAATCTCCAGCCGGGCCTCGACTTCTTCAAGAAGCTCAAGGACTGCGGCAACCTCACCACCGTCGACGTGACCGACGGCACCATCGACTCTGGACAGACTGGCGTGGTCATAGACTGGACCTACAACCAGGCATCCTACCAGTCGAGCCTCAAGGAGAAGGGCGTCACCTGGAAGTACAAGACCTTCAAGAACGCACAGGTGGTCAGCTACTACAACCAGGCCATCAATGCGGACGCTCCGCACCCGGCCGCGGCACGTCTCTGGGAGGAATACCTGTACAGCACCGAAGCCCAGAACGAATGGTTCAAGGGCGGAGCGAACCCGGTTCTGCTTGACTCCATGAAGGAAGACGGCACCGTGGATCAGGACACCCTGAAGAACGCCATCACCATCGAAGGCGATCCGGTGAGCTACACCAACGAAGACTCCACCCGCATCACCGAGTGGCTGCAGAACAACTGGGACAAGACCATCGGTAACTGACATGACCGCAGCTCTCACCTCAGGAGCTCGCGCCACCCGCGCGGGCTCCTCCGCCATCTCGTTTTCCGCCCACAAGAAGGAAATCGGCACCTTCGCCGTATCCATTCCCTTCTTTGCATACTCCGCATGCTTCCTGCTCGCACCGACCGTCATCGTGATCGTCGGAGCATTCCAAGCTTCCGACGGCAGCTTCACCGTGCACAACTTCGCCAAACTGCTTGAAGCGAACACCGTCGAAGCATTCGCCACATCAATCCTCGTATCGTTGGCCTCCGCGCTGATCGGAGCGGTGGTGGGCGCGCTCGCCAGCTATGCGCTGGTAATCGGTTCCAGTCCGAACGGATTGTTCCGCCGTATAATCTCCGCCATCTCCTCCGTACTGGCCCAGTTCGGCGGCGTGATGCTCGCCTTCGCGTTTATCGCCACCATCGGCATCAACGGCGTGGGCACGATGCTCATCAAGCAGTTGACCGGACTTACCGTGAATCCGAATTGGCTGAGCTCATTGCCGGGTCTGATCACCGTCTATTGCTATTTTCAGATTCCGCTGATGATCATCATCTTTCTGCCCGCAGTCGATTCGATCCGTCCGCAGTGGCGTGAAGCCACCGAAAGCCTCGGCGGCAACACCTTCCAATATTGGACTCGTGTAGCCGGGCCGATCCTCGCCCCGCGATTCATTTCCGCGTTCCTGCTGCTGTTCGCTTCCGCATTCTCCGCATATGCGACCGCCGCGGCGCTGTTCTCGCAACGTTCGATTCTCGTGCCGCTGATGATCCAGGGCGCGATGCGCAACGAAATGGATCCCAACCAGCAGGGATTCGCACAAGTGCTCGCCTTCGCCATGATCGTGGTTGTGGCGGTGATCATGATGATTAGCCATGCGGTGGAAAAGAGGGCTGGAAGATGGCAGTGAACGCAATGCAGGATTCTACGCAGTCGAAGGAACCTTCGCGACAGGCCGAACGGAAGCCGCCGCAGTTGCGTGCGGTCCGCGTGGCGAAGCAGCGCATCATCAAAACCGTGATTCTTGGCGTGACGCTGCTGTTCCTGTTCGTTCCGCTCGTTTCGATGTTCCTGTTCACCGTCAGACATCCGCTGTCCGGCAGATGGAGCCTCGACCCGTGGATCGCCATATTCACCGGCGACGGCAGCGCCCTCGGCGCCGACCTGACCGTGTTGTGGAGCGGTCTTGGAACTTCCCTCGCACTATGCGTGGTGACGGTGGCGATTACGCTGCTGCTGCTCGTGCCGACCATGGTGATCGTACATATTCGCTCACGCCAACTCGAACGTGCCATCGAATGGGTGGCTACACTGCCGCTGACCATTCCGGCGATCGTACTGGTGGTGGGTCTTGGTCCGATTTACCGATGGCTGTCGGCTGACGTGCTCAACACCAAGCCGATCTGGCTGTGCTTCGCATACGTGGTGCTGGTAATGCCGTTCGCTTTCCGCGCGCTTGCGGTAGGGCTCAATTCCATCGACGTGAAGACGCTGTGCGAGGCCTCAAGGTCCCTCGGCGCTTCATGGCCGCGCGTGTTCTTCCGTGTGATCATTCCGAACCTGTGGCAGTCGATCCTTTCCGCATCGTTCATCTCCATCGCCGTGGTGCTCGGCGAATACACCGTGGCGTCGCTGCTCGGCCGTATGAATCTGCAGGTTGCGCTTTACCAGCTCGGCCAATCCAACTCGCAAATCTCCACCGCCATGTCGCTGTTGGCACTGCTGTTCGGCGTGATTCTGCTGGTGGCCCTCGATCTTATCTCCGACGCGATGCGTCGAACCAAGGAAGGTGACAAGTAATGTCTCTCGCCGATCAAAAAGCCGTGGTGGCCCAAGCCGCCGAGGTCTTCACCGACAATGCGGCCGACGCCAACGTGGTGACCGAAGCCGCCAAGGCCGTGCTCAAGGATTCCGAGGCGCGCGGCGGCGGCGTGCAGATGCTGGGAGTCGACAAAATTTATCCGGGGTCGAGCACGAAGGCCCTCGACGATTTCAACATGGAAATCAAACCGGGGGAGATGGTCGTGCTTCTAGGCGGCTCCGGATGTGGTAAATCCACCGCACTGAGGTCACTGGCCGGATTGGAAGACATTCAGGCGGGACGTATCCTCGTCGGCGGCCAGGACGTTACCGGAGTGCCGGTTAACAAGCGAGACATGGCCATGGTATTCCAAGCCTATTCGCTCTTCCCACACATGACGGCCCTGCAGAATGTGGAATTCGGTCTTGAGATTCGCGGCATCGGACGTGCCGAACGCCGCCGTCTGGCCATGGAGAAGTTGGAACTGGTCGGTCTTGCGGATCAAGCGAAGAAATATACTCAACAGATGTCCGGAGGCCAGCAGCAGCGCGTCGCACTGGCCCGCGCATTGGCCGTGAACCCGCGTGTGTTGTTGCTCGACGAGCCGCTTTCCGCGTTGGACGCCAAAGTGCGTGTGCAGCTGCGCGACGAGATTCGCCGTATCCAACTCGAAGCGGGCACGACGACCGTATTCGTCACCCACGATCAGGAGGAAGCTCTGGCCGTAGCCGATCGCATTGGCGTGATGAATCATGGACGCATCGAACAGCTTGCGGATCCGCAAAGCCTGTACCGCAATCCGGAAACGGAATATGTGGCGACGTTCATCGGCCTTACCAACCGTCTGCCCGGCATCGGCAACGGAACGGAAGCCGTGGTGTTCGGCCAGCGCATCCCGCTGCTGAAAGGCTCCCGCAAAGACGGTTCCGTGGTACTGGTACGTCCGGAAAACATGACGATCGCGTTGCGTGCGAACG
Source organism: Anaerovoracaceae bacterium (assembly GCA_963598975.1). Taxonomy (GTDB): domain Bacteria; phylum Actinomycetota; class Actinomycetes; order Actinomycetales; family Bifidobacteriaceae; genus Bifidobacterium. Next base: position 24,667 of record CAVBVU010000007.1, read on the forward strand.
GCGATTCCGGAGTCGGAGAATCCGGCCGCATCGAAATGGTCCACTTCCTCGGAGCTTTGGCCCGTGTCGACGTGCGCATTTCCAACAACAGGGCCCTGCGAGTCACAGTGCAGCTGCCGGCCAACGAATTGCCTTCCGGCATGATGGTCGGTTCCGAAGTGGTCGTGGCTCCTCGCGCCATTCCGGCGCTCGCCGTATGATTTGCGACCACCGGGCCAACGATTTCAACGATTTCGAACTGATGTTCAGAATGGTGATATAACGATTCTGAACATCAGTTTTTTATTGGAACAGTATTTTCAGCATCGAGAGAAGGCCTACATGACTTTTCAGCCGAATCCACCGGCTCCGAATCCGCCGGTTCCCAATCCGCCGGTTCCCGCCCCGCCGTCCAACCAGCATCCGCGCAATACGCGGCAGCCTATGCAGACGTGGGAGGATCAGCCGCCACAGCATGGAAATTCCAATCCATATATGGAGTTGCTGAAAAACGCACGACGTGATTTCTCCCGCGTCGGCACGGGATTGAGTGTTCTGGTTGTGCTGTGGCTCGCATTGGCAATGGTGATATCGGCGGCGTTGTACCTGTATCTGGGTGTGGATGATCTGCCGAACTGGGGCGTATACGTATCGTCGAGCCTCCCGCTGTACTTCGTGGCCATGCCGATTGCGGTGCTCATCATGCGTAAGGTATCGACGGTGCGGACGCAGCGTTTCGACATGAAGCCGGGAATGTTCTTCAAGCTGCTGGTCATGTGCTTCCCGATCATGTGCCTCGGATCAATCATCGGCACGGTATTTTCGAGGGTGGCGTCGAACGGACAGGCGACCAACAGAGTCTCCGAACTGGCGTTAACTCCGGATGTGTGGAACGTTGTGTTCATGGTGGTTCTCGGACCGTTCTTCGAAGAATGGATGTTCCGCAAGCAGCTCATCGACCATACGCGCAAATACGGCGAGAAAACCGCGATTCTGATTTCCGCGGTGGCGTTCGGCCTGTTCCATCTGAATATGTTCCAGTTCTTCTACGCGTTCGGTTTGGGACTCATATTCGGATACGTGTACATGCGTACCAGCAAACTGCGCTATTCGGTGGCCATGCACATGCTGCTCAACTTCAATGGAGGCGTACTGGTGCCGTGGATTTTCGCGAATATGGATTTCGATTCGCTGGAAGCCGCGCAGAGGAACATCGAAAACGGACAGATCGACGCGAGCTCGCAATGGATTAGCCAGAACATGGGCAGTATGACCGCGTTTTGCGTGTATTTCCTGGCGTATTTCGTATTGATCGTAGTTGGAACGATACTGCTCATTCGAGAGCGCAGGAATTTCGAATTCTATATCGCTCCGGAAGAGCTGCCCAAGGGAATGCGCGTGAAAGCCGTACTCGGCAACGTGGGTGCGATTCTGTTCGTCCTCATCACAGTAGGCGGAACGCTTTACTATCTGCTGTAATGGGATTTCAAATATAAATATTGCCGTGCCACGACGTAACCGTTGCGGCACGGCAATATTGTTTTGCACGGCAATATTGTTTTTGGAATACTGTTCCGATCGACGTCACTGATTGATCGCGCGGTGTTCCAGATAGCCGCAATCGGCGATCGCAAGTGCTACGACGTCCGCGACCCAGGAAAGCTGCAGTCCATCCTTGGCATACGCGTACACGTTGCCCTCAATGCCATACGGCGAAAAACCGCTCAAGCGAACATCCGTGTGATAATTCGGATTCAAAAATTCGCCGGCCCGCTCGTTCACGGCCGCGATCACATCCTGCTCGACCTGTTTCGCGTCGGAGCCGGACTTCGCGGTGAACGGCACCGTGACCAGGCATTCGTTGATGGGGTCGAGTTTTTCAAGCGAGGCGGTGTTCAGAATGGAATTCGGGATGATCATCTCGTTGCCGTTGCGTTCATGGACGATCGTCTGTCGCCAGTTGATGTCCTGCACCACACCCTTGGTACCGGCCACGCTGACCAGATCTCCCGGCTGGATGACGCGGCCGACCATGAGTCCGAATCCGCCGATCACATTGGCTATCGTATCTTTCAGGCCAAGGGAAACGGCGAGACCGCCGATGCCAAGGGCGGTGAACAGGCTGTTCGGATTCACGCCGAACACCGGTTCGAGTACTGTGGCGATGGCCAGCACCCACACCACCGCACGCAGAATGTTGACGAATATGGAGGCATTCGGCACCTGTGATTTGTAAAGAACCTTGCGTACGACGCGTGAGAGAACCTTGTCGCCGATGAAGGCGACCGCCAGTATGACGAGCAGCAGTATGAGCTTGTTGTAATTTGTGGCGATCCATTGCAGGAAGAAATCAAACGAATTCATGCGGCCCAAGTGTACACGAGCGGATTTGGTACAAACCGAACGTCCTGCATGCGGCGAAACCACGATTCCAATATGAGTGAACAAGCGTGGGGTGTCCTTCGATTCGGCGCATAATAAAGGGGAGATCCATACACGGAAGGGAAGGATGCGCGAATGAGCAATATCATCGACTATGCACGCAGCGAAACGCGCAACTTCGTGGCTCTGCCGTTCCGTGCCGCCGACGCGCTTGTTCTGGCCCAGCTTTCCTATGACGACGTGCCGCGATCCATCGCGAAACTGGACGATCTCATCACGAAATACTCCACATTCAAACGGCGTGCGAGAGCCTTCACCATGGATTTTTCGATCCGCCGTCCGGTGGCGTCATTGCGTGCGCTGCGCCACGCCCCTTACTGCGGGGTGACCATCGCTCATGCCGATGACGAACTGCACCACGTCGCGGACCGGGAAGAACACGATGTGGAAAGCATCGGATTGGTCGACCCGCAGGTCACCCACGATTTTTACAGTGCGGTCGCCGCGAATCCACGATTCGCGAATATCGAGATGAGCGGATACCGGGAGCAATTCGACAACGAAGAGCAAACGCAATTCGCCGCGGTCACCTATCGCATTCCCTCCGGCGCGTTGATCGTAGCGTTCCGAGGCACTGACGACTCGCTCGTCGGATGGAAGGAAGACTTCAACATGGCCTTCCAGTATCCGGTGCCGGCACAGGTCTCCGCAGCGCAATATCTGAACGACGTGGCGAGCCTATGGCAGGGGCCGATCATACTTACCGGCCATTCAAAAGGCGGGAATCTGGCGGTATACGCGGCGATGAACGCACCCGACGAAATCAAGGACCGTATCGAACGTATCTACTCACTGGACGGACCGGGTTTTCCGGAAGCGGTGGTACGCGGCTACGAATACGCAAGCGTATGCGACCGAATCACGAAAATCGTGCCGGACTCCTCCGTAGTGGGCATGGTCCTCGAAACCCCGGAACGATGCATAGTGGTCAAATCGGACGTGGAAGGCATCATGCAGCATTTCGCGTTCTCATGGCAGATGCACGGCATCGAATTCGCCAAAGTGGAAGACGTGGCCGACAGTTCCGTAGTGTTCAACAAATCGTTGAACAACTGGCTTTCCAACCTTTCCAAAGAGCAACGCGAACATGCCGTGGACGCGCTGTTCTCGGTTCTGGAAGCGTCAGGGGCGGGCAGTATTTCCGGAATGATGGCGGCCGGACCGAAGGTCATACCGGAAATGCTCGGCACCTACGTCGGACTGAACGGCGAGGAACGAAAGAACATCAACCAGGCGTTGATGATTCTGCTACAGGCCGCGCTCGCGAGAAATCCCAAGGTGCAGCGGAAGTAACACGATTTGTTCTAGACATTCTGTACAGTTAATCATGTTTATAGACAGCGTGACTAATTTGTTACAGGAGGCTGCCATGCCGCGCCCGCGCCGAGATTCCGAAATACTGCCAGCCAGTGAACGCTTGGAGAACGCGTTCTGGGAACTGCTTTCCGAACGCGAGTATCGTAAGATTACCGTGACCGACGTCGTGCGTACGGCCGGGGTGAATCGCAATTCCTTCTACTACCATTTCGCGGGATTGCCGGAACTTGCCGATTCCGCCATCCAGCACGCCGTGGAGAACACGCCTAGGCCGACGCTTCCCGACGGGGATTGGGACCCGGATTATGAATGGCGCAAGCATGTGACCGCGCTGCTGAGGGATCCTGATCAAAGGCAGCGTCTTGGTCGATTGGCGTTGCTGGCCGGTCCTCACAGTTCTCCGGAGCTCATCGCGTCGCTACGTGATTTCGGCAGGCTCACGCTCATCGACGTTCTGGGCCTTGAAACCGACAGTGTGGATCTCAAAACCGATCTGATGCTCGATTTCACGGTCGGAGGCATGCTCGCGGTGTTGCAACGCTGGCCGAAACTCAGTGAACAGCTGCCGTTGGACGCGGTGTTCAACGAGGACATCGCCGTGCTTTCGGCGGGAATGTTCATGTCGATGTCGAAAACCAATATGCTCGACTATTGGCGCCGGATTTTCAGCAACGGCTTCGTGCCCGGGGAGCGAGTCCTTCGGCGGGTGTCCAGCGACGAGTCCAAGGCTGATACCGATTCGCACAGTGAGCCAAACGCGCTCTGAAATGACTTTTCAGTGGTAAAACCGTGGGTAGTGTATTCGCCGAACGCGTGTCGACGTGTACCCAACGTGTGCGCCGGGCGTGAGACCGCGTCGGTGAATGGAACATGGCGGTTTAAGGCGAACCGAAAGGCATGACAGGGAGGTTGCAATGATCAACGAGGCATACAAGGCGATGCTCGGCGGCAAGTCCGTTATCCGTGAGCTGAGCGAATACGCCACCAAGCGTGGCGCTGAAATCGGCTATGAAAACGTGTTCGACTTCTCCCTCGGCAATCCGAGCGTGCCATGCCCGCAGAGCTTCACCGATGCCATGATCGACCTGTACAAGACCTCCGAACCGGTGGCGTTGCACGGCTATTCGCCTTCTCTGGGCATTCCGTCGGTGCGTGAGGCGATCGCCGACAGCCTCAACCGACGCTTCGGCATGGATTACACGGCCAACCATATTTTCCCGACCACTGGGGCGGCCGGCGCACTGGCCCATGCATTGCGCGTGGTGACCGCTCCGGGTGACGAGGTGATCACCTTCGCGCCGTATTTCCCCGAATACCAGCCGTATGTGAACGGAACCGGTGCCCATCTGACCGTGGTTCCGGCCGATACGGAGAACTTCCAGATCAACTTTGAGGCGTTCGAGGCCGCTCTGAATCCGGGTACCGCGGCAGTGCTCATCAACACGCCGAACAATCCTTCCGGAGCCGTGTATTCCGCACAGACGCTGACCCGGCTTGCGCAGATTCTGCTGGACAAGCAGCGTGAATACGGTCACGACATCTTCCTGATCTCCGACGAGCCGTATCGTGAGATTCTGTTCGACGGCGGCGAGCAGCCGTACCCGAGCAAATTCTACGACAATACGCTTTCCTGCTATTCGTATTCCAAGTCGCTGAGCCTGCCGGGCGAACGTCTTGGATATGTGGCGGTGAGCCCGCGTGCCACCGATGCGGAGCTGATCGTTCCCATGTGCGGTCAGATCAGCCGCGGAACCGGCCATAATTGTCCGGGCTCCAGCGTGCAGCTGGCGGTGGCGAAGGTCGTGGATGAGACGAGCGATCTTTCCGTGTATGAGAAGAACATGAATCTTCTCTACGATGCGTTGGTGCGTCTTGGTTTTGAAGTGGTGCGCCCGGGCGGTACGTTCTACATTTTCCCGAAGGCGCTTGAGGATGATGCGAACGCGTTCTGCATGAAGGCCAAGGATTACGATCTGATTCTCGTGCCGTCCGACAGTTTCGGAGTCCCGGGCTACTTCCGTATGGCGTACTGCATCGATACGGAGAAGGTGGAGCGTTCCATCGCGGCTCTTGAGAAGTTCGTACACGAGGTATACGGCCGCTGATTGCGGTTTTTCGGGCGTCTTGGCTGTCTGTTGACGGTCGGGACGCCTTTTTCGTTTACGATTGGATGCACGTGACTTCTGCGATCGCAGAAGTCACAGAAGAACTTGCGTTTCAAAAGAACTTGAGCGCCCTTGCCACTTCGTCGACGATTTCGAACATGGCTTCCCTTGCACGCTCCGGCTCGCCTTTTGCGATCGCGTCGGCCACGGCGTCGTGGGCGTCCAGCGCATCCGGCTTCGGTTTCATCGGGTATTTGCCGAGTTCCACGCGTCCGCGCAGCACGGTGGCGATGGTGTCGGCAAGTGCCGCGAATAGCTCGTTGCCGCTTTCGCGCAGTATCAATGTATGGAATTCCACGTCCAGGTCGTGGAATTTCGCCAGTCCTGCGGAGTCTTCCTCGTTTACTTCGGCATATTGCCTCATCTGCGATGCATAAACGGGGAATTTCGCCTTGACTTCGATTGACGCGAGTCGTGCCGCGGAGGCCGCCGCCGCGGGTTCGACGGCGAGGCGCAGTTCGGTGAGCGACGACAGTTGCTGCTCGCGTTGCGTTGAGTGCAGCCTCCATTCGATCACTTTGTGATTGAGCGCCTGCCATTCGTTGAATGGTCTGGCCACGAGTCCCACGCGGCGGCGTACCAGTACGGCATCCATGGATTCGAGGGTTTTGGCCACCTCTCTGGCCACGGTTCGGGAGATTCCGAACCGGCTTTGCAGGTCTTCCAGCGTGAGGCTTTGACCGGCCTGCCAAACGCCGTCGAGTATTTCAATGGCCAAGGTACGACTTACGGCTTCCTGGAGAAGCTCTCCTCCCGTGTTTTCGGCGTTCTCGGTCATTGTTTCCTTTCTTGTTGAACTCCTTGAATCATACCAAGTCATATGTTTTTTCTAAAAAGTAGTACTTTTAAGTTGACAGGTAATACTTTTAAGGTTTATGATATTCTCATTCCGATCGCAAGGCAGCGGCGGAACGGTCTTTTCAAAGGAGCGACAATGGGCATTCATGTAGTGGTGATGGGTGTTGCAGGGTGCGGCAAGTCAACCGTGGCCGAAGCGATTCACGAACGATTGGGCTATGCGTACGCCGAAGGCGACGACTTCCATCCGCAGGCCAACATAGACAAAATGAGCGCCGGCATTCCACTGACCGACGAGGACCGCTGGCCCTGGCTGGAGGTCATCAACAAGTGGATGGTGGCACGCGAGGCGCTGGGTGAGAACACGGTCGTATCCAGCTCGGCCCTCAAGCGCGGTTATCGCGAGGTGCTCGCCAAAGACGTTCCCGTCTTCTTCGTCCACCTCAGCGGCACCCATGAACTCATTCAACAGCGTCTGAGCGAACGCAAGGGGCACTTCATGCCGCCGGCGCTGCTGCCAAGCCAGTTCGCCATCCTCGAGCCGCTTGCGGCGGACGAGAACGGCGTTGAAATCTCCATCGAGGGCAGCGTCGACGACATGGTGGAACGCGCACTCGACGCACTGAACGCGTATGCGGCGGAAGTCGCTGCGAAATCGCAGGAACAAGCTGCGTAACAGGCGCCAATCATAGGAAATTCAGAATCAAGGAGGATTCATGAATCTCATAGCGGCGGCGGTTTTTCTGCAACTCGTCGCAATTCAACTCAACTCAATACACACACAACTTAATACAGCAATCGCAAGAACCCGGATCCAACGGTGATTTATCGAACACTTTATCGCAAGCCGTTGGTGATTAACGTAGAAAGAAGAACATCATGAAACTTGGAATGATTGGCCTCGGCCGAATGGGCGGCAATATGGCGAAGCGCATCGCGGCAGCGGGACATGAGGTCGTGGGTTACGACCAATCGCCCGAATCCGACCGTACGGTGACGAGCCTCGAGGAGCTCGCGGCGGCGCTCGACGCACCGCGAGTCGTATGGGTCATGGTACCCGCCGGAGTCGCCACGGACGAAACCGTGAACGCACTGTCGGAACTGCTTGAGCCGGGCGACATGATCATCGACGGCGGAAACTCCCGTTACACCGATGACGCCCGCCATGGGAAGGAACTCGCGGCCAAGGGCATCCGATTCATGGACTGCGGCGTGTCCGGAGGCGTGTGGGGCATCGATCGCGGGTACGCCCTGATGGTCGGCGGCAGCGAGGAGGACTTCGAATCCGTGAAGCCCATATTCGAAGCGCTCAAGCCGGAAGGCGAGACCGGCTTGGTGCTGGCCGGCCCGGTCGGCGGCGGACATTTCGCCAAAATGGTGCACAACGGCATCGAATACGGCATGATGCAGGCGTTCGGCGAAGGCTTCGCCACCATGGTCAAATCCGAACTGATCAATGATCCGGCTGCGGTGATGTCGTCCTGGCGAGATGGTTCCGTGGTGCAGTCGTGGCTGCTGGACCTGCTGGCCATCGCCTTCAAGGCCGATCCGACGCTCGAATCCATGCCTCCGGTGGCCAATGAGTCCGGCGAGGCGAAGTGGATGATCGAAGCCGCGCTTGAGCTGGGTGTGCCCGCCCCGGCCACGGCTGCCGCGCTGTACGCCCGTCAGTCCTTGCGTGGCGGCGCGGACGATATTCTGCGCGTGGTCTCCACCATGCGGGCCCAATTTGGCGGTCACGTCACCAAGATCGACGAAATAGCAACGCACTGAGCGTCTGCCTTCCCTTTCTCAGGTGCCCGTGGCGGGTGTGTGGCGGAGAATCTCCGTCGCACACCCGTTTTTTGCAGGATTGCAGGCAAATCGTCGGGCGCGGGTCGGATCCTTCTGACAAATAAGGAAGAACAGCGCGACGGCCAGCAGCATGATGGGATATGCGTTGATGAATCTCACCGTTTCGAGTTGCTTTCCGTAGTGAGGTTTGCGATGCTGTTTTCTGATTTTCTGCATCATTTGGCGGTAAAATGATGCAGAAAAGAAAACGATGATGCAGAAGGGTGGAAAGGGTGATGAGTCGTGCGCATATTTGATTACCTTGCATTGTCGGAAAGCCTTTGCTCGCCCGCGGTCACCAAGTTGCTGTTGGAGCTTCGGGAATGCAAAGGGCGTCAATCGTTGTGGTTGACGGCCCGGCCGGAAACGCTGCGGTCCTTGCTTGAAGTGGCGAAGGTGGAAAGCGTGGGTGCGTCGAATCGCATTGAAGGCATTGCAACCACTCAGCCACGTCTACAGGGTATTGTGCTGCGCGACACTGAGCCACAGGGGCGCGACGAGCAGGAAATTGCCGGGTATCGTGATGTTCTGGCGCTCATTCACGAGCAGCATGACTACATTGAGGTGACGCCCAACGTTATTCTTCAATTGCATCGCGATCTCATGCGTCATACCTCGTTTTCTTTCGGTGGCCGTTGGAAGGATACGAATAATGTGATTGCCGGCGTCAACGCCAAAGGTGAGCGGATTACTCGTTTTGTGCCGACGCCGGCAATCGCCACGGCGGACGCGATGGAGTGGCTATGTGAAGCGCTCCATGAAGGACTTGCGCAGGGTGACGGAGATCCGTTGCTTACCGTGTGCAGGTTCATATTCGATTTTCTGTGCGTTCACCCGTTCAACGATGGCAATGGACGCATGAGCCGGTTGCTGACAGTGTTGCTGCTTGAGCGGCTTGGGTACGAAGTTGGCGCATATGTCAGCATCGAACGTTTGATTGAGGACAATAAAACGCTGTATTACGAAGCTCTTGCTGCCAGTTCCTCAAGCTGGCAAGACGGTAATAATGATGAGGCGCCTTTCGTGCGGTTCATGTTGGGAATTATATTGGCCGCGTATCGTGATTTTGCTGATCGAGTGGAGTCGATAAGCGGCAATGCGCGCCGTACCAAGACGCAGCGTGTGGCGGATGTATTCGATCGTAGGCTTGGGAAAGTGACCAAGGCCATGATCCATGAGGAATGTCCGGATATCAGCTTGGTCACCATCGAACGCGCGCTTGCGGGACTTGTTGCCGAAGGGCGCATCCGTAAAGTTGGGGCCGGCCGCAACACTGGGTACGTTATGCGGGGATAAACCGCGTCAGGCGCGGGTCGGATCCTTCTGCCGAATAAGGAAGAACAGCGCGACGGCCAGCAGCAACGCTATGGAAAGCACGCCGATGGAGGCGCTGCCGGTTAACGCGGTGGTGGTCGCCACAAGGAACGTGCCGAGAATCGAAGCGGTCTTGCCGAAAATGTCATAGAAACCGTAATACTCGTTGGCGTGGTTTTTCGGGATGATCTTGCCATAGTAGGAGCGTGACAACGCCTGGATGCCGCCTTGGAACATGCCTACGAGAATCGCAAGAATCCAGAATTCCGCAGCGGAACGCAGGAAGAATGCGGCGAAGAACACGATGCACATGTAGGCCACCACGGCCACGAGAATCATGTTTTTGGAACCGAATCGCCCGGCCAGCCTTCCGTACAGCATGGAGCTTGGGAACGCCACGAACTGTGTCGCCAGCAGTGCGGCCACCAGGTGGGTGGAGTCGATGCCGAGCTGGGTGCCGTACGAGGTGCTCATGGAAATGACCGTGTTCACGGCGTCGATGTAGAAGAAGAACGCGATCATGAACATCCAAAGCGGCTTGTTGCCGCGGATGGCCTTGAAAGTCACAGCCTGCTCCACGAACGTGTTGCGTATCGCCTGTCCGGTTTGGCTTGCTGTCGCGCGGTAATGCGTCTGCTTGTAGCTGGTCAGCAGCGGAATGGTGAACGCCACCCACCATGCGGCGGTGATCAGGAACGATATGCGTATGCAGGTGACCGTACTCATGCCAAGTAGCGCGGGGCCTGCGAAAATCAGCGCGATGCATGCGATGAACGGCACTGTGGATCCGATGTAGCCCCATGCATAACCATGGGAGGACACGCGATCCATGCGGCTGTTCGAGGTGGTGTCGACCAGCATCGAATCGTAGAACGTGAGCGAACCGTTCAATCCGATGGTCGCGAGCACGTACACAACAAGGAATGCGAACCAGCCGAGCGGCATCGCCATCGCGCAGCACATGACCACGCCGGTCAGGAAGAATCCCGTGAAGAAACGGATCTTCATGCCCTGAACGTCCGCGATGGAGCCAAGCAGCGGCATCAGGGCGGCGATAATCAGCGACGCGATGGTCTGCGCGTACCCCCAAGTCGACATGATGTTCGTTTCGCCGGCCGCCTGCAACAGGGAATTGGCGTAGATCGGCACCACGGCGGTTGAAAGCAGCACGAATGCGGAATTACCGATGTCGTACGCGATCCACTGTGTTTCGCGGGTGGTCAATCGTATACCTTCCATGAACTTGGCCACGCGCGATCGAGGCGTTTCGGCACTGGGGCTGTCCGTCATTCGTTGACTCTTTCTGGATAAATGTCAATTATAGGTCCATCTTATTTCATCGTAAGGGCGATTGGCTATGGTCGGGACCGTACAACATGAACAGCCTATGAACAACACCTTGGCATGGGGTGGCGTGCGGCTGGGTATGTACTGAAGAGGCCATGCTTATGCAAGGCGAGAGAACGGTTTGCCGACTGTTGTTTGCAGTTGGGCGGGGCTGGTTGTATAGTTAAAAAGTTGTGTGTTCTGCCTCGCGTGCATATGCGGGGTCCCGAACGCGCAGACTTGCAAGTCAATAGTAATTATAGGGAGTCCATTATGGCAGCTCGTTGCGCAGTGTGCGGCAAGGGACCGCAGACCGGTTTCACCGTTTCGCACTCACATATTCGCAATAAGCGCACCTTCCGCCCGAATCTGCAGCCGGTTCGCACCACCATCGACGGCGAGAACGTTCGCGTTCGCGTTTGCGTCAAGTGCCTCAAGGCTGGCAAGGTTCAGCGCGTTGAAGCGTGAATCGCGAAATAACAGCTTGAAACCCCGGTAGACTTTGGTCGCCGGGGTTTTGCATTTCTTGAGAAAGCATCGTCGATGCGAATGAAGGGCTTGAGACGGAAGCGGCCATATAGCGAATAATGGGGGAAAAATTCGGGGCTGCAGGCCAAAATGTGTGGCTGAGGGGCCTCGGGCGATTTCCTGGACGCCTTAGGCCGCATATTCAGCGACATTCGATGCTCCTCTGGGCTTTTCCGGCTCGAGGATTTCTTCTTTCGTCTCTTATTGCAATAGCGGATATAGCCGTCAGGCTTTCGTTCCTGCTCCCAACTGGGAGATATGCCTGTATCTTGCGGGTTGGGGCTAAAAGGGGGTGGCCGCCGTTTTTTCCGCTTCTAGTACGTTATGTGGAAACGGCGGAATTCCAACGATTTGTGACTTACGTGCCGGTATGGTCTGAGTCCATGGCCTGCCCCAACCGGGAGATAGGCCTGTATCTTGCGGGTTGTGGTTGGAAGGGGGTGTGCTTCATCGTGTATCGTTTTTCTTGTGTGATCTGGAAACGGCCATTTTCCAACGATTTGTGATTTTGAAATCGGAGCAGCCCGCTTCTGTTTCTGCCCCAACTGGGAGATATGCCCGTTTCTTTGCGGTTGTGGCGGGGAAGGCCCGTCGTGCTCCGAATCTTTTGCGTGATGGGTAAAGGGGCCGTCCGCGATTCGTGGCATTGGGAAACGAACCGCGTGGATTCTGGACCGGCCGTGCCGCTTTTGAACCCACCCAAGACCTTGCGGCACAAGGAATAGGTTCCAATTCCAGGCACACACATTTTGGCCGCTAACCCGAATTCTGCCAATCATCCGTTCGTGCCACAATGGAATGCTATGAGCACCACACTGGAAACCCCGATTTCTTCCATCGAAAGCAACCGTCGCAGAGTCGGCGCACTGAAATCGTTGGGTGTGGTGTCGATCGGCGATGCACTGACCTACTATCCGTTCCGTGTCACCGATCCCGTGCCGGCACGGGCCCTGAGCGAAGCGAAAATCGGGGAGAAGATGGCATTCGCCGCACATGTGCGGAACGTGCATGTGTTTCCGATGGTCCGTCGGGGCTTCCGTCTGATCGCCGATGTGGATGATGGCGATTTCGCTGCAGCCCGTCATGCGAACGGTTCCGCGGCATCGCTTGTCTTCTTCTCCTACAGGAAGTCGTATATCGATTGGATTCAGCGCAAACTGCAGCCGGGCGCGCTGTTGGTGGTTGCTGGGGAGCCGAGCGTATATAACGATCGTCTGCAATTCACACATCCCGACCTGCTGACCGTCGATCCGGTCTGCGAGCGGACGAACAGCGAACGTACGCAATGGGATGATGGCTTCGGAAGTGGGGAATCAGCAGGCTCCCCGGGAAAGGATCCCACGGGAAATCCAGCTACGGCGAACACTTACGCAAGTTTCTTGAAATATGATGCGGCATCGATTTCGGAGGCGTTGCGGCATGTATGCCGTCCGCGGCCTGTTTACCATGCGAATTCGCGGATTTCCAGTGAACATATCCACGAATCGATTGAGAAATACATGGATGCGTTGCGTGGCGACGATTATGTGGCGGGTCATGCGAAGCGTGCCGTGCAGCAGAACGGACCAACTACTGCGCAAAGCGGACCAACTACTGTGCAAAGCGGCGAATTCGGCCTTCCTCAAGTCGACCGCGAGGCTCGAACCGAGGCGTTGGCCGTGGCGATTCCGGACATCATGCCGGAACGATTCCGCGTGGAGCATGGGCTGATGCGCCGTGCCGAGGCGTTCATGGCGATTCATGATCCGCAGGATCGCCGCCGCTTTGATGAGGCATTGCGGACGTTGCGCTACGAGGAAGCGCTCATCTGCCAGACGGCGTTGGTGAAGTCGCGCGATTCGTCACGCAAGGCCAAGGCGACGGCCTGCGCCGATATGCGGCGGAAGGATGCGTTCGTGGCGTCGCTACCGTTTGCGTTGACGGCAGGG
>CAVBVU010000008.1:0-32154 GCA_963598975.1 Anaerovoracaceae bacterium
CGGAGCTGCCGTCGGAGCTGCCGTCGGAGCTGCCGGAGTTGTTGCCGGAGTTGTTGCCGGAGTTGTTGCCGGACCCGGAGCTGTCGCCGGAACTGGAATTGCCGCCACCGTTGGTGGTCGTTGAGGAATTCTGCCTGTACTTGCTTGGGTTGTAATAGTAGTACTGACGTCCGTTGTTTGTGCTCTGCTGCACGTTCTCGTACACCTGATTGTCGGCGTTATACTGCGCTGAAGACTTGGTGACGGACTGCATGGCCTTATCGACCGCAGTGCGGGCTTCGGTAAGCTGTTTGACGGTTGCGTCATCGTTCTGCAACAGGCTGTTGGCGCTGTCTATGGCCTTCTGCAAGTCGGTGCGGGTCTGTTCGTCGGCCACACTGTCTTTGCTTGATTCCAGCAGTTTTGTGGCCTGATCGACGGTGCTTTGCAGGGCCTGCTTGGCGGCTTCCTCACTGGATTCGGCCTGTGCCTCACGGGCTTCGGTCACGGCATCGACGGCGGCGGTCAATGATTTCAACGATTTCTTCATGGCATCGGCGTTCTTGCTGTTCTGGGTCGCCGCCTGGGTAAGGTTCTCTGTTGAGAGGGACGCCACGCACTGCGTTGTCGGAATGAAATCGTAGGTGTCGGAAAGTTCCGTCTTCAATGTGTCGAGGGTACTTGCGTCCGACAGCTCGCTGGAGGAAATCGAGGTAAGCAGATTCGCATTTTGAATCACGGAATCATATTGCTTCTTGATCTTCGCATAACGAGATGCCGCTTTTTCACAGGAACTGAGCGCCTGCTGATTGGCTACGGTCTGCGAATGATGCCAAATCGCGGCGCTGCCGGTTGCCACCAGTGCCAATACGGCTGCGGCGGATGCGATTATGATGATGCGACGTTTGCGTTTCTGCGCATCGTCCGCAGCTGCCTTGTCTTGGGCGGAAGTATCTTCGGTGATCCGCGGCATCGTGCCGGTATCGACTGCATGGTCGGCTGTGGGTACGCCCTCGGTCGGGAGCGCGATGGTGTCGTTGCCATCGGGCTTGATGATCGTTGTCTGTACCGAGTCGGCGGACGCTTCCGCGTCATCGTTCTTTTCCGCCACTCCCTCGGGCGCGACTGCCTCGCTGAACGGAATGGCCGGCCAAGACCAGTTGCCTGCCACCACATCACCACGGTAATACGGGGGATTCGCGGCATCGCCCGGGGAATCGGTCAACGCAATCGTTTCCAGGATGGCTTCGGATGTGCCGAAGCTTAATGATTTCAGGATATTACGGAAGGAAGCATCGACGGTATCCGCAGTTTGGCGGAAAGCAAAAAAATCCTTATGGAACGGATCGGCGATTATGCCGGCTGGCGGCAGCATCGGGCGAATCGTCGTTGCCTGCGCAATCACCGATTGCAAACGTTCCGGCAGCGTGATGCCTTCAATCAAGTTCTGCTGGGCACAATATGCGCACATGTTCGAAAAATCCGTCAATGTGAACGTGTATCGCATGGCGGATGGCGAGATGGTGACGATATTATGCTGCTGCGTTTCCTCGAAACAAAGAATCAGATCGCATTCATCGGCGATCTTGCGAGTCAGCTGCTTTGAGCGGAACTCAGAAGAATCGATGCCTGCCGAGGCGAGTAAGGCGGCGCTTGATGCGTCGATCTTATGGCCGACCAGACTGTGTGTGCCCGCGCTGTTCACTTCAAGAGAGGTTCCGGTGGTATACATGCGGAACAGCAATTCACCAAGGGGGGATCGGCAGACGTTACCGGTACATACGAACAGAACGCGCATGCGTGAAATACCTTAACTTTGGGGTGATGACACAAACTACTATCAAGTGTATCGCACTGACTGTACTAGAAGAAAGGGTATAGTTTGTGGGGGACATGAAAAGAGGAATGTACAAGCATGATTGACGAAAGTCGCACTGTTGGTGAAAGAGATGATTCCCCTGTTCGATCGGGACGAGGCAGACATTCCGCACCGAAGCCCTCCAGAGAGAGGAGATCCTCTGGCTCAGGCTTCGGCAAAGTGTGTGCGGTATTTCTGTGGATGCTGACTGTGGCCATCGTGGTATGCATGCTGCTGCGGACGCTGCCCGAATCGTTGTCCGGAAGATGGATTTTCCCGCTGTTGACTCCGTTCGTCCCCTATCTGGCGGTGGTGTCGGCGGTTCTCGTCATCATATCGCTGATAAGCCGCAGAAAAGCGCTGGCGATAGTGAGCGTGGTATGTGTGATTCTGCAGATCGTGTGGCATTGGGGTTATTTTGTGCCCTCGGCAAAACTTTCCGATACCGCGCGTCAGGCGGTAAGTGCCGATACTCTGAATACTACTGACGGGTACGCGCGCATCATGACGTTGAATACGAAAAACGGTAATGCCGACGCGGAAGAGATCGTGCGAATCGTCCGTGAGGAACATGTGGAAGTGCTTGCTCTGCAAGAAGGAACATGGGACTTGCGCGATCGCTTGGAAGCGGCTGGTTTGCGGGATATATTGCCGTATGAGATCGAAGCGCAGCACACGGATTACAGCAACGGTGGGGAAAACGCGCTATGGAGCGCCATGCCCCTTCAGGATGAGACTGAAGACTTGGTAACGATTAAAACATCCCCGATTCCAGCTGCGTCCGTCACCATGAACGGCAAGACCGTTCGGTTCGGCTCGGTGCATCTGCAGTCTCCCCGTCCGGGAAATCTTGAACTTTGGAGAAGCAACCTCAACACAATCGGCCAGATACAGACTGAAAGCGACGTTTCGCTCGTATTGATGGGCGACTATAACTCGGTATGGGACCATACCGGATTCCGCAATATGTTGGGCAGTAGATTCGTGGATGCGGCAGAGCAATCCGGAGAAGGATTCCACCCGACGTATCCGACGGATAAGGGCATAGTGCCGGCTTTTTCTGAAATCGATCATGTCGTGCATGGCGACGGCGTGGTAGTCGGCGATCTCTCGACGGCGACGATTTCCGGTACCGACCATAAGGCGTTGCTGGCAACGTTGGAAGTGGAATAACTGTTGGCAATAGGGGGCGCCCAAAGCGATTGTAAGGCTTTGGGCACCCGACTTTATGTTGCTGTGCGCACATGCTACGGTGTGCGCCGTGGCGTTATGTTGTGGTGTGCGCCATTACTGCAGATGATGCTTTGTGATTGCCACCATGCAGACGATGGAAATGACGGTCAACAGAAGTGCGACGCCCGCAAGGGAGAGTACCGCCGAACCGGTCTTCGATAATTCCGGCTGTTTCGACTTCGTGGGCTGGTTGGGAACCTGCGGTTGCCGTTCTGCCACCGCTTCGATGGTCACATGCACCGTGGCGCTCACCGTGTCATGCTCGGACGATCGTGCTTCAACATTGCCGGAATCCTCGCCGTCGGCCGTATTGCGAACGGCGGTGATGGTGACTTCCCGACTGATGGAATTGCAGGATTTTCCGTCACGCACGGCTTGTCTGGCGGTATCGATCGCATCGTTTATAAGCTGAAGCTGCTGGTTGTCGGCGACCAAACGATAGTCGGCGATCGCATTCAATCCGGTGCCTGTCAATTCGATCAAACCATCGTTGCTCAACGACTGCAAATCCTTTGAGGGCGTCAACTCCACGGAAGGGTTGCTGCTGACGATCAAGAGTCCGGTGATGCGGAACATGCCGTCTTCATCATGCGTCAAGCCGAAGCCGTTGGCCAGATACTGTGGAACGTTCGCAGCGTCCGAAAATGAGCCGTCCAATATTGCGAGCGTGTTCAGACCGGACGGAACCGTACCGTGGAATTCGCCGCCGCGAATGGTCACATATCCTAAGTATTCGGCTGAATCCAACGTTCCGAACAACGCCGGGGCGCTGAAGGTTCCGTCGGAAAAGTATCCTTCCGCCGAAGATTCTTCGGTTTCCGCAAAACGAATCAGCGTGGATTCGGACGTGTATGTTCCACCTTTTGCATATAGCGCTCCATAACAGTCGACTGCGGGATATTGCCCTCCGTCAATCGTTCCTGGTCCGGTTATGGTCAAGGAGGCTTCGGCCGGAATGGTGATGGCTGCGGCTGAAGGAGCGTTCTCTGCAACTCTTAGCGAGTGGCCATTCAGGTCGAAGGTGATGGCTCCGACTGGCGTTGCCGTCGGTACTGTTACCTGTTCATTCACATCGGAGAGCAACGTTACCGAAGTGTTCTTCATAGAAACATGGTCGAACGCCTCCTGCAGCGTTGCGTACGTTGTATTGCCTACCTGGGCGGCTGGGAAGGTCTGGTCTTCCTGGGCCGACGCTGGTGAAGCCAGAAGGAACGCGCTCAGCAAAGCCAGCAAAGCGGTGAACATTCCAAGAGATCGCATTGCTGAATGACTCCGTCTGTGAAGCTTTATATTCGGAATCGATGCTTGACTACTACGTGCCATGGTAGTTCTTTCTTTATATGAAGCAAAATAATATGAATATTAAAATGCTGTAATGAGGCGGATATTGATAGCATATTTTGTGGATGGAATAGTTATGTAGGTCATCCTCGGCGATGAGGAATTTACGAAATAGAGCATGACGTCATGTTATGTAAATTATCTCACATGGTTACTGGTAATGCAAATTAATATGATTCCGACTAATTATTATTTTCAATAATATGGGGCATAGGTGATGCATGATTAAGTGGTTTGATATTTTTAGAATTTATTGGATGGTGAAATGGATTTTCTGTAGAGACTTTTTGCTGGGATGCTTTCCGTGTCTTTGCTCGATTGATAGCATCGTAGGCCTTCGTGAATCTGCGTGTGATGGCTGCGGTCTGACCTCTTCGCGACCGCGACACGGGGACGGGTGAGTTGCGTGCCCCCCCCTATCAGGGGAGTGTGTTACCTTGGATGAGGGTTTTGGAAATTAGGGAGAAATAATTTATGCAAGGTGAAGCCGTAGGGTTGCAAAAAGGTGTGCGGACCCAAGAGATTCACGTGATTTCTTCAGGGGTGCAGGACGGGGCACGAGCGTATTCACGAAATCAGGAGGAGCGTGATGGGATTCGTTGTGAGCCAATGACGTTTTCCAACACTCAATTCCGCACGGAAGAGGACGGTAAAAAGACCCATCGGTCCGCATCCGCCACTCCGAAGTGGCGTTATGTTTTCGTGGTCAGTCTGATTGCGATCGATTTGGCGGTGATGTTTTTCTCGCTGACGATCAGCCTGCTGGTTAACAACGCCGCGTTCGAGACCATCGGCAAAGTCATGCCGTTCTGGCTGTTCCTCGTGCTATTCGGCGTCATCTGGGTGCTGTGCCTTACCTTTGCGGGCACATACCATCGTCATGTCATGGCCGAGGGATACGAGCTGTACGCGAAAATCCTCAACGCTTCGTTGCTGACCATCGTCAGCTACTGCTGCCTTGCGTTTTTCTTCAAACTTGAGCTGCCCCGTACCGCACTCATCGTTGCCCCTGCCATCGCATTTCTTCTTGAGATTGGTGCGAGGTGGCAGATGCGGTGCGGGCTGCACGCCAATCGAAGGAAAGGCGCCTGCAAGTACCAAACGGTGATCGTGGGTTCCTCCGAGGGAATCAACCGCGCGCTGCGAACCATGCACGATTGCTCGAACTGGGGCTATGAACCTGTGGCTGTGTGCCCGATCGAAGCGGACCCATCGTCTGACGACGCGTATGTGGTCACCTCCTATACTCCTGATCCCAACATTCCCGGCGCCGACAAGCTCAAAGTGGTGTCATTCAACTCGGCGTTCCCTCGTACCTGCGAAAGCCTCGGAGCTCAGGAAGTGTACATCGCCGACGTGCTTTCCCGTGATTCCGAAATGCTGCACGGAATCTCTCTGGCGGTGGAATCCTTGGGCATGGAACTTGCGCTGGCTGTGTCTCTCGCCGACGTGAGCGGGCATCGACTCTACCTACGCAATACCACGGAGCAGCCGATATTGCTGGCCAGCCTGCCGCAGTACGAGGGCGTTACATACGTGGTCAAACGTATTCTCGATATTATCGGATCGCTGTGTGCCCTGATTATTTCCTCCCCGATCATGCTCGGTGTGGCGATTGCCATCAAGCTCGACGATGGCGGTCCGGTGTTCTTCAAGCAGACCCGCATCGGATTGCATGGTCAGCCGTTTGAAATGTACAAATTCCGTTCCATGGTCACCAATGCCGAGGAACTGAAGAAGAAGCTCGCGGAGGAAAGCGGCCAAGGCGATCGCTTCATCTTCAAAATGAAGGACGATCCTCGCATTACGAAGGTCGGCCACTTCATTCGCAAGACATCGCTTGACGAATTTCCGCAATTCTTCAACGTGCTCAGGGGAGACATGTCTCTCGTGGGGCCGCGCCCCGCTTTGCCGGAAGAAGTGGCCCGTTACGGATCGCTCTATTCCGCAAGACTGTTGGTGAAGCCCGGCATCACCGGTCCGTGGCAGGTGTCGGGACGATCCGATCTCTCTCAGGAGCAGAGCGAGTATTTGGATGTTTCCTATATTGAAAATTGGTCGATCGCCGGAGACATCATAATTTTGGTGAAAACCGTGCTTGTGCTATTCCGTGGAACGGGGGCATATTAAAGGAATGAAGGGTGAATAAAAGGGATAAATCCGCCTGAAAAAAGAAATTACAGAATGATGTATACTCATTCTGTAATTTTTTTTTATTTGTATTGAATAGGGGTGGAAATGTCTGTTTTGCAGGGATTTGAGGAAGTGAATGTGAGCACGCCGCACGGTAAACTCTCCATGAATATCACTAAAGATGCGGTGCGATTCAATAAAGCCACCGTCATGGCGCTGGGAAATCCGGAGTATATAAAACTTCTGGTCAACGAAAAAACTTCTCAGATTGCGATTTCCTCCTGCAGTAAAGAAAGCGCCAATGCTATTAAATTCTGCAAAAAGAGCGAAAAAAACATTGCTTCCGTTACATTGAAAGATCAGATTGTAATGTCGGTGGCATTGAAATTCGTGACGCTTTCTGACGAGGTTGCGGAAAATGAAGTCTCCTATGCTGCGCTTTCCGGAACGTATTACGAGGAAGAAAACGTGGCGGTATTTAATGCTTCGGGTGTGACGCCGGGGGTTATGAAAAAGCGTGGCCGTAAGAAGGCTGAAGCCTGATGTATTGAATCGCGCTTTCGATTGTTGGACTGAAATTCTCCGGTCCGACAATCGGGGTGCGGTTCGCCTGCAACATAGAACCGTCCCCTTTTTGTCGGTACGACAATGTCCTTTTTTTTGGGGGGGGGGCTATGTGATGTGGTATAAAGGAGAAGGTTAAACGTAAATAACGAAGTATCGAGGACGCGTTGAAACAGAGCCATGATTGCAGTACACGGAATCGGGCTCCGCGAAAGGACGTCATTCCAAAGAGGCACGTAAGAAGAAAAGCCTCGCACACGGTGCGAAATGTCGTACTCACCACGGTTGTGCTCCTCATGCTGTTGACCGCGGTATCAGCGGTGTTTGGCGTGAAATTCTACAAGCAGGCGCGATCCGTGGGCGAGCACGAGGGAAAGGCGCTTTCCGTTTTATCGATCATCGATAAAACCAGCGAACTTGGGAACGATGAAACCGCTACTACGGCTATACGGCAGGCACAGTCCGAAACCGCGGAAGCAAAAACGATCGCACACGGAACCTTGTGGAATATCGCCGCGAAAATCCCGTTCATCGGTTCGGACATCGCAACAGTGCAGGGCATGACGGAAGTCATGGACGACATGGCGCAACAAACCCTACCCCAGCTTGCCAGCATCGCACAGCGACTGGCGGATTCGGATCTCTCCGGTGAAGATGGACATCTCAATCTGCAGCCGATCGTTGACCTTCAAGACGATTTCTCAACAGTCAACGAGCTGATGAAACAACAGGCCAGTACGTATAACGCATTGGCCGATCCTAGAATCAGCGTCGTGAAGAACGTCTATGTACAGGGTAAAAAAGAGCTTAACAACGTTTCCACGCTGATTGACCAGCTCAACAGCGCACTGCAGCTGATGCCGTCCTTCCTAGGGCAGAATGGCTCACGAACGTACCTGCTTGTTGCGCAAACCACGTCCGAAACGCGATCCGGTGGCGGCCTGGTTGGATCTCTCGGTACCATGACGGCCGAAAAAGGCAAGATTGTGGTCGGGGATTTCCATCCCAACGCGGAATTCATCAACGGCAGCAACGGCAATAATTCGGAAAAGAGCGTGTTCTCCAAGCCTCTCGGCTTTTCCTTCGATGTGCGAGACACGTTCGCGGTGCCGGATATATCGCGCAATGCGGAGATGCTCAATGCGTCCTGGCAACGGTCGCAGTACGCATGCGACATTGATGGGCTGATCTCCATCGACCCGGTGTTCATCCAGAAAATGGTGGAGATCACCGGCAATGTGACGCTTGACAACGGCGTCGTGCTTACAGGGCAAAACACTGCGGAATACATGCTGAACACCATTTACAAAGATATTCCCGAAGACCAGCAGGATGCGTATTTCGAATACATTGCAAAAACCGTGATGGACAACGCGTTCGGCAACATGACCGCCGACCAGATGATGAAAGTAGCGCGAAATATTGGTGAATTGGCGGAAAACCGCCATTTCTACGCATACACCTTCCATGAGGATGAAGCGCAGTACTTCCAGGGCGCTGGTCTGGCCGAGGGCTATCCGGAAAGTGAAAGCGAACCGGAAGTGGGCATCTATCTCAACGAGCAGAACCCTTCGAAGATAGGCTGGTATATCGAACGTGAAAGCGAAGCGACCCAAACCTCGAAAAACACCTATCATGTGAAATACACGCTGACGAACACCCTGACATCCGAGGAAATGGCCACCTGCACGGAATACATTCTCGGCGGCATGCAGAAAGGCGCTGACGGCGAGGTCGTGGCATCCAGCGGAACGTCGGCGCAGCGCGTGCTGTTGTATGCTCCGGCTGGCGGATCGATCAGCGGATTAACTACCAGTGGGGATGTGCGTGATCAGAGTGACACCACCATGGACGGCAATCCACTCAAATCGAGCATGGCGTACATTGCCCCCGGCGAAAGCGTGGTATACGAGTTCGATGTGACCGTATCCGACAACGCCACCGCTGATCTGAAAATCGATCAGACGCCAAGCGGCAAGATGGAAAACAACGTGACCTACATCTACTGATCTGCAACTGTTGATTTGCTGTTGTTGATCTGCAACTACTGGTTTGCAGCCGTTGATTCGCGGCTTTGAAGATTGTCTTCTAACGGACCTGTCCGAATGGTTTCATTGTGTGCTATTCGCAGTCTAGGCGATTTTAGTTGAATGTCAGTTAGTTCGCATTTTGGATTGCTGGCGTGCGATTGTTGCCGAAAGCTGCAACACAAAATCCTTGAATTTCTTCGGATCCCTCAACGTTTCCGCCCTTACGGAAAGTACTTGCCATCCAGCTGAAGCGAGTGCAGTGCGACGTGCTTCATCGCTCGTCCACTGTCCGGAGTGAAACTTTCCGGAATATTCAATCGCGATTTTCAAATCAGGAATTGCGATATCAAGAAAAGCGGTTTTGCGGTCATGGGTGTTCAATGTGAGACGGTAATTCACAAGGAACGGACCGAATCCGATTTTCATCAGGCGGAAGCGCAGGCGGGATTCCATGCAGGAATCCGTATTCTCCGCCAGTAATGTCACCGCTTTTTCGCATTTCTTGCGATGCGGGAATGTGCTGGGTAACAAATCCAGCAGTGTGCGGAAGTCGTTTGGCGTGACGTGCACATGGTAGTAGCTGCGGCGCATCATCGCATCACCCAGTACCACAAGCTCCTCAAGGGCAAGGTATACCGCCATCTGCGCCCATAGCAGCAATGGGTGGACTGCATAAATATGCGGTTCGACGAATACGGGAGCGTATTTGCTTTCCAGGAATTCCTCGAATGGGGGAGCTGAACGGGTGATTTTTGATCTGCCGGTTTTTGATCTGCCGGTTTTCTCGAAATTATGCTTTTCCTGTGTTGTGGATTCCTGACTAATGGTGGTTGGGCTGTTGGGGATTGGGCTGACATTGGTGTTGCTGTCGATATCTTTGTTGACGGCGGGACTGTTGATCTTAGGGGCTTGCGTATTGAGCCTTGTGTGTGGTCTGGAATTGTTCTCTGCGGTCTTGTTGGTTGCTACAGGGCTTCGGACGTTGCCGGTTTTCTCGAAAATGCCTGTGGAATCTCTGCCGGTGATGTTCTTGGAATCGACGCTGTTGCCGGATTTCTGCTCCATGGGCGGAAGCGTGGTTTTATACACATGGAATTTCACATTTTTGTGGGCCGAACGGTATCTTGCTTCCTCTACGACTATGTGGAGGAAGTTCAGTAGTGCTCTGTTCTTGTATAGTTCAGGCATATCGATGAGCAGCACGCGTATGGCTGATGTGAGACCGAGGACCACGTCTGTGCGGTAGTGCTTTCGAATCGCGCGGGCGCGTTGAAGTTCCTGGAACTGCGCGTCGAACAGTGCGATGGTCATCTCTTCCGGGCTGTGTGCGTTCCGAGGGGTTTGGTTGTTTGCTGATGGGTATGCGTTCATGACTGAAGAATAAATGAGGGGAATCGAACCCCGCTACCCGTTCACCGAAAATGGTGTATAAGTGGAAAACCAGGTTTCCTTGCTTTCTTAATGTGCATAACTGTGTGGATTTCTTGGGTGGCGTGCGGATTCTTGGGGTGGCGTGCGGATTTCAGCCATGTTGTGCTGATTTCATCTATACTGTGCGGATTCTGATCGTGTTGTGCGGATTTTATTAAAGTCGTGTGGATTATTTTGGAGTTATGTGGATTATTTTCTATGTAAAAGAGCTAAATTTTTATTTCATCTAAAAGATATAAAAAAGAATCGTTGGAATATAAGGGTTCTTGCTTTGTATGTGTGTAAAACGTAAATTTATTAATCCGCACAACATTTAAAAAATCCGCACGACGTTGTAAAAATCCGCACGACGTTGTAAAAATCCGCACGACGTTGTAAAAACCCGCACGACGGTTTAAAAATCAACAAGGGATGTTGAGAATCCGCACAGCTGCATATAAATCCGCATTGCTTGTAAAAAATCAACACAGTCTTCAGTGAATCCGCACAAGATGTTGAGAATCCGCACGGGAACGCTAGAATCCGCACGGCATAAGAGAGAAGCCGCAGGTCTGCATGTTGCTGACGCTGTGGCTTGGGGCTGTCGATGAGGGGTAGGAGATGTAAGGCTGGAAATTGAGCGTCCTGTGATTCACAGGCGTTAACGAAACGTTAATCCAAGGCGTCAACGAGGCGTTGGATTAACGTTGCCGGACGCAGTGGATGCGTTCGGCTGGCCGTATAGCTCAAGGTATTCAGCGGGACGTTAATCCAAGGTATCCAGTGGGACGTTAACTCAAGGTATCCAACTAGGTGTTGACTCAAGGTGTCCAACGGGACGTTAATCCAAGGCGTCAACGAGGCGTTAATCCAAGGTGACAACTTAAGGTGACAACTTAAGGTGACAACTTAAGGTGACAACGAGGCGTTGCTAGAACGAGTAGGTCGTCAGTAGCACTTGTTGGCGAGCCAGTAGGTGTAGGCGCCTTGGATAGAGCCGTAACGCTGCTCGCAGTAACCCCAGAACCACTTGAGCTGAGTCTGGTAGTTGGTGGCCCAGTCGGATCCTGCGGAGGCCATCTTGCTGCCGGGTAGAGCCTGGGGGAGTCCGTATGCGCCGGAGCTGGCGTTCGTCGCGGTGACGCTCCAGCCGGACTCGTGGGTGATGATGTACACGGTCGCGGTGAAGTCGGCTTCGGTATATCCGGCTGAAATCAAGTAATCGTGGGCCCACTGCTGCATTTCGCCGGCAGGTACCGTGGTTCCGATCGACGAAGAGGAAGAGGATGACGAGGATGATGAAGAAGACGAGGACGATGTTCCCGTGCCGACGAGAATCACCTTGTCGGTCGGTGCCTTCTTCACGTACGAGCTGACCATATTCGACGATACGACCGTGTTGCCGGACTTAGTGACGATGCTCGTGGTTTCGAGCACGCCCTCTTCGCCTTCGGTCTCGACCTTTTCCTGCCCTTGCGGAAGATCAGCGGTTTCCTTCTTCACGACGTTGAACGCGATTGCAGTATCGGTCACCTCTACGGACGCGCCGGCACGTTCGATGGTGATCACGGTTTTCTCGTCGACTTTGGTGGTCAGCGAGGGGGAGACGGTGTCTTCCGGATCAAGCGTGATGTTTCCCGCTTCGAGAACGGACTTCACGTCCGTGAAATCGGTTCCCGGAACCACGCGCGATTTGCCATTGATCTTCACGGTCACGTATGAGGTGTCTCCGCTGAGAAGGTCTCGAGCGTTGCCGCGGGATGCTTCGGAGGCGGAATCGGTCACGGAGAAAGCGGTCACCTGCTGTTCGTCTGTGGTCCCCGAAGCGGAAACGTACAGATTGCGAGACACGATGCCGCCGGTGGCCAACAGTCCCGCTGCCGCAATCACTGCAGCGATCTTCACCAGTTGAGTTTTGCTTGGCATGCTCAAGGTGAACGAGGACTTGCGATTGCCGTGCTTAGCCATTCTGCTCCTATAAGGCGTTCTTGAGGGCCTCGACGGATTTCATGACAGGGCATGGAGCGCGCCTTTGCAAGGCTCCGTCGGAACGCGCACCTTAAGTTACAATTCTACCTCATTGGCGGGATGAAGCGGAACAATTGTGAAGGCATCCAATTGGTATTGCCAATTGGTATTACTCTTCGGATTCCTGGCTGAGATCGAGATTGCGGGCCTGGCTGATCAGATCGTCGAGATCCGAGGCTCGCAAAGCTCCGGCCTGCTGGAACACGATCTGCTGGTTCTTGATGACCATCAGGGTCGGCACAGCCTGCACGTTGGCCGCGGTGGCCAGATCCTGGTTCTGGTCGATATCCACTTTGGCGAAGAACACATCCGGATTGGATTCGCTCGCCTTCTCGAACGTCGGGCCGAACGCGCGGCATGGTCCGCACCAAGTCGCCCAGAAGTCGACGAACACCAGATCGTTGTTCTCCACGATCTGGTTAAAATCCTGGGAAGTGACTGCATGGGTCGCCATGGTTGCTCCTTGCTTGAATATTGCTCTGCATATTTCCTTGTCTGCGATTGTACCGTTACGGGGTCGGCCGGTTATGCTTTGCGCGATTGCCGGCCATCGAAGCCGTGCCACATTCCTCGCCGGTCGTGAATTTTCCAGTCTATTCACATGGGATGCGTGATAATGGGAAGCATGCCAGTGATGAATGATGAAGTCCCCGATGAGAACGATTTCGACGCGGGCCGTCGACGTGGCGAGTTTGACGGCATAACGCCCGAAGCGTTCATTCATGGAACGGGCAATCCTCCGGGGTGGCTTTCCTCCGGCGAAATCGAACGCATGCGTGGTGAGATGCCCATACCGTATGTGCTGGTGGTTCCGGTTCGCACTGACGACTTGGGTCGCGTCTGCCAGGTTGGCTCGCTGCTGCGCGTGACCGACGAAGGCGGCATCGAACGCACGTTGATCGCGGGGCGTGTGCTGTATCACGAATCGTTGCGAGAAGCCATCGCGCGCAATGTTGCCAAGGATCTCGGCGATCTTGCGCTGCCGCAGCTTCCCGTAAGCCTGCAGCCGTTCACGGTTGCGGAATTCTTCCCGATTCCGGGATTGTCGGATTATTACGATTCCCGTCAGCACGCGATCGCATTGTGTTACGTGGTGCCGATCGCCGGCGATTGCAAGCCTCAGGATGAGACGCTCGACGTGGAATGGGTTGAGCCTGACAGCGAGGTTCTCGACACGTTCATCAACCAGATGACCGACGGTTACGGAACGCTGGTACGACAGGCGCTATGTTGGGCCGGCCAGTAGTCGGTGAAGTCGGAAGTCCGGCCAACGATTGCACGCGGTGCGTTGTCGTTGCGAAATTGTCGAAGGCATTGAGATTGCCGGTCGGAAACCGTCGAAACCACTGTGAACTCACTGAAAACCATTGAACCACTTGAACCCACCGATATGGAGACGAATATGACGATTGTCGTGAAGAACAATGTGCTGAAGGAAGGCTCGGGCATTCCGATCGTGCTCGTGCACGGTTTTCCCGTTGACCACCGCATGTGGTCCGATTGCGCCGAAAAACTGTCCGATCTGGTCGGCGACCATCCGATTTGGGCTCCGGACATGCCGGGCGCCGGCGAAGGGCCGATTCCTGGTGAGGAAGCCAGCGGCGGTATGGCCGAAGACGGCACGTTCCCGCACGCCATGGATCTCATGGCCCAGTCGTACGTGGCCATGGTGCGTTCCGCCGGCTTCGACAAGGCCATCTGGGTGGGTCTTTCGATGGGCGGTTATCTGATTCTCGACATTCAGCGTCTTTTCCCGGAAGCGGTGGCGGCGCTCGCTTTGTGTGATACCAAGGCCGACGCCGATTCCGAAAAGACGAGGCTGAACCGTGTCGCAATCGCGCAACAGTGCGAGTCGACCGGTACCCGCGAGCCGGTCATGGGATTCGCCCAGGCCACGGAAGCCGATTCCACCATCAAACAGTCGGACGAATACAAGCGTCAGTTCACGCAGTGGATCAACGAACAGCCCGCAGCCGGCATAGCATGGCGCGAACGCATGGCGGCAGGCCGACCGGATCTGAACGACGTACTGCCGCGGATAAACGTTCCCGTCGCGGTGATTTGCGGAGATAAGGATCCGTCAAGCTCACCCGCCGTGATGCGCCCCATCGCCGAAGCGATGACCGGCACGAGCGTGGAATTGACCGTGATCGACGATTGCGGCCACTTCAGCGCATACGAACACCCGACGCAGGTTGCGAAGGCGTTGGTTGACCTTGCGAATCGTGTCGGTTGAACCGCGGCAAAACGGACGATCATCCGAACGAAACCAGCCGAACGAATAGACGAAACCAATCATCGGAAAGAAGAGTGAGATGAGTGTGTTCTCTCCACTGGCACTGACCCAGACCCTGCCGTTCCTGCCACTCGCCCAAGGCGACATCGACTATGAATCGTCTCGCCGAAGCGAGCCCAACCTGTTCGAAACGGTACTGCTCGAACCGGCCACGAAAGTCATCCTCGTAAAAGACGGCAAAGTGGCGGTGCCGCACGGCCAAGGCGCGATCGCGGATTACGCGAACGTGAAAATGCGTCTCGCCCAACTGCCGGGAGCGTACGTCGCGGCAGAGCTCAAAAGCCATCCGGCGGCACTCGCCATCTTCCTTGGAACCTATGGAGGGCAACGCGGCGAACGCGTGGTGGCCGTGGACGTGACGCGTGTGAAGCCTGCCGAGCCCATCGTCTCCGATAGTGCCTTCGAAGGTGCCGACAACGCGTTCGCAGAGCATGATCCGAACAATGCCAATACAAAGAACGCGACATCGAAATCGCTGTTGGAAAGCGCCGCCGAACGTTTCGACTGGGTTGATCTGCGTGGATTCGCCCCCCATGCCAGTGCGCGAGAAGCGGGCCAGGCGACCACCGCCGTGTCTTTGAGCATCTGGCATGCGCGGCAGCGACATTGCCCGACATGTGGCGCTCCGACACAGTCTGCTCTTGGCGGATGGGCGCAGCGATGCGGTAATGAGGCGGACGGCAATCGACTGCTGTTCCCGCGTGTGGAACCGGCCGTAATCACCGCGATCGTGGACCGCGACGACCGTCTGCTGCTGCAACACAACAGCGTATGGGGCAATACCGGGCTGTATTCCGTCTCCGCCGGATTCGTGGAAGCGGGGGAGAACCTTGAACACGCATGCAGACGCGAAGCCAAAGAGGAGGTCGGCATAGAACTTGGCGAACTGAAATATCTCGGCTCGCAGCCGTGGCCGTTCCCCGCCTCGCTCATGATGGCGTTCAAAGGTGTGGCCAACACCACCGACGTACGCGTGGATGGCAAAGAAACGTTGGTGGCACGTTGGATGACCCGCGACGAATACATGAACGAGCTGATCGCCGGACGGATGGAAGCGCCTGGCAAAGCCACGATCGCACGCTACATGATTGAGGAATGGCTTGGCCACGAGCTGCCGTAAGAGTGCCGTAAGCGAATGTCAATCATCAGGCAATGATCAATGCCGTACAATGAGCGGCATGAGCGAAGAAAAAGACAACAAAGTAAACCTCGAAGTACCCGAACATCTCGAATACTCCGACGAGCATGTGTGGGTGGATGCGTCGGTCGAGCCGGCCATGGTGGGTATCACCGAATACGCCACGGACCAGTTGGGCGAACTCGTATACATCGATCTGCCTGAAGTGGGCACGCAGGTGCAGGCCGGAGACGAGGTCGCGGAGCTTGAATCGGCGAAGGCCGTCAGCACGCTGATCGCGCCGGTCGCGGGCACCATCCGCTATGTGAATTCCGAAGCGGCCGACGATCCGAGCATCGTCACCTCGGATCCGTACGGCGAGGGTTGGATCTTCAAGATCGAACTTGAAGACGACGAGCCGGATCTGCTGTCCGCCGAGGAATACGCCAAGGTGGTCGAATAAAGGCTTCGCGCGTGGTCTGTGTTGCATGCCACCCGATTCGGGGTGACATGCAACACCCTGAAAGTTTCCTGATTTTTCGTAAGAAGGCAACGAATGCCTCCTAGCCCGCTTCTATAGTGGAGATTATGAGCGACCCACAGCCATTGCCGCAATCCAAGCCGGAGGGACGGCATATATCTTCCGATGACATGCCGACCGTGCCGATTCCCGCCCGTAAGGTGGTCACCACCTTCGACGCGGCATCGAAGCATGAGCGCATCGAAGCCAAACCGCCGATGGTTCGCTTCTGCCGCCGCGCGATTACCAACGGCTTCGGCATATGGCTGAAATTCTCCACTGCACTGGTGCGCAGGCTCGACTGGTATCCGCGTGTGGAACCGTACGTCGGCTACGGCACCGAACATTACTCTCGACTGATATGCCGTACCGTGTACGGGCCGTTCAAAAGGCAGGCTGGCCGCCTGACCCGTGGTATTCGCGCCATGTTCACGATTCCGTCGCCTCATACGAAAGTACGCATCGCCATCGATTCCGTCCCGATCGAAACCGTGCAGGTGGGCGCTTCGGAGGTGTATGACGCGGTTGGCAGCAAATGTGAAGTGTCCAGCGAGTTCGTGGCGTCGGATTCCGCAGGCTATCTCGATCTTGTTGCGGAACATTTGCTTGAGCCCGGCGTCCACGACGTCTCATACTGGGTGCGCAGCCGCAAGCCGGTCAACGCCAAGTTGTTCACCATTCCCAGCGGCACCAAGGTCGGCGTCATCTCCGATGTCGACGACACCGTCATGGTCACCGAGGCCCCGAGCCTGATGAAGGCCGCCTATAACCTGCTGTTGCTCAATCCGAAGAAGAAAGTGCCGGTTGCGGGCATGAACCTGCTGTTCAACCGCATAGCCGACATGTTCCCGGACGCGCCGTTCTTCTATCTTTCCACATCTCCGTGGAATGTGGAAAGCTCGATTCGCCATCTCATCGAATACCACGGTTACCCGGAAGGTCCGCTGCTGCTGCGAGACCTCGATCCGCGCCCGAAAACGTTCATTCCGTCCGGCGTGCAGCACAAGCTCGAATATGCGGAGCAGCTCATGGCCGATTTTCCGGATATGAAATTCATCCTCATCGGCGACGACGGCCAAAAAGATCCGACCACGTACGCCACGATCGCGAAGCGTTATCCGGGACGTGTGCTGGCGATCGGCATTCGCCAGCTTTCGCCGAAGGAAGTCGCCGGAAATCTTGGTGCGGTGGCCGGACGCGTTCCTACACAGCCGATTCCGGTCACCGACGTTCCCGTATTCACGGGAACCACCGGATCGAATCTGATGAAGACCATGCTGCCGTACCTGAAGCAGAAGCTCGGTGAGTGATTCGACGGTACGTGAAACGGTATAATCGCGTGCATGACTGAATTCTTCGACGTGCCCTGCGCCAAGCGCGTGCCCAAGGAACGTGTTTTTCACGGCGACGTTTTCGTGGACGATTACGAATGGCTGCGAGACAAGGAATCGCAGGATGTGCAGGATTACGTGGCTGCGCAGAACCGTTATTGCGAACAGCGGATGAAACCGTTGAAAACGTTGCGTGACACGTTGTTCGAGGAATTCAAATCGCATGTGCAGGAGACCGACATGTCGGTGCCTACTCGCATGGACGACTACTGGTATTTCACCAGAACCAAGCAGGGCGAGCAGTATGCGGTGCAATGCCGTCTGCCTATCGCAGGGCCGGACGATTGGGATCCGCCCGTCGTCGAACCGGGAGTGCCACTCGAGGGCGAGCAGGTGGTGTTCGACACGAACGTCGAAGCGAAAGGCCACGATTTCTTTCGGATCGGCGGCATGGATATTTCCAAAGACGGTTGTTGGATGCTGTACGGCGTCGATACGAAGGGCGACGAACGCTACGATTTCCGCATCCGCAACATAGCGACCGGAGAGGAACTGCCGGAACGTTTCGACGGCATCGGCGGGGCCTGTTTTACGGCGGACGCCCAATGGGTGTTCTACGCGTTGCTTGACGAGGCATGGCGTCCGTACGCGGTGATGCGGCATAAGGTCGGCACGCCGGTCGAACAGGACGTGGAAGTGTATCGCGAGGAAGACGAGCGTTTCTGGGTCGGCGTCGGACTTTCCTTCGATGAGCGGAACATCGTGATCGGAACCGGTTCGAAAACCACCACCGAAGTGCTGCTGCTCTCCTGTGAGAATCCGGAAGGCGAGTTCCATGCGTTCATTCCACGCGAGACCGATGTGGAATACGATGTGAGCTTCGCTTGTTTCGAAGGAGCCGGCGAGAACGGCGAGGACATTCCCCTGGCCGTGGTGTATCACAATGCGTTGAACCCGAATTTCGAAATAGACGTGATCGACATGCGTTCGCATGAGCCGCCATACCGTTTGGGTGAGGGCGTGCGCGTGGCCGTGGGATCCCCGTACGGTTGCGAGCATGGGGACGATGTTGAGCCGGGCGCGTCCGCGCGGCCGATCGGCACGCCGTACTCGAATCCTTGCAATCCGGCTATTTTGCAAGGTGCGCATGGTCTTGGCATCGAAGGAATCTCGATTCACCGCCATTTCGTCTCCCTGCAGTACCGTGCGGAAAGTCTGACGCACATCGCGGTCATGACCAAGCAGGCCGCGGCCGAGGATTTTCTTGCCGGTCGCCCATGGCGGTTCACGGAACTCGTTCCGCACGCGTTGGAGGACGATTGGGACGTTGATGAGTCCGTCGACGAGATCAACGAGGAGCGTGCCGCGGTGTGGGCCGCGGTGGATGGCGTGCCCGTTGCCGTCGACGATACTGCCGGTCCGCATGCACGCGACCTGCATGGCGATTCGCATGGCGATTCGGAACGGAACATGCTGTTGGCCGCGGCACAGGGAGAAGGCTCCGCGGTGCATGGCGTATCCCGTAAGGCCATGACGTCGTCTGATGGCGCCACCGCCGACGAAATGCCGGGGGAGACCCGTCGTCTCTATTCGATCGGCGCCGGCGGAAACCCCTCCTACGACGCTCCTCGCATGCGCTACTCCTTCGCCAGCTACACCCGACCGGGCGAGTTGCATGACATCGACCCGGCCACGGGAGAGGACCGCCTGCTCAAACGTGCGACGGTGCTCGGCGATTTCAATCCGCGCGATTACATGGAACGCCGTGTGTGGATCACCGCACGCGACGGCGAGCGCATTCCCGTTTCCCTAGTGTGGAGGCGGGATGTGCCCACCTGTGATTCCGCGATGTTCATCACGGGTTATGGCGCGTATGAGATCAGTTCTGATCCGGGGTTCTCGGTTTCGAGGATCAGCATGCTTGATCGTGGCGTGCTGTATGCGGTTCCGCATATTCGTGGTGGCGGTGAGATGGGGCGTGCTTGGTATGAGCAGGGCCATCTGCTGAATAAGAAGCATTCGTTCGAGGATTTTGTGGATGCGACGCGTGCGTTGCAGCGTTCGGGTTTGGCGTCCGCGGCGCGAACCGTGGCCGATGGTGGTTCGGCCGGTGGTCTGTTGATGGGTGCGGTGGCCAATATGGCTCCGGAGTGTTTCGCCGGTATTGAGGCGGATGTGCCGTTCGTTGATGCGTTGACGTCGATTCTTGATCCGTCGTTGCCGTTGACCGTTACGGAGTGGGATGAGTGGGGCGATCCGTTGCATGATGAGGATGTGTATCGCTATATGAAGGAGTACACGCCTTATGAGAACGCTCCGGAGAGTGGGGATGATTCTCGTGTGGCGGTGTTCCCGAAGATTTTCATCACCACGTCCATGAACGATACTCGCGTGTTGTATGTCGAGCCGATGAAATGGTTGGCGAGATTGCAGCGTGCTGGTGTTGACGCGGTGGCGAAGATTGAGGTTGAGGCCGGTCATGGCGGTACTTCCGGGCGTTATAAGCAGTGGCAGGAAGTCTCGTATGAGAACGCGTGGTGTTTGGGCATCATGGGAATCACGAGCTGATGGCGGCTGCTTTGGACGTTACGTCTGAGTGACGAGGAATGTCCATTTGCTGAGCGTTTTTTGCTTACGTTACGTAAGGATGACTAGAGTCGCGTGCTATGAGTGATACAACGAAGAAGTACACGATCGCCGTCATTCCTGGCGATGGTATTGGCAAGGAAGTTACTCCGTGGGCCCAGAAGGCTTTGGAGAAAGCCGCTGAAGGCGTTGCCGAATTCGAATATGAGAATTTCGATTTGGGTGCCGAACGTTATCTGCGCGATGGCGCGATTCTTCCGCAGGAGGAAGAGGATCGCATCAAGAAGACCGATGCGATTCTGCTGGGTGCGGTCGGCGATCCGCGTATCAAGGCCGGTATTCTTGAGCGTGGTCTGCTGCTGAAGCTGCGTTTCGATCTTGACCAGTATGTGAATCTTCGTCCGTCCAAGCTGTACAAGGGCGTCACCTCGCCGCTCGCCAACCCGGGCGACATCGACTTCGTGGTGGTGCGTGAAGGTACCGAAGGCCTGTATTGCGGAGCCGGTGGAGCCGTGCGTCGTGAGACCCCGAACGAGGTGGCCACCGAGGTTTCCATCAACACCGCCTACGGTGTTGAGCGCGTGGTACGTTACGCTTTCCAGCTGGCTATGAAGCGCAAGAAGCATGTGACCCTCGTGCACAAGAAGAACGTGCTCGTCAACGCGGGTGACATGTGGCAGCGCATCGTCAACAAGGTGGCCGAGGAGTATCCGGAAGTCTCCCACGACTACCTGCATATCGACGCGACCACCATCTTCATGGTGTCCGATCCGTCCCGCTTCGATGTGATCCTTACCGACAACCTGTTCGGCGACATCATCACCGACGAAGCCGGTGCCGTGGTCGGTGGCGTCGGCTACTCCGCATCCGGTTGCATCAACGCGTCCGACGAGTATCCGTCCATGTTCGAACCGATTCACGGTTCCGCTCCGGATATCGCAGGCCAGAACAAGGCCAACCCGACCGCTGCGATTCTTTCCGCCGCCATGCTGCTGCGTCACCTCGGCTTCGACGAGGCCGCGGCACGCATCGACACCGCGGTCGAAGCGGATATCGAGGAGCTCGGCTCCACCGTGCGCTCCACCGACGAGGTGGGCCGCGATATCCTGGCCCGTATGTGAGGCCTTTCTTGACGAAGGCCGCTTGCGCATAGCCTGAGGGTATGCGTCAGACTCGTTGAAACCCGCCGGAGTAGGCTCTTGCTGAAACGGCGGGTTTTTAATTCGGGGTTGGGGCTATGAGATTCAGGGTTGGTATCAGGGATTCGGCGCCGAAAATCAGGCAAACGGTGCGATATGGTAGAACCATGAACGAGCACAACAACGAATTCAAGAACTCCGATCAGGTCAACGATCCGGTCGTCGAGAACACTTCGAACACCCAGTCCTACAATTCCGATTTCTACGCCGCACAGCAGCAGGACGCGCAGAACGCATACGGTCAGCCGGCGCAGGCTCCGTACGGTTCCGAAAACTCTTACACGCGGTACGGCCAGTCCGCTGACCAGAACGCCTACGCGCAGCAGCCGTATGGTCAGCAGTACAACCAGCAGTACGCGCAGCCGCCATACGACCAGCAGTATGCGCAGCCGCAGTATGGCCGGCCGATGCCGGTGGGTCCGGGTCAGAAAAGCAAGATCGCCGCAGGG
Source organism: Anaerovoracaceae bacterium (assembly GCA_963598975.1). Classification (GTDB taxonomy): domain Bacteria; phylum Actinomycetota; class Actinomycetes; order Actinomycetales; family Bifidobacteriaceae; genus Bifidobacterium. The sequence goes on from CAVBVU010000008.1 coordinate 22,075, forward strand.
CTTCTGGGCATCTTCCTCGGAAGCCTCGGCGTGCACAACTTCTACCTGGGCAACACCGGCAAGGCAGTGGCGCAGCTGCTGCTGACCCTGATCGGATGGATCATCATCGTCGGTCCGATCATCTCCGGCATCTGGGCGCTGATCGAAGCCATCCTCATCCTTTGCTCCAACTACGGCTCTCCGTGGCACAGGGATGCACGCGGCATCGAATTGGCGGATTGATGCACAGAGGACTATACAAAGAACCGGGCGGCAAACTCGTAGGGGTTTCCGTCCGGTTTTCCAATGTTGACGACTGTGCGCAACATAGCGTCGAATGCGGTGTGGACGGGGATTTCTTCCTCGACGGCAGCGACGACGAATCGCAGGAGATGATTCACGGCATCGAACAGGCCCTGAGTAGGCAGGCGATGCTTGAACCCACGGAACGTGACGTGGAACAATCCATAGAGACGGTCATGCGCGGTTTTCCGGACATACGTATGACGGGTATGAGCGCGCGGGGAATCGCAATCGCATTCGGCAGGGCGATGGCGGAATGTCGGAATCGAACCGCACAGACCGAAATCGCGCAAGCGGAAATTACGCAACCGAAAGTCGTGCAACCGGAAACCGTGCGAACCCGACCCATCCAGCCTTCAATCACGCGAGTGCCGCACAACACGTTGGGTGAAAACGGACCAAGCCAAGACGAATGCGTCCGACGCTGGAGAAACCTCGACGTGCGCATCGTGCACGACCATCCGCGCGGGCCACAGGAACAGATGGACATCGACGTGCAATGGGCACGGCAAGTGGCGGCGGGGGAGCGCGAACCCACGCTGCGCATATGGGAATGGTCGGCGCCGGCGGTGGTGATCGGACGATTCCAATCACTGCAGGACGAAGTCAACATGCAGATCGCGCAAGCCGAAGGATTCCAAGTGGTACGGCGGTGCACGGGCGGCGGCGCCATGTTCATAGAACCCGGCAACACCATCACCTATTCGCTGTACGCGCCCCTCGAATTCGCGCACGGCATGAGCATAGAGGACTCCTACAAACTCTGCGACTACTGGCTGGTGGAAGCCCTCAGGAAAATCGGCCTCGACGTGCGATTCTCCGGACTTAACGACATAGCCACGCAACATGGCAAACTCGGCGGTGCGGCGCAACGCAGATTTACGTCCAAAAACGGTGGACCCGGAGCCATCCTGCACCACGTGACGCTCGCCTACGACATCGATGCGGAAAAAATGACGCGCGTATTGAACACATCACGGGAGAAAATGTCGGACAAAGCCGTGAAATCGGCGGTGAAACGGGTCGATCCGATGCGCTCGCAGACGGGTATGAGCAGGGAGCGGATCGTGAAACATCTGCTCGAAGCCGTCGAACGAGTTACAATGTAGCCCGAACGGTCGAGGAGGACTCGATCGGCGAAATCGAAAAGGCCGGAGGTGCGTGGAGTGGATTCTGCGAACGAAGTGAACGGAATCAATAACGAAAGCGCGACATTGCTGCACACCGCATTGTTCAAACAGGTTTCCCTGGAGCAGGCGCGGGAACTGCTGCCAAGCCTGCAGCGCGCCGAATACGACAAAGGCGATTACATCTTCCGCGAAGGCGACACCGACCATCGCATGTACCTGCTGGAGGAAGGCCGTGTGAAACTGACCCGGCAGTCATCCGACAGGCGTGTGCAGCTGCTCAGCATCCACGCCTATGGGGAGGTGCTCGGCGAGATTCCGGTCTTCGACCCGCACGGAGGACCACGAACCGCTTCGGCGGTGGCCATGACCAATGGCACGCGCGTCGTCTGGCTTGAGCATGACGCGTTGTTCTCCTGGCTCAACGAGCATCCGCAGGTGGCGGTGGACATGCTGCAGGTGCTGGCGCACCGAATGCGAGACAACAACGAGCGCATTTCCGATCTGGTGTTCATGGATGTTCCCGGGCGTCTGGCCAAAACGTTGCTGAATCTGGCGTCGCGATTCGGCGAGCCGGTCGAGGAGGGTGTGAAGGTGCCACATGACCTGACCCAGGAGGAGATGGCGCAGCTTGTGGGCTCTTCGCGGGAAACGGTGAACAAGGCGTTGACGGATTTCGCGAATCGCGGATGGATCGCGCGTGAGGGGCGTTCCATAATCATCTACCAGCCGGGCATGCTCATCCGCAGATCGAGAAGATAGCGGAAGTCGGAAGGCCCCTTGCAGGGGTGTGTTCTGTGGCGGTTTGGAGGAACCTTTCGGAGGATGGACGCTTTCGGCTTATTCCCAGAATTCCTTGAATTTGCAACGTTTTTGTGAGAAACGTGTGTTGGCGATGTGTGGGTAGTTGATTAGTAGACCCGCCAATTTAGAATGGTCAGCATGCCCAAGAAGAAAACTTTGACTGCTCGACGTGTGCTTACGCTGGTGATCACCTACGTCACCTTATGCGTGGGAGGCGGCGTGGCTACAAGCCTGTTCCTGCTACCAGCCGTTTTCGGTATGAACAATGTAGCGAAGGCCGTCGTGCCGTCGCTCGCGGTCGAGGGCATTGACTTCGACGTGACCAGCCTGCCTCAGAAGTCGACGCTGTACGCGTCGGACGGCACTTCCGTCATAACGGAATTCTGGGATCAGAATCGAGAGGTGGTCCCGCTGAAGAACATCTCCAAAGCCATGCAGCAGGCCGTGGTGGCGCGAGAGGACAAGCGATTCTTCTCCCACAGCGGCGTGGATGTGCAGGGCGTGTTCCGAGCGTTCTTCCAAACCTACGTCAAAGGAGGCGACCAGCAGGGTGGTTCCTCGCTGACGCAGCAGTATGTGAAGAACATGCTTATCCAGCAGGCGGAGCAGGACGACGATCCGATCGCCCAGTACCACGCTTCGGAAGATACCATAGCACGCAAGCTCAGGGAAATGCTGATCGCGGTGCAGGTGGAAAAGAAATACTCCAAAGCCGAGATTCTGCAGGGATATCTGAACATCGCGCAGTTCGGCGGCAACAGCCTGTACGGCGTGCAGTCGGCCGCGAAACGATACTTCAACACCACCGCGGACCAGCTCACCATAGTGCAGGCGGCCACGATCGCGGCAATCACCAAGAATCCGAATGCATACGATCCCACCGTCGAGGCGAATCAGGAGGAATCGCAGAATCAGCGCAACATCGTGCTTCAGCTGATGCATGAACAGGGATTCATCACCGACGACGAATACAACGAGGCCGTCAACACTCCGCTTGTGGACACGCTGGATATCCAGTCCGTCTCGACCGGTTGCATGGCGGCGAACTACGATGCCGGATATTTCTGCGATTACGTGGTGCACAAGATCCTGAACTCCGAGGAATTCGGCAAGACGCAGGAAGCGCGAGAGAAGCTGCTGAAGGAAGGCGGCCTCAAGATCGTGACCACGCTTGACATCGACGCCAACACGCTGCTCAACGAAACCGCACGCAACACCATACCTGCGGACGACGCGTCAGGCATGGAAATAGTCATGGCATCGGTGAAACCGGGGACGGGCGAGGTTCTGGGATTCGGCCTGAACCGAACCTACGACGCCACCGAAGCCGCGAGGACGGATCAAACCAAGGATTCCATGAACTACGCGGTGGATCGAGTGGATGGCGGCGGCATGGGCTTCTCCATCGGATCCTCGTGGAAGCCGGTGAACCTGGTCGCATGGATGGAAGCGGGACATTCCGTCAACGAGAACCTGCAGACCACCACCAAGTATACGACTTCACTCTTCGCCTGCGACCGGTATTCGGGCGGAACCGACACCTGGAACGTGACCAACGCGCTTACCAACGGAACGGTGAGTCCGGAAACCCCGGCGCTCGCATTGGCGAGGTCGCACAACACCACGCAGGCATCCATGGGCACGATCATCGGTCTGTGCAAGGTGGCGGACACCGCCACCGAACTCGGCTACCACGATGCCAACACCGGCGAGACCCTCGACCAGACCACGTCGTTCGTGCCGGCAATGCTCGTCGGAAACGTGAACGTGTCTCCGCTGACCATGGCCAGCATCTATGCCGTGTTCGCTTCCAATGGCGTGCAGTGCGATCCGATCGCGCTGAAGAAGGTGACCGATTCGGAAGGCAACGATATTGAAGTGCCTTCCGCGAACTGCCATCAGGCGGTCGATCCGGAAATCATCCAAACCCTTGCCTGGGCCATGAACCAAGGTGTGACTAGGTCCGACGGCGCGGGAACCGTAACCCAGCTGGCCAACGGGCGCAAGACGTTCGCCAAGACCGGTACGCATGAGAACCAGCTGGTGACCACCGGCGGTTTCATTCCGAACGAGATCGCTACCTTCGTGCTGGTCGGCGATGTGCAGAACCCGGTCGGTCATCCGATCGAGAACATCACCATCAACGGCGAATACCACAGCTATTGGGACGGTTCGACCATCGCGGCACCGGCGTGGCGTGACTTCATGAACGCCTATGCGGAACGCAAACAGCTGGCCATCGACAATGATTACGGACAAGCTGCATCGAAATATTCCACTACATCCTCCACGGTGACGAGGATCGGTGGAGGATCACAGAGCACCACAAGCCGGTGATTTCCGTGTCATTCAGCGGAGGAATCAGCCCGCGCGGGTCTAACGGCAATTGCCGCGCCGCGTAGCGCATGCCGATGCGAACAGTCGATGAACGCCCGTCCAAGCGACGGGCGTTCATCGTAGAATGCAGGTAATGCCGGAAATAGTGGTATGGCAGGCGGATTGCAAGGGAGGTTGCTATGGGCGGCAACGACAAGAAATCAAAGAAGTCAAGGAAGAACGGCTCGGTACGACTGTTCGAACCGATGGTCCTGCGTGGAACGACCGTGCGCAACCGTATCTGGCTTCCGCCTATGGACACATATTCGGCTCTGGCGCAGGATGGTCTTCCCACGCCGTTCCATTACCAGCATTACGTCTCTCGTGCTGTGGGCGGCTTCGGCATGATCATCGTGGAGGCCACCGCGGTGGCTCCGGAAGGCCGTATCTCACCCTGTGATCTGGGATTGTGGAGCGACTCCCAGATGGACGCATGGCATTGGATCGTCGCCGATGCCAAGAAGTCCGGCGCGACCATGGCCGTGCAGCTCAACCATGCCGGGCGCAAAGGCTCCACAGGATGCTTCTCGATTGGATTCGAAGACGCCAGCGTACCTAAGGAATTCGGCGGATGGCAGACCGTATGTCCGAGCGCGAACGCCTTCGGATCCCTTGCCAAGCCGCGGGAGTTGAGCGTGGACGAGATCCACACCATCGTGAACCAGTTCAGAGATGCCGCCTGGCGTGCTTTCGCCATTGGCTTCGACGCGGTGGAGATTCATGCCGCGCACGGATATCTGCTTTCGCAGTTTCTCGACCCGCTCGTCAACGAGCGTGAGGACGAGTATGGCGGATCGTTCGAGAACCGCATTCGCATGTTGGTCGAAGTGGTCGATGCCATTCGCGGCGTGATCCCCGAAACGATGCCGCTGCTGGTGCGAATCTCCGCCACCGATTGGGCCGCCGGCGGCTGGGATCTCGACCAGAGCGTTGACCTGGCCAGGATTCTGAAGGAGCATGACGTCGATCTGGTGGATGTTTCCACGGGCGGCATCATTCCCAACGTGACCATTCCGGTCAAGCCGGACTATCAAGTGCCGTTCTCCGATCAGATACGTTCCCGTGCGGGTGTTCCCACCACCGCGGTGGGATTGATCACCAAACCGAAGCGGGCGGAGAAGATCATGAAGTCGGGTGCCGTGGATGCGATCGAAATCGGCCGCGCCGCATTGCGTGACCCGTACTGGCCGTTGCGGGCCGCGGCCAGGCTTGGTGTGCCTGTGAAGGAAGCGCCCTACCAGCCGCCGTATATTCGTGGTGCGTTCCGCTGATACGGTTGGTGCATGGGCCGGTTGAATCGATTAATCCGGTTGAATCGATCAATCCGGTTGAATCGTAATGAAAATCGGCTGTGATGTCGGAGACTCGTAAGCAAGTCGTTCCGGCGTCACAGCCGATTTTTCGTATCCACCGCGTCTATGTCAGGCGTCGATGCCGACGGCCTGCGAAACGTGGTCGAATCCGTCCTTCTTGAGCAGATCGGCCAGGCCGCGCTTGAGCACGGTGATCTGCTGCGGACCTCGATACATCAGCGCGCTGATGAACATGACCAGGCTGGAACCGGAACGGATCTTCTCATAGGCCTGCTGCGGGGTGAACACGCCGCCGATGCCTGCGATCGCGAATCGGTCGCCGTACTCGCGATAGGTCTGCCTGATGCGTTCGTTGCTGGCCGCATAGCACGGTGATCCCGAAAGGCCGCCTTCCCAATCGCGCGGAATGCTCATGCCGGTACGATCCTTCTGCAGGTTCGCGATCGAAAGGCCCTGCACGTTGTGCTCGGCAAGCACATCAAGCAGATCCTTGAACTCCTTCCAGGACTTGTTCAACGGCATCTTCACCAGCGTGGGCTGCGGACGGTCGATCTTGTCGAGTTCGGTGAACAGGCGGTCGAGCGCTTCGGGGCTTGAATTGAACGGTTCTCCGGCCATCGTGTTCGGGCAGGAGATGTTCACCTCCACCATGGCGCTGCGTCCGGCCGCGCGGCGCATCGAGATGCAGTAGTCCTCGATGCCTTCGTCGAGGTCTCCGGTGAGCTCGTCGTTCGTGCGGGCTATGGAAATCGACATCTGGAGGTCCTTGGCCTTGGTCCATGCGGCTTCGGCGCGCGGAATCACCACTTCGGAGCCTTCGTTGGCGAGGCCCACGTGAACCATCATCGAATTGTATTCCGGCAGGCGGTGGAACCACGGACGGGGGTTTCCGGCGCAGGGGCGGGATGTGGTGGATCCCACCGTCTCGAAGCCGAAGCCGACGTTGTCCATGAGGACGGGCATCTCGCAATCCTTGTCGAGACCGGCGGAAAGGCCGAACGGGTTGGCGAAGTCGACGCCCATCACGTTGGTTTCGAGCACCGGATCGGTGTAGTTGAGCATTTCACGGCACAGCCACATCAGCGGGGGGATGTTTTTGGTGACTCTGCAGAACTCGATCATCTGGCTGTGGGCTACATCCGGTGTCTGGTTGAACACAAAATGGGGTTTGATGATGTGCTTGTAGCCGAAGGTGAAAAGATCGGTGGTGGCTTTGTTCACCGCGTCGTGCCAAAAATTTTCAGAAACATACGTCATGGTTACCCATTGTCTCACTCGAAATGACGAATTCCAAGAGATGGCGATTGAGACGCGGGTGCATGTTGTGGTGCATGTTGCGATGTTCGAATTGCGATTCGGCTGATTTGGCTTAAGATTCGTAGTACGTGCGATTTTGTGCGTTTCTACGGCAAGGGGTGCTTTTTCATGCCGTTTGTACCGTGAAAAATGTACGAAACGCTCATCTCGGTTTTTCTTTTGAGAGAATGTGTGCGATAATGTTCGAATGATATCGTCACAACGTCAGCATCTGATTTTGAGTCGTCTACGTACGCGCGGTGCGGTGCGCATCACGGCATTGTCCAAGGAACTGGGCGTCTCGGCCATGACCATCCGCCGCGATATCGCCGATCTGGCCGACAAGGGCCTGCTCAAGCGAGTGCATGGCGGCGCCGTCACCACGAGCACGCTGCTCAGCGAACCGTTGTTCTCCGTAAAGTCACAGATGGACATCGGACTCAAGGACGCCATCGCGCAGGAGGCCGTGAAATACGTGGCGCCCGGCGACGTGATCGCCATCGGTGGCGGCACCACCGCCTACGTGTTCGCGCAGCATCTGCTCGAATCGCAGCAATCGTCTGGAATCACCATCCTCACCAACTCCATTCCGGTGGCGGAACTGGTGCAGGCGTTGGAATCGAAGGACGTGGAAGTGATCGTGACCGGTGGCGTGACCACCCGTTCCAACTCGCTCGTAGGGCCGATCGCCGACAAGGTGGTGGCGTCGCTGCGGGTCAACACAGTGTTCCTAGGCACGCATTCCGTGTCCATTCCGCGCGGTTTCCTCATGCCGAACTCGCTTGAGGCCGCAACCGATATGGCAATGATGGATATTGCCGATCGCACGATAATTTTGACCGATCACACCAAGTGGAGCTGCACCTCATTGTCGCTTTTCGCACGCTTCGACCAAGTGGACACGGTCATTACCGATGATGGACTCGATCCCGATTCGGTTGGGAAAACAAGGGATTTGGTCAAAGAGCTCGTGCTGGCGCACCAGACCGAGCCGATTCAGGAAAGTGAGTAATCACAATGAGTGAATTCGCCAACTACACTCCAGGAGAGTACGCGAAGGAACACATTCGTATCACGCCGACCACTCTTGCCGACGGTCGCGCGTTCTTCTACCTCGACGACGATCCGGAGTATGTGTCTGGCGCAAAGACGCGCGAACTCAACGATCCGCGTCAACTGGCATACCGATTCGCCAACCAGCTCAATGCGGCCGGCGAGGAAGTGCCGTACGCCGCTCCGGAAATGCGACGCGATCCACTGACCGGCGATTGGATTCCGATGGCGACCGCGCGTATGAACCGCCCGATCACCGCGGGGCCGGGCGCCACCGCCAAGGGCAATCCGCTGGCCGCGCGCAAGCCGGGCGATCCATACCAGGACGGCGAGGTTCCGGACACCGACTACAACGTCGTGGTGTTCGAGAACCGCTTCCCGTCGATGGTTCGCGTTCCGGGCCGTTCCGAAGCCGTCGAATACGTCGACGGCAATCCGCTGTGGGAGAAGAAGCTCGCCGCGGGCCGTTGCGAAGTGATCTGCTTCGATCCCGACGAAGATGGTCTGCCGGCCGATCTGCCGGTCTCTCGTCTACGTACGGTCGTTGAGGCATGGGCGTTCCGCACAGCCGAAATCTCCAAGATGGAAGGCATCGAGCAGATCTTCCCGTTCGAGAACCACGGACAGGAAATCGGCGTCTCCCTGGCGCATCCGCACGGACAGGTCTACTGCTATCCGTTCATCGCGCCGAAGATGGAAGCCGAGCTGCAGCACACCGAAGCCTACCATGAGAAGACCGGCGGCAATCTGCTCAAGGACCTCATGAACGCCGAAATCGAAGCCGAGGAGCGCATCGTCATGCGCAACCACAGCTGGGTCGCCTACGTGCCGGCCGCCGCACGCTGGCCTCTCGAGGTGCACGTGGCCCCGGTGCGCGACGTGCTCACCTTGGACCAGCTCAACGACCAGGAACGTTGGGATCTGGCCGTGATGTACTCCACCCTGCTGAAGCGCGGCAACGCGTTCTTCGATACGGGCGACGGCAAGGGCATGGATCTGCCGTACATCGCCGCATGGCACCAGGCCCCGATCCACGACACACGCCGTGAGAACTACCGCCTGAACCTGCAGTTCTTCTCCTTCCGCCGCGCGGCCAACAAGATCAAGTATCTCGCCGGCTCCGAATCCGGCATGGCCGCCTGGGTCTCCGACACCACGCCGGAACTCATCGCCAAGCGCTTCCACGAACTTGGCCCGATCGATATCGAAGGCTGACCGAAACTCAGCGACAAGCATAAGGAAACGACAATGACTGATGTTGAATTCATCGAGCCGCTCTCGCATGACGAGGGCGTGAAGATCGCCGTCGATCTGTTCAAGGCGGCATACGGCGAGGAACCCGCCGGAGTGTGGGCCGCACCGGGTCGTGTGAACCTCATCGGCGAACACACCGATTACAATGCGGGCCTGTGCCTGCCGATCGCGCTGCCGCACCGTACCTTCATCGCGCTGAAGCCGCGTGAAGACACGACGGTACGCGTGGTCTCCGACGTGGCTCCGGACAACGTTACCGAGGCGGACCTCGACGGTCTTGCCGCCGGCGGCGTGGAAGGCTGGGCCGCCTATCCGGTGGGCGTGGCATGGGCTTTGCGGGAAGCCGGCTTCGACACGGTGAAGGGCTTCGACGCCGCCTTCTCGTCATGTGTGCCTCTGGGATCGGGCCTGAGCTCCTCGGCCGCCATGACCTGCTCCACCGCACTGGCCCTGGACGATGTGTACGCGCTGGGCTACGGCTCCACCGATGCCGGACGCGTGACCCTGATCAACGCTGCCATCAAGTCTGAAAACGATATGGCCGGAGCCTCCACCGGAGGACTCGACCAGAACGC
>CAVBVU010000009.1:0-29515 GCA_963598975.1 Anaerovoracaceae bacterium
TCGTCATACAGACCACCACTCGGGGTCTCACGGCCAAGTCTCGTGACCACCTCCACCATATGGCGGTCGATGGTGTAACGGTGCGCGGCCGACGCGCTCGGACGATTGCGCACGGCAAGCCATTCCGGAATAAGTCTGCCCGGAATGTCAACGAAGTCGATCTCCTCCCACACGTCGAGCAGATTCTCTCCGGACGCAAGCAGACGCAGGAACAGTTCACGCGATTCGTCGCTCCAATCGCGGTCGCCAAGCGGACATTTCCTCAGATTCTGCAACGTGCCGGGAGCGATCGGCAATCCCGATTCCGCGGCGGCGACGGCCACGCGCAACGCCAGTTTCGCATCGGATTTCGGATCCGCTCCAGGAGCCAGCACGATTTCCTCCTCATGCTTCGCCACACCGAGCGCGATCACGTCGAAGGTAGGGGCCTGGCGTTTGCCGCCACCTCGCGGCTGGAACACTTGGAAGAACGCGAAACGCGGCTTCTCATGGGTCAGCGAATGCTCGGCGCGTGACGCCGTGGAATCCAGCGAGAAGGCGACCTGGCGGCCGACCCGGGCAAGCAGCGTCTGCAAATCGTCGATGGAAGCGGCCTCACGATCCCCCTCAGGCAACGTGGGATCCGCCAGGCCGAGCATGGCCGAGACCCTCGCCTGATGCCGCGAAAGCAGCATGTTCGTATCCTTGTTGGTCACAAGGTGGATGCAGTCGCGCACGTCCAGCAATCGTTCGACGGCATCATCGTATTTGCCGTGCGGACGGTCCGCCAACCAGGACGCCGCAAGAGCGGACACCAGCACGCAATCGCGCAGCCCGCCGCGAGCCTCCTTGATATCGGGCTGATTGATGTATGCCATGCGCCCGAATCCGTCAAGTCGGGATTTGGCCGACCCCAGCAATTCCGGCAATCGTTTGCGTGCGGCCTTGCGCCAACGTTCCAAAATCGAAACCGCGGTGTCTTCGATCAAACGGGCGTCTCCGGCGATCGGAACGACATCCAGCCAGCCCATGGCGGCCGGCAGATCATGGTCGGTGACCGACTCGCATTGGGCCCGCGTACGCACGGACTGATCCAGATCAAGGCCGGAATCCCAAATCGGATACCACAGTTTGTTGGCCAGCTCGTTGAGCTGCGGATCGGTCAGCGCGTGCGGTTCGTAAATCACCACCAGATCAAGGTCGGAGCTCGGTCCGACCTGTCCGCGGGCCAGAGAGCCCACTGCGCCAAGACCTATGCCGGAGGAAGGAACGTCGAACGATACCGCCTCACAGGCCTCATTCCACAGTTCCTTGAGGCACGTCATGGCCAATTCCGTACGAGCCTTGCGTTTTTTCGCGCCATTGCGGTAAACGCCATCCGGGTCCGGCTGGCTCATGGTCATGAAACGTTGTTTGAGGCCATCGACTGCTGAAGTCATAATGCATCCTTAAATGGAAATCCCCGCACGGCGCGAAGCACGTACGGGGACCTGTTTTATTGATAACCCGAACTCAAAGCCCGGGAGCCTTTAATCAGATGGCGGCCGAACCGGTCTCACCGGTACGCACGCGGGTCACCGAATCGAGCGGGGCAACCCAGACCTTGCCGTCACCAATGGTGCCGGAGCCGGCGGATTTGACGATCACGCCAACCAGAGTCTCGGCATCGGCGTCGTCGGACAGCACCTCGACACGAATCTTCGGAATCAGATCCACGGTGTATTCGGCGCCACGGTAGACCTCGGTGTGGCCGCGCTGGCGACCATAGCCGTTGGCTTCGGACACGGTCAGACCGTGAACGCCTGTGGCAGCGAGGGCTTCCTTGACATCGTCAAGCTTATGGGGCTGGATGATAGCGGTAATGAGCTTCATCTCACTTCACCTCCTTGAGGACGGAGCTGGCAGTACCAGCAAAATCGTAAGCACGTTCGCCCTGGTCGGCAAGATCGATGCCGCCGACTTCCTGAGCTTCGGTGACGCGCCAGCCGATCGTCTTCTCAAGAGCGAAGGCGATGATGCCGGTGATGACGGCGGACCAGACGATGGCGACGAGTGCGACCACGATCTGCACGACCAGCTGACGCCAATCGCCGCCGGCGAGCAGGCCGGTGCCCTCACCGAAGAAGCCGATGAGCACGGTGCCGGTGAAGCCGCCGACGCCATGGACGCCGACAACGTCGAGGGAGTCATCATAGCCGAACTTGAACTTCAGGCCGCAGGCGAGGCAGGTGAGCACGCCGGCGATGCCGCCCAGCACGATGGCCCACAGCGGGGAGACCACATCGGCGGCCGGGGTGATGGCGACCAGGCCGGCAACGATACCGGAAGCGGCGCCCATGGCGGTGTAGTGACCGGTGCGGATCTTCTCGGTGAAGCCCCAGGTCAGCATTGCGGCGGCGGTTGCAGCGGAAGTGGAGACCCAAGCATAGCCAGCGGTGCCATTGGCCGCGAAAGCGGAACCGGCATTGAAGCCGAACCAGCCAAACCACAGCAGGAAGGCGCCAAGCATGACGAACGGAACATTGTGAGGACGGAACGGCTGGGTGCCGAAGCCCTTGCGCTTGCCAATGATCAGCACGATGACCAGAGCGGCGACTGCTGCGTTGATGTGGACGACGGTACCGCCAGCGAAATCGTGAGCGGCTGCGCCGATGGCCTGGGAGATGGCGCCGTCACCGGACAGCAGGCCACCATTCCACACCATGTGGGCCAGCGGAGCGTAATCGAGGGTGATCCACAGAGCGACGAAGATCATCCAAGTGCTGTACTTGACGCGTTCCGCGATGGCGCCGCAGATAAGAGCGACGGTAATCATGGCGAACGCGGACTGGAATGCCACATCCACGCTGACCGGGTAGTTGTTGGAATTCAGTGCGGCGGAAGTGAAGACGCCGTCATCGGAAACCATGGTGTCCTTCAGCAGGAAGCCGGTTGCCGGGTCACCGAAGATGCCGCCGACCGAAGTTCCGGCGTATGCGATGGACCAGCCCCACAGCACCCACATGACCATGGTGACGGACAGTGCGGCCGCCTCCATGATCATCATGTTCAGCACGGCCTTCGCACGGACCATGCCACCATAGAAAAACGCCACGCCCGGCGTCATGAGGAACACAAGTGACGCGGAAGTCAGAATCCACGCAGCATTTCCAGAATCAAGCTGACCCATGTTGCCCTCCCTCTCTTTTTCATTTCCTTATTCACAAATTCCTGCCCCACGCATGGGGTTGACAGAATGGTATGGAACGCCGCCCGCGTTTACTCAACGTTACGAAGTGTTACAGCAACGTAACGTCTGAAGGGGTGCACTACACCAATCGACGAATGGTCATCCACTTAAGGAAATACGTAAACGGCGAAAAATCAACATTCCCGACCATCTATGGGCAGATGGTCGGGAATGTTTCATGTTTTTTTCATGCCGCGAATCGTCGGGAATCGCCAAAATGGACGATTACGCGGAACGCATGGACGGCTTCGGACGAACGCATCAGCCACCGATAGACGGTATGTCTGCCGGCATCGGATGGGCGTGCTGTGTCACGTGCATCACAGCATCACAGCATCACAGCATCACGTGCATCAGGCGAGATATGCCGCATCAGGCATCCGCACTGGTCTCAGGCGTTCGCACCGCTCTCAGGCGAGAATGCCGTCGACGAAGCCTTCCGGATCGAACGGTGCGAGATCGTCCGGCCCCTCGCCAAGACCGACGAGCTTGACCGGAACGCCGAGCTCCTTCTGCACGGAAATCACGATGCCGCCCTTCGCGGAGCCGTCAAGTTTGGAAAGCACCACGCCGGTGATGCCGATCGCTTCGGCGAATACCTTGGCCTGCGTCATGCCGTTCTGGCCCGTAGTGGCGTCGAGCACCAGCAGCACCTCGTCGACCGGAAGATTCTTCTCGGTGACGCGGCGGATCTTGCCCAGCTCGTCCATAAGATTGGCCTTGTTCTGCAAACGGCCGGCAGTATCGATGATCAGCACGTCCGCGTTGGCTTCCTTGGCCTTGCCGCTGGCCTCGAACGCCACGGAAGCCGGGTCGGCGCCATCCTTGTCGGAACGCACGACCGGAACGCCCACCTTGGCGCCCCAAGTCTCCAGCTGATCCGCGGCTGCGGCGCGGAAGGTGTCGGCCGCGCCCAGAACGACCTGCTTGCCGTCGGCCACGAACAGACGTGCAAGCTTGCCTGCGGTGGTGGTCTTGCCGGTGCCGTTCACACCGACCATGATGATGACGCTCGGCTTGTTCGCATCCTCTTTGTTGGCGTTGAGACGACGGTCCACATCAGTGCCGACAAGATTCAGCAGCTTGTCCCGCAAAGCGGCACGCACCTGCCCCGGATCGGACTGTCCTGCGATGCGGGCGTCCGCGCGCAACTCCTCAACCAGTTGTTCGCTGGCTTCAGCGCCGACGTCGGCAAGCAGCAGCGTGTCTTCCACATCCTCCCAATCGGCTTCAGACAGCTGATCCTTGGCAAGGATATTGAACAACGCCTTGCCGAACGGATTGCCCGACTTGGCGAGTTTGGCCTTGAGACGCTGCATACGGGAGCCGGCGGATTCCGGCTTTTCGGTAGTGGATGCTGCGGGAATGGTCGGTTCGTGGGCGGGCTTGTTCTGCTGGGATTCCGACTTTCCATGAGAGGGCTCTTCCGCGGATTCCGAATCCTTCACGTTTCCGGAAGCGGATTCCTTACGATTCTCAGCCGCTGCAGATGACGTTTCCGCAGCCTTCTTGGCCGCACTTTCAGCAGCCCGTTCCGCCGCAAGACGGGCATCCGCCTTGACTTTGGCATCTTCGGTGGATTTGCTCACAGCATTGCTGCGGGTCTTTCCGAACCACCAGAAACCGAGGAAAACAATCGCGGCGATCGCGATGACGGCAACAACCGCAATAATCACATTCGTATCCATAATCACAGCCTAAAAAGCACAACGGACACCGACGGAAGCCGTTGCAAAATCGCACGATCTAGGTCTTGCGAACCGTTTCACGCAAAACGAACGCAACGGCCCGACACATCCATAGGGCGTGAAAAACTGGCCATTATGGCCAACACATCCAGGATGACGTCGTTTCAAAGGCGCGAACAGCTTATTGAGGTCGGCAGGTCTCTGTTCGCCGCGAAGGGATTCGAAGCGGTAAGCGTCGAAGAGATCGCCGCGACCGCCAAGGTCTCGAAACCGATTGTGTACGAACACTTCGGCGGCAAAGAAGGGCTGTATGCCGTGGTGGTGGACCGTGAGATGCGTGCACTCACCGACGTGCTCGTCAATGCGCTGTCCGATCCGCAGGCGCACCCCCGTCAGATTGTGGAACGTGCGGCCATGGCGCTGCTCACTTACGTTGAGGAGAATGCCGACGGATTCCGCGTGCTTACCCGCGATTCACCGAAAACCGATCCCGCGGGGTCGTTCAGCTCGCTGCTGGGAGACATCTCCATGCGCGTGGAAGACATTCTCGCCCAAGCGTTCAAGCGGCAGCATCTGCCGGCCAAGGGTGTTCCCTACTATGCGCAGATGCTCGTGGGCATGACCGCATACACCTGCCAGTTCTGGGCCGATCAGCGCAAGATCAGCAAGGAGCAACTGGCCGCGCACATCGTGAATCTGGCATGGTATGGCCTCAGCCGAATGGAAGCCAAGCCGCAGCTGCGTTTCGAAAGCGGAAAAGCGGCGAAGTCGAAGCGCACGGCGGAAAACACGTCGGAAAACACTGATGGGGAGCGCGAAATCGGCGAAATCGGCACAGACTCACCGACTACTTAGCCACACTATGCTCATACAACCGCATGGTAAAACCAGCGTCGCAAAACTGACGTATGACAACAAAACGTCAACGAATATGTCTTCCGGAAAAACTTACGGCGCAATTCACGAACACCATTGTGCCTTTTGTGCAATAAAGCATTCCCCCGAGCCATACAAGGTGCTAGGTTGGTTCCGTTACGAAACGCAACCGCACAACACCACAGACATCGCGGTTTAACTCAAGGAAGATCATGCAGGAGAAAAAAACGCTCACCTTCGTGGTGCCCGCATACAACATGACGGAATACCTGGAAAGGTGCGTTGAATCGTTGATCGCAACGAAGCGCAACGACGACATCGAAGTACTGATCGTGGACGACGGCTCATCCGACGGAACACTGGAAATGGCGAAGAAATTCGAAAACCGTCATCCGGGCATCGTCCGCGCCATCCATCAGGAAAACAAAGGCCACGGCGGCGCAGTCAACACCGGAGTGGCGGCCGCGAGCGGCATGTACGTCAAAGTCGTGGACGCCGACGACTGGGTCGGACCGGAATCGCTGGAACAGGTGATGACCGTGCTCCGCAGGGAAGCCAAATCCAACGAACCGATCGACATGCTCGTCACCAATTATGTGTACGACAAAGTGGGCAAACGCAACAAGCACGTGGTGAATTTCCGTCGTGCGATGGAAGCCGGGAAACGACTCACCTGGGATGATCTTGGCCATTTCGGACTGTCCGAATACATTCTCATGCACGCGTTGACGTTCCGCACCGAAGTGGTACGGCAGTCGGGTATGAAGCTGCCCGAGCACACGTTCTACGTGGACTTCATCTACGCGTACCAGCCGTTCCCGTGGGTCAAAACCATGGAATACCTGGACACGCCGTTCTACCACTACTTCATCGGACGCGACGGCCAGAGCGTACAGACCGACGTGATGATCCGCCGCGTGGACCAGCTGCGACTGGTGAACCAGTGCATGGTGAGGGCCACTCCGGAACGCGGCACCGTGCCGGACGGTCTGTACCGTTACATGATTCACTTCCTGGCGATTGAAAGCTCCGTGGCCAGCGTGTTCATGATTCTTTCGAAAGATCCCGAGAACTATCAGAAGAAGAAGGACATGTGGGCCGACATCAAGGCCTACTCGCCCACCATTTATGAGGACGTACGCAAAAAGGCGATGTCCCGCGCGCTGAATCTGCACGGATCGGCCGGACGATTCGTGATTCGCAAGGGCTATTTCCTCGCGGAACACGTCGTCGGCTTCAACTGACGCTGGAGGCTGGCCGTGCGGATTTTCAGCGAGCCGTGCGGATTCTCAGTAAGTCGTGCGGATTTTCAGTAAGTCGTGCGGATTCTGAATAGTGTTTGCGGATTTTCATTGGAGCGTGCGGATTCCTGCAATACTGTGCGGATTCTCACTAAGTCGTGTGGATTTCTGACAAGGCGTGCGGATTGTTCACAGCCCAGAACCGTCCGGAAACGGTCTTTTTAGGGCTAAAAGCCGCCGATTCCGAGCCTATCTGGCAGAAAATCCTCATAATGAATCCGCACAACTTAGCGTGAATCCGCACGACCGGCCAAGAAATCCACACGACACCCTCAGAAATCCACACAGTCCGTCAGAAATCCGCACGACCGTTTTGCCATGAATCGCAAATAACCTCTTTATGCATTATGCAAAAGATTCGAGGCGCGGCGAACCGCATCTCCGGCCCCAACCGCGAGAAACAGGCGCATCTCCCAAGTTGGGGCTGGAACGGATGCAAACCACTCCGATTCCGAAATCGCAAATCGTTGAAATTCCGCCACTCTCGTATCAAGTGAAGAACTCGAAACAAGACGACACATACCCCCTTTCAGCCACAACCCCAAGAAAACGGGCATATCTCCCGGTCGGGGCCGACCTGCACGCAGACCACGCCGGCACGCAAATCCTAAATCGTTGGAATTCCGCCGTTTCCTAATCGCCTGAGAAACGCGGGACACAACAAAGCGTACCCTTTTCGGCCCCAACCCCGGGAAACGGGCGTATCTCCCGGTTGTGGCCGGAAGAGGGGGCGCGGGCGGGACGTTCCGTCCGGTCGGATCAGGACCCGCCGTTTTTTCGGACTGGATCGACGCGCCGTCCCGGGCTTCTTTGGCGTGACGGGGCACGGGCGTCCGTCGGACGACGCCCGTCAGACACATCCTGGCCTACGGTTTCATAATCAACGGCCCCATATGCGGGCATGCGACGCCCGGGCGTCCCGTCGGATGGCGCATCCGGGCGTGTTTCGGCCCATAGCCCGAATGGGGCCGCGCGACTGTTCCCGTAACGACGCGGACCCTCCTGATCGCGTCGGCATGGGGACGGCCAATCCGCCGAAGCATTCCCGTACCGACGTAAACCCGCCCGTTTGCGTCGTTACGGGGATGGTCGACCCGCCGAAGCATCTCCGTGACGACGCGAACCTGCCCGTATTCGGCGTCGCGGTCCGGACTGCCGGATGATGTGGCCGGTGCTGTCGGGGTGTTCCACAGGCTCTGGACCGTCCGGCGTGCCGCCGATACGCGCCCGAGACTGCGGCACACGGCGGCTTTTATCGCAGTGCATTCCGGCGCGATCGGGTGTTCCACAGGCGGCGGACCGTCAAACGTGCCGAAACAAGGGCTTCGCGGTGCATTTCGACCCATAGCCCCACCCGAACTTCACACGGAAGCACGCAATATCCGGACACCATCGAATGGCCCCAGCGTCACCCGCATACACCATTTCGACCATGCCCCCATTTGGCCACAGTCTACGGAACCCCGCCGCACGGCATAAACAAAAAAAGTCCCGAAAACCAACAATCGCGAAGGTCTTCAGGACTTTTGAGCGGTACCCCCCGTGGGATTCGAACCCACAACCCACGACTTAAAAGGACGCTGCTCTAACCGTTGAGCTAGAGGGGCAACAGCAAATCAGTATACAACACTTTCAGACCAGACGCCACAGCGAGTGTCTAAAAGACGATTCACCCCGGCCCGACAATCATCAGAATTGATAGTCCACCACGGCCGACAACCACCAAGACCAACAGTCCGCCCCAGCCCGAACACATCAGACACAACGCACCGGCCAGATTATTCGGATTGATGAGTTCATCCCAACCCAGACACATCAGGATCGATTCGTCCGAAGACCGATCTGCACACGATCGCAACATGCCATCCGCCCCAATAGGCATCCGGACGGACACGGCGCGCCGATTCATGGAAAATGATAGTCTGGTCAGACATTCGAACAAATGTTCGCATTGTTTCCGTAATATGGGGATTTCCCCACTATATGCAGTAGCGAAACTCGCAACACACCACTACCGGTAGTGTGTACACTAGAGTGTGGCCGCATACGAGATACGGCACGAAACAACAGAACACGTGGCTGAGCAAAAAGGAGGAATCGATGACCGTTACCGTCTTCACCAATCCAAGCAATCCGCAATGCGAAGCCACCGAACAAGAGCTTTCCAAACTCGGCGTGAAATACGTGGCCGTGGATCTGACCCAGAACCCGTGCACTTTCAAGCAGATCAGGGACGCCGGATTCAAGCAGATTCCCGTGGTCATCTCGCCGAATTCCTCTTGGAGCGGACATCGCCCGGACCTCATCAAGCAACTGGCCCAGAGCTTCGCCGCATAGCGTAGCACTGCACAGCACAGCCCGGCACGGTACAGCACAGTACGGCATAGCCCGACATGACTCATACATAGCGCAGTCGACATGACCCACGCATAGCCCAACACAGTACAGCCCGGCACTGCACAGCACAACCCAACCAGGCATAGCCCAACACAGCACAACCCGACACAGCACAACCCGACACAGCACAACCCGACACAGCCCAGCTCAGCTCAGCAGAACCCAGGCGTGGCATCTAATTTTCCGCAAAGCCAACCTACCGACGACCGGCGGAAGACGGATCGAGCGTCATGGTCTGGAATCGATTGGCCATGAAATCATCGCCGAAATACGTGGCGAAGAACTGCGAAACCGGCGAATTCTGCGCAATGCCGGCCATACGCGAATACCATGCGTCCAACGCCATCAACGTCATGATTCCGTCAACGAAAATCAGCGCGAAACATACCACCGTCAGCGAATAGCGAATCTTCCACGGAATGCGTTGAATCATGGACAGCATGTACGGCAGCACCAATTTGACCCAAACCAAGCCGAGCAATCCCCAGAAAAACATGTATTTGCCCGACGTACGACCATCGATCGACAACCATTTGCCGGTGTAGTCCCACGCGCGAATACCGAACGACGTCTCCATGAACCAGCTGGTGAAATATTCGAACGCGCCGCCGATCACCGCGCTGGAACAGAAGATCAGCAGCCAATTCGACCGCCACAAATGGTTGAGCAGCACCGTAAGCAGCACAGCCCCGAAGCCGTAGATCGGCGACAACGGCCCCCACAAAAAGCCGGCACGATCCTGATATTCGCCGAACAGGATGAAGTGGTACACGGTTTCCACAACGAGGCCGAATACGCAGGCGAACACGAACAGCCAGAACAGGTTGAAGAAATCCAAGGAAATATAGCCCTTGCCGGTCATATCACGACCGGCCATGCCCACGGAAACGGCCTCTTCGTACTCGCTGCGCGCGTCCATTTCACGCAGGGCGAACTTCAGACGGCGCTCATCCCGAAGCGACGGGTCGGCGATGATGTGCAACACCACCAACGCGGACAGTTTCAGCGCCGGACCAAGCAGATCGATTCCAAAACCCTGCAATGCCAGAGCCAGCAGGCCTTCGAACACGACGAGCGGAATCAGCACGTACGTCCACTGCGCCACATGTCTGCGCTTGTTCAGAATCAGCAGCACACCGAAAATCGACAACGTGATCGTGTCGGTCACCAGAACAGCCGCACGGAGCGATTCAAGAATGGTGGTGAGGTTGACCGCGTCGATCTGCATACGCCCGTCGATCACGGCATGCGCCACAGCCAGGCAGGAAACAACGATCGCCGGCAGCGCCATCACGCCTTCCGCAAGCATGATGAAGCCGAAGATGCGGAAGATCAGAGGCAATCTGCGATCGGCGGGATTGTCGATTTCAGTATTCGCATCGCCGATTTCCATGGCGTCGAGTTGCGTTTTTACCGCGATTGCCTCGCTCTGTTCACGTTTTTCCATATCGGTCACGCTATCAACCGTAGGCAATATCGCAGACCGACAGTGCGATCGACGAAATACGGGGAACCTCCATTTTTAAAGAGGATTGATGAGGATCGACTCATGTCGGCCAACAAAAAGAGCCGTTCCCCACGATTTTGGGGAACGGCTTGGATGGTGGACTTGCGTCAACCGGAAATCATGTTGGCCGGCGAGCGCGTCAGCTGGTGATGGCGTCGGAATCGGTTGAGCCGTAGTACCCGCTGGAGCTGTTCGATCCGTTGGAATCGTTCGACTGCCCTGAGCCGGTGGAGCCACCGGAGTTACCCGAGCCATTCGAATCGCCTGATTGTCCGGAACCAGACTGGCCGGAACCACCTTGGCCGTCGGAATTCTGGCCCGGCTGACCGCTCGGCGGCTCACCCATCTGGCCATTGGAATCACTGCCCTGACCACCGGGGCCTCCCATCTGACCGTCGGAGTCGCCGCCCTGACCACCGGGGCCTCCCTGCTGGCTCATCTGAGGTTCGCTGGATCCGGACAGCGCGTTCACCGCAAACGCTCCGCCGACACCGCCGATCAGACCGCATAACAGGCTGATTCCCGCAACTATTCCGATGATCTTGCCGCCAAGCGACGGTTTTTTCGCGCCATTCGTGCCCGCGGCGGCTTTCGTCTGAAACGCCGGATTCGTTTGACCGTTCGCCGGCCCATTACTCTGCCCATTGAAGTACTGCGGATTCTGCTGCGAATATTCCTGTGAGCACTGCTGGGAGTACTGCTGGGAGTACTGCTGGCCGGAACCGGTCTGCCGGTCCTGCCCGTACGCCGACGCATAGTAGGCGGGATTCGAGTTCGCGGACGCCCGTTGCGTTTGCCCGGCCGCGGAATACTGCGCCGGCTGGGCGGAAGCGTATTCCGGCGAAGCGGTCCACGCGGAGTCCGCATTGGCACTGGAGGCATCGTTCAGCGTGTTCAACGCGTCGGTTCCGCCGTTGTTGGCATTGCCGTTGTTGGCATTGCCGTTGTTGACATTGCCGTTGTTGGCATTGCCGTTGTTGGCATTGTTGAGATTATTGAGATTATTGAGATTGAAGTCCGTCATGATTGCTCCTTGGTTACGAATTTTGATTGCGGATTGCGTGACATGGTCAGATGATTGAGACGATGAATAACGATGGAAACGATGGGATTGGCAGGAACCTGCGCGATTCGCGCACCCGTCACAGGCTCCAGGTCGTCGAGGTGCCGAACTGCTCGTCGAATGAGCTGCGGTCGATCACATCCGAGCTCAGTTCCGTTTCGGATTCGGTTTCCACGGAAGTGCCGTACGAACCGGTGACCGTGACGGTGATGTCGCTATCGCCGGAGACCACGGTCTTGCCGCCCGCGACGATGGTCACCGTGCGGCCGGAGGAGTCCACGACCGACCCGCCGGAGGCCACATTCAGCGCGGAAATGGTCGTATCGGACGTGACCACCCATGTGGAGGTGCCGTCGACGTTCACGGTGATCGGAGCGTCCGTGGTCTGCGTTTCGGCGGAATTCTCGGTGATTTCGGCAGAACCGGTCCATGTGGAGCCTTCCAGCAGGTTGAGCGTCACACTGGAGATGGTGTCCGCGCTCACCTTGCCTTCCAGCGTCTGCGAGCGCCCGGTGAAGTTCACCGTCGCGCCGTTCGAGCCGGCGGTACCCCAGCTATTCGCATCGTTGCCTGCGGCGAGGATCAGGTTCGCCGCGGACGAGTCGAAGTCGAGTTCCGTGTTGGAGAGCACCACATCCGCCGTGGTGTTGGTGAAGTAGAACATGGAGCCGGATTCGATCGCCGATTTCAGGGTGGAATCCTTGGCCTGGAAGGTGGCATGCTCGCCGGTGGACGTTTCCGCGTCGCCGGAGGTGGACTGGTAGATAATCACGCCGTTGGCCACCGGATCGGATCCGGTCGTGCCGGTATTGGTGCTTTCCAGCGTCGAATCGTTGATGAGTATGGTGTTGAGGCCTTCCATGCCCGCGATTTGCGCTCCGGTGGCGGTTCCCGTCACGCCCGACACTTCAACGTCTCCGGTGGAATACAGCAGCGGAGAGCCGCTTCCCGCCGTGTTGAGCGTGGAGTCGGTGACGGATATCGAGCCGCCGCCGCGATCCGTGGCGAGCGTCGCGCTGTGGTCGCCCTGCGTGGAGATGGTCATTTTATTGGCCACTACCGAACCGGAATATGTTGCGTCGAGTCCGCGCGAATTGTCGGATGATGTGGAGATGGTCACATTGTTGGCGAGGACGGTCGCCGAGTCGGTGGAGAAGATCGCGTTGGAGCCGGAGCTTGTTGCGGTGATGGAGGAGTCGGAGATCACCGCTTTGGAGTTTTCACCAACCGCCAGCAGCACCGAATTCGTGCCGTAGAAGTTGCAGTTGTCGGCGTTGTCGCTGTCTCCGGATTTGACGAGTTCGCCCGAGGTGATGGTGAACGTGCCGCCGTTCTGCACGAGCGCCGCGTTCTGGTCGCTGTCGCTTGCGGTGATGGTCTCGCCGTCGGAGCTCACTTCCTCGCCGTCCGCGGTGAGCGCGCCGGAGTAGCTGCCAGAGTAGTCGTAGGTCGTGGTGTTGGCGCCGCCGCCGTTGCCCATCAATGTTTGGAAGGATTGCTGACTGCTGGCGCTCGCCCTGAGCACCGCGGTCACGCCCGCGCCCGCTCCGAAACCGGATATGAGTGATACCGCCGCAGCGATGGCGATGATTTTTCCGAGATTGCGATTGCCGCCACGCGGCTTGCGTTGCTGTGTGGCATGTTCCGCCGCAGTCGTCATGATCGCTCCTTTCGTGAAGCGTGGGGATGGTTCATTTACGTCGTTAGTCGCATTGAACAACAGTCTTTTTCGCCTTTGCTGAGCGCAAACGAAACGGTTTCTGCAAGGTTTTTGGACGTTTCCTGAAAGCGATATCCCGTCAAGTCGACTTGTTCCAGACCCCGTATTACGATACGTGAGGCGTAGCGCTACGCGTAGCGTATCGTTATGCGATCTACTTCGACACCTGAGCGAACCAGACCAAGGGGATGCCTGCCAATGAGCAACGTGCTGCAGATTCTGCGCCGAGATTTCAAACGACTGATCACCGTGCCGACCGCATGGGTCATCATGATCGGCCTGATTCTCATTCCACCGCTGTACTCATGGTTCAACGTCTACGGATTCTGGGACCCGTACGGCAACACCAACGGCATCAGAGTCGCGGTGGCCAATTCCGACAAGGGTACGGACAACGAACTACTCGGCTCCGTGAATCTCGGCGACCAGATCGAAGAGACCCTCAAGAACAACGATCAGCTCGGATGGCAGTTCATGAGCGAGGACGAAGCCTTGGATGCGGTGAAGTCCAGCAACTGCTATGCGGCGATCATCATTCCCTCCGACTTCAGCGACAACCTCGCCGGTGTGCTCGACAACAACGGCACAAGGCCGACGCTCGAATACTACGTGAACGAGAAATCCAGCCCGGTCTCTCCGAAAATCACCGACCTGGGCGCAACGACCGTGGATCGCACCGTCAACAACACCTTCGTATCGACGGTCAGCGAAGTGCTCTCCGACGCACTCAACTCCGCCAACGAAACCATCAACGCCAACAGCAGCAAAATCGCCGATGAGACGACCAGCAAGCTTGATGAAACCAGGCAGAAGGTAAGCGACATCCGCTCCACCATCAGCAGCCTCAACGGGCAGTTGGCCGACATTCCTCAGAAAACGCAATCCGCACGCAACGCCATCAACGAGGTGAAGATCGCCACGGCGGCGGCGAGCAGCGGACTGGCCAGCACGTCGCAGGTCATCACCAGCGCGCAGAACACGCTGAACACGTTCTCCGCCAACGCCAACAGCGCAATCGAAACCGGCTCCGGACTCGCCTCTCAGGCGGCCAGCCAGTCCACCGCAAGCATCAACAAAGTCTCATCCGCCGTATCCCAAGCCAGCGGAACCGCCAGCCAGGCCATATCCGAAATGCAATCCGTCACCGATTCCAATGCGAAACTCATCGAACGGCTCAAATCGGTCAGCGACGATACGTCATACCAGCAGATAATCAAGAAGCTGGAAGAGACCAACAACACCGCCGCGAATACGTTGGACGACCTCAAAACCCTCAGCGACGACACCACGGCCACATCCGAAAGCGTGTCCAAACTCTCCACGGACTTCAACACCGGCACGCAGGATCTGCTGAAGAACGTGGACACCGCACGCAACACCATCAACACGGGCGCGATGCCGCAGCTCAACTCCGGCCTCAGCTCGCTGGCCGCCACCGCAGGCACGCTGTCCGGCACGGTGACCAGCCAGGACATGGTCGTCAGCCAGACCACGTCCGTCCTCGACCAGCTCGACCAGGTTGCGGCCAACGCGCAGACCGCGCTGACCAGCACCGACTCGCAGCTCGCGAAGGTGGAGACCAAACTCACCACCATCAGCACCGATCTGAAGGCCTTGGGCACCGCGGATCTGCTGCAAGGCGTGACCGGCATCAGCGATCTCGACACCGAGAAGATCGCTTCGTTCATGCAATCGCCAACAGTGTTGAAAACCGAAAACGTATATCCGCTCAACTCGTACGGCTCGGGCATGGCCCCACTGCTCACCAACCTGGCATTGTGGGTAGGAGCGTTCGCCTTCGTGGTGATTTTTAAGGTGGAAGTGGATGACGAAGGCCTCGAAGACCTCGAACTCACACCAAAGGAAAAGTACATCGCCCGCTACCTGCTGCTCGGCGTGATGGGCGCCATACAAGGTGTGCTATGCACCGTCGGCGACCTCATGCTCGGCGTGCAGACCGAAAACGCCTTCCTGTTCTGTCTGACCGGCGTGATCACATCGTTGGTGTATCTCAGCATCACCTACGCGCTGTCCACCACGTTCATGCATGTGGGCAAGGGCTTGTGCATCGCACTGGTGATCGTGCAGATTCCAGGCGCTTCCGGCCTCTACCCGATCGAAATGATGTCGACGTTCTTCCGAATGGTGTATCCGTTCGTGCCGTTCAGCTACTCGATCGACGCGTTCCGCGAGACCATCGCCGGATTCTACAACGATCACTGGCTCAAGTCGATCGGCGCACTGCTGCTGTTCGCCGCCGCGGCGTTCTTCATCGGGCTGTTCGTCCGACCATTGTTCACCAACCTCAACAAGCTGTTCGCACGGCAGATCGCGGAAAGCGACATGATCATCGGCGAGGAAGTGCAGCTCAAGGAACGCGGATACAACGTTTCCCAGGCGATTCAAGTGCTGGCCGACAAGGGTGGATACCGCGAAGCCATCGAGGAGAAGGCAAGCAGATTCGCCATGCTGTATCCGAAGCTCAAGCGCGGCGCGCTCATCGCAGGATTCGTCGTACCGATCGTGCTCATACTCGTATTCTCGATGACCACCGGAGAAAAGGTGGTGGTGCTTGCCACCTGGATGCTGTGGATACTGCTCATCATCGGCTTCCTGGTAATCATCGAATACGTGCGTTACAGCCTGGAACGCCAAGTGGAGCTCGGCAACCTGAGCGACGACGCGATCCAGAGTCTGATCATGGAACGCCAGGCCAAGCATATGCGCCGTAAAAAGCGTGCCCGACTTGCCAAACGGCAGAAATTGCTGCGCAAAGCCGAGCTCAAGCATGCGGAGGAGCAGTCCGACGGCGTCGCCATGCTTTCACAGCACATGAACACCGCCGAGGGAAACGCAGCCAGCGAAACGGATGAGATCACCGAATCCATCGCAATAACCCTCGAAACCGAAGCAAGCGAAACCGACACAACCAACAACACAGACAACAACACAACCAACACCGAAAACGACGAAAGGAGCAACGCATGAGGAACATCTGGAAACTGTTCGTAGGCGACGTCCGCCGTCTCACCAGCAATGTGGTCTCCATAATCATCGTGATCGGACTGGTGGTGATCCCCGGCCTGTTCACTTGGTTCAACGTGGCGGCCAGCTGGGATCCATTCTCCAATACCGGAAACCTCAAATTCGCCGTGGCGAACAACGATGAAGGATACAAATCCGACCTCATTCCGCTGAAGATCAACATCGGCGACCAAGTGGTCAACACCTTGCGTGCCAACAGCCAGCTCGATTGGACCTTCACCTCCAAGAAGGACGCCATCGACGGCACCAAATCAGGCAAATACTATGCCGCGGTGGTGATCCCGAAGGACTTCAGCACCAACATGATGACCTTCTTCACGTCGGACGGCGATCACGCGACGCTCACCTACTACAACAACGAGAAGAAGAACGCGCTCGCCCCGAAGATCACCGGGCAGGGCGCCGACACCGTGGCCGCGCAGATCAACGAGACGTTCTCGGAAACGCTCACCAGCACGGCGTTGGAGATAGCCACGCAGCTCGCGGATGCGATCGACGACCCCGAAACGCAGAGCCAGCTGAGCAAATTCAACGGCAACATCACGCAATTCGCGCAGTCGCTCAACGATTCCGCCGCCACCCTGCGTACGTTCGTATCATTGACGTCAAGCGCGCAGACCATGCTCAACAGCTCGAATCAGCTGCTCGAACAGGTCAAGAGCAACACCAAGGACGCGAAAAAGCAGCTCAAGGAATCCAGCAGCAATGTCGGAGACCTGACCGACGCGCTCAGCACCAGCACGCAGGCGCTGAGCACCGCGCTCGACAGTTCGGCGAACGGTCTCGCCACCGTGTCGGACGACGTGGACTCGCTGTTCTCCAACGTCGGTACGCAGGCCGGCGACACATCCTCCGCATTGCGCAATCAGGCGTCGAACATCAGCACGCACGCGGAAAGCTACCAGAAGGTCTACGATGCAATCGACGAGCTCAGCAGAAGCGAGTATCTGCCGGAAGCCGCGAAGTCGGCGCTGGAGCTGTTCAAGACGAACCTGTCCTCCACCATCGAACAACTCAACAATCTGGCTGCGTCCATCAACGAAAGCGCCGATCGAATCGACGCCAAGGTAAGCGACGCAACGCAGGAAAAAGAGCAGGTCAAGCAACTCGTCGACCAAGCGAAATCGTCCGTCAGCAGCGTCAAGACCAGCTACGACGATGAGCTCAAGCCGCAGCTCGACAACATCGCCAGTTCCATAAGCACCCTGTCCACATCGTTGACCAACGCCGCATCAAGCCTGAAAAGCGCTCTCGGAGACCTGGACTCGACCACATCCACCGTGAACAGCCAGCTGACCGCCCTGCAGGACACGCTCAACTCCACCGCGGACACCCTCGACAACAACGCCGGAAAACTCTCCGAGTTCAGCACGAAGCTTTCCGAAGCGCTGAACAGCGGGGATCTGGATTCCATCAAGGAAGTGCTCAGCACCGATACCGAAACACTGGCATCCTCACTGGCCGCGCCCGTACAGCTCGAGCGCACGGCAGTGTTCCCCGTGGAGAATTTCGGCTCCCAGATGACCCCGTTCTACACGTTCCTGCCATTGTGGGTGGGCTCCCTGCTCCTCGCGGTGACTCTGAAGCCCACGGTCTCACGCAAAACCCGCAAGCAACTGGGCGATCCGAAACCGCATCAGCTGTTCCTGGGCCATTATGGGGTGTTCGGTCTGATATCCCTCATGCAGAGCACGTTCTCACTGGGAGGCAGCCTGCTGTTCCTGCGCGTGCAGGCGGTGCACCCATGGCTGTTCATGCTTACCGGATGGGTCAGCGGCCTCGTGTTCTCGTTCTTCGTGTATACGCTGGTGGTCAGTTTCGGCAACGTCGGCAAGGCGATCGGCGTGATCTACCTCGTAGTGCAGATATCCGGCTCGAACGGCGCATACCCGCTTTCACTGCTGCCGGGCATCATCACGAAGATCAGCCCGTTCCTGCCGGCCACGCATTCGATCACGGCGATGCGCGCTGCGATCGGCGGCATCTACAACAACGATTATTGGCAGGCGATCGGCTCCCTGCTGCTGTTCATTCCTCCGATGCTGATCATCGGCCTGCTGCTGCGCATTCCGTTGATCAGGTTCAACAGATGGTACGTGGAGAAGGTGGAAAGCACGAAGGTGATCGCATGATGTCGGAGAATTGCGCCGATTCCCCAAAAGGAATCGTGCAGAACGCCGTCGACGCGGCCGTGCAGAAGGTACAGGGACGTCGGGAGATGCTTCGCGAGCAGATCGACAGCAAAATCATGCAGGCCACACTATCGATCGTCATTTCCGCCGGTATAGGCGCGGTGACGATCGAGGAAGTGTCGAGACGTTCCGGCGTTGCGAAAACCACGATCTACCGCAGATACAAGAACGCGGACGATCTACTGCAACGCGCGAAGCTGGAAATCGCGGGACTGCCGGATTTCAGCGATCTGGAAACGTCGCGCAATGGCCTGCTCACCATGTTGCAGCGCATCCAGAACTGTTTCGACAGCGAATTGGGTTTGAAGGCCGTGGGCGTGGTGCTGTCTTCCGACAACGATTCGCTCCGTTCGATGGCGGATCAGGTGATTCAGCCCGCCGAACAGCGGTTTTCGGCATTCATCAGCCGTGGTATGGCCAACGGCATATTCCATACCGGGCTCGACCTGCATTTCCTGTTCAGCACGGTGCTGGGTTCGATGCTTACGTATAAGGCCCTCTACGGCAATACCGAAACCGTTTGGGCGGAGTACATGGCCGAATTTCTCTGGCAGGGCATGGCCGCCTGACATGCGGTTGGCGAATTATTCGGCATTCCAATAGCCGAATTCTGCGGTGGTTGCGCATAACATCACGAGACCACCGCGGAATTTTCCGCTGGTCACTTTAGCTACTGTATGGACGCTTCCTGCCGCGCCACGTCGAGCGCCTTGTTGAACGCTTCGGAAGTCCAGCTGGCACCGGCGAGCTTGTCTATCTTGAGATCCTTCAAGGGCTTGCCGACCACCGCGTCCTGAACGGCTTCGGCGAAGTTGTTCTGACGCTTTTCGGAAATCGACGTGAACGCGTGACCGACGACCTTCACGGCCGTGACGTTCTGATCCTTGACCGTCAGATACACGTCGATGGAATCCTCGCCGACCGGCCCGTACTGGCCTTTGATCGCATAGTCGCCATCCGCGTAATTGCCGGTGTCCTCCTTGTCGGAAGTGGTGGATTCCTCGCTGTCAGCATGGTTTTTGGCGGAATCGTCGCTGTCGGTGGAGTCGTCGGTGGCGCTGCCGCTGGTCTGCGATTTCTCCTGCTGGGACTGCACGCTTTCGCCGGAATTACCCGAATATTCGTCGTCCATCGGCGTGGCCGTCGTCTCGCCGCATGCCGAAAGCAATGCAAGGCTGGCCGCCGTTAATGCGATGGTCTTCACCACAGTGGATCGCTCGTTGCTCATGGTCACTTCCGTTGCCTCATTCCGGCCGTTTCGGCCTCGCTTTTTCGTTCTTGTCGACTGCGACGAAACGCTTGCGATTATCCCTATTACTCCTCTTACTCCTCACCGCCGGTTTTCGCCGCTTTGGTGGGATCCGCGAATTCGATTGCGACATCGCCGTTCTGCGCACCTTCCGCAGACGATCCGGTGAACGCCGGCTTGCCGCCGTTCGCCTCGTACGTCTGCTTGGCAGCTTCATCATTCCACTTCTCGCCGACGAGCACGCCATGGTTGAGCATGATCTCACGTTGGGCGCAGGATGCGACGAGCGCGTCATGCGTGACTACGATGATCGTGGTGCCCTGCTCATGCAGCTGACGGAACAGGTCGAGCACGATCTTCTCGTTCTTCTCGTCGAGATTGCCGGTCGGCTCATCGGCCAGAATCAGCTTCGGACAGTTGATCAGCGCCCGTGCGATGCACACGCGCTGCTGTTCGCCGCCCGAAAGCTGGCCGGGCAGATGGTGCGCGCGATCCTTCAATCCCACACGTTCCAACGCTTGCATGGCCTGCTTCTCGTTGACCACGGAATGGTAGTACTGAGCCACCATGACGTTTTCCACAGCCGTCAGATGAGGCACGAGATAGAACTTCTGGAACACCAGGCCGATCATGTTCTTGCGCACGTTCGCCAGCTGCCTGGCGTTCAGATCCTCCAACTTGCGGCCCTCAAGCATCACGGAACCCTTGGAAGGCGTGTCCATGCAGCCAATCATGTTCATCAGCGTGGTTTTGCCGGAACCGGACGAGCCGACGATCGCCAGCCATTCGCCTTGCGGAACGGTCAATGTCAAATCGTCGACGGCATGCAGATCGCCGTAGATCTTGGAAATATGGCTCAGTTCAAGAAGCATTTCGGAGCTCATGGTTATTCCTCCCTCAGAACGATGGCGGGGTCGATACGAGTCGCACGGCGGACCGGCGGAATGGAAGCCGCGATGGCGATCAGCATGCTGAGCAGCAGCGAGGCAAAGCCCAGCGGCCAGTTGAAGCCGATCGCGCGTTCGAACACGGTGACGCACAGCACTCGGGCCAGCAGATAGCCGATCGCAGTGCCGAACAGACCGCCAATCAGACCATATATGGCGGATTCCACATAGAATTCGATGCCGATGGCCCGCGAGGATGCGCCGAGCGCCTTACGCAGGCCGATTTCGCTGCGGCGCTGGCTCACGATCGAGCTGATCGTAGTACCCACACCGACGAACGTCAGCACGAGCACCACCAGCGAGACAATCCAGAAGAGGGTCTGCAGCATGGTGATGATACGGGTGTCTGAAGATGTGATTTTGGTGACGGCCTGCGCCTTCACACCGGTATTCGGATTGGCGTTGAGGCTCTTGATCAAGGCGCTGAGCTCGTCGCCCACCGCATTCACGGAGTATTCCACCACGTCGGCGCCGCGATCGGAGCCGGACAGTTCAGCCACGTCAGCGTTGGGGGCATACACGATGGAATCCTCGTTGCCACCCGTATCCACGATGCCCGCCACACGGAATTCCGTGCCTTCAGTGTCGAGAATGTCGGACGAGACACGGCCGTTTTCCGTGGTCTGTGATTTGGCGGAATCAGACGTGTTGTCGGAAGCGCGGTAGCCGATGGTCACGCGCGAGCCGACCTGCACGCCAAGGGCGTCGGCAACATCGCGTCCAATCATGATGTTGCCTTCGCTTGGCCAATCGCCGGTGACGCTCCAATGAGCGTTCAGCGCCTTGACATCCTTCGTGTTCACACCCGCCAGCGTGTAGGGAGCGGAGTTGATGCGCACGTTCTCATACCGATAGGCCGCGGATTTCGTGCTGTATTCGCCGGAAACGAACGCGGTCACGATATCGATGGTCTCACTGCCGATGCCCTGCGATTTTTCTTCGGCATCCGACGGAGTGACAATCATGTTCGCGCCGTACGCGCGCATCTCCTCGTTCATCTGCTGCGGCACCGCGATGCATACGGAAGCCAGGCAGAACAGCGTTGCAGCGCCCACCAGAGACGCGATGACGGCCATCACCGCACGCGAACGGCGGCGGAACACCGCACCCCACAGCATAGTGAGGAACATCTTACGATTGGTCATGTCACGCCCTTTACGTTCACGGATCCTACGTTCATCAGCGGCCATGGAGCACCTCCGCCGGCTTCAGGTTCAGAATCGAACGGATCGACGAGAACGACGCCACAAGCACGGTGATCGTCAGCAGCACGAACACCAGCACGAACACCATCGGCCTCATCGTAATGCCGGAACCGAAAACGACCTGTCCCACAATCTGCGCGACACCGGAACCGGCCAGAGCGCCGACCAACGCGCCAAACAGCGAAATCACGGCCGTTTCGGCCAGCATAAGGCGGGAAACCGCACCATCGGTGGCACCGATCGCCTTCATCAACGCAAGTTCCGAACCGCGCTCGCCAATCGAAGCGGCCATCAGATTCGCGACGGCGATCGCGGCGGCGACCAGCGAAAGCGCGGTCATCAGCACCATCACCGCCTGCGTCTTCTGCAGCACATTGCCCTGCAACGCGGCCACCTGACGTACCTGCTTCGCCACGGAACCGTCGATCACCTCCTCGATCTGGTAGGCGATCGAAGACGGGTAGGCCGTGCAATACCAGGTTTCCCACTCGTCCTGCGTAAGCGCGTTCGGATTCTTCGACGCCTTATTGGCCAGATCGTTGTCCGGTGTGGTGAGCGCCTTGACTTCGATCTTGTCGATGGAATTCGGCAAATCGGCGAGTTCCTGCGCCACGCTGGACGCGATGTACATGCCGTTGTTGTCGGAATCGCCGGAATCGTAGATGCCGGTGATCGTGATCTGCGTAGTGTTGCGCACGCCCTCCGACGTGGTTTTGCCGAGGGTTACGGTGTCTCCGATGTCCACGCCCAGTTTCGATGCGAGCGTGGTGCCGATGAGCCCCTGATTGGAATCATCTTCCGGCCAGGAGCCCTCCATCGTCCACCAGGAGCGCATGCCGTTCATGCCGGCCACCGCCGATTCGCCGGAATCCATGTGCAGGGTTTTGGCGAACCATGTACCCACGATCGCGACGTTGGTCGCCTCGCACGAGCTTGAATCGGCGGAATCCGCCGAACAGCCGGCATCAACGTGGATGTTCAGTTCCGGCGCGAAATTGGTGATGTTGAACGCCCAGAAGATCGTTTTGATCTTCACCGCGTCGGATTCCTTGAGGAACGCGGTCGGGTCGGCGTCGTCGGCGTCCGATTCGGAGGTGTTGTACAGGTCGTTCACCACGGCGTCGGCCTTCGGCTGCACGACGATGTTGGAACCGTAGGAGGAAAGCTCCGCGGTGAGTTTGTCTCCGACGTCGAACACCACGCCGAGCATGGCCACGCTCACCGTGGCCGAAAGGCATACCGTTACGGCGATCAGCAGACGACGTTTGAACTGGCGGCTGAACGAACGGAGGATCATTCTCAGGAAGAACATGGTTCAATCACTCCTTTCGCTCACTGGAAATGGCTCGACAGTTCGTCGAGCACGGACGTTTGAATGACGATCTTGCCTTGTTCGACCTTGTAGTCGAACGGTACTGGGTTGCAGCCGCCCTGGAAGCCGATGGTGGCGAGATTGATGGCCACATCGCACTTCTTGCAGATGATTTTGCCGTCCTTCTCGTAGTAGCCGGCGTCGCCGCAGTTGTCGCACGCGTCGAGGCCCACGCCGTACGCGCCGCCGTTCTTCTTGATGACGATGAAGCGCATGACCGTGCCGTCCTTCGCCGTGTATTCGAAGCGATGCAAGTGGCCGTCAGAGACCTGGCTGAATTTGATTGTGGCCACGCCATCCTCAAGCGAATATTCCTCCGGCTCGGAAAGGGTGATGACCTGTTGCGTCTGCGCGACACCATACGTGAGCGCCACTGTGACGCCGATCACCGCCACCATCGTCCATGCGCCGGCTGCCTTGGCACGGCGTCGGAATGCGATGTGGGAGCGCGCTATGGCCTCGTTCGCGCCGGTGGGCTTCACCTTGAATCCCATGATGATGCTGGCGATCGCGGGAATGGCGAACACCACAGCCATCGCGATGGTGATGTGCCGTTGATGATTGATGCCCCACACGAGCGCGAGGAAGGCGGATGTCGGGAATTTCACGATGCGCTTGGACTGCAGCAGCTGCGCGAGATCGGTGAAATGTGTGACGAACAGCAGCACGATGAGCAGCAGCACGGCGATGGTGAACGACCAGCGCACCGCCGTGGAGCGCATCGTGCGGAAAATGCAGGCGGTGATAATCGCGGTGGCCGCACCAAGCGCGAAACCGAGGGCACGCAGCAGCATGTCGGAGGTAAAGACCGGATCGCCGGGTTCCACGAAAATCGTCAGTTTCAAAATGACGTCCGGCAATGCGCGGAATGTGGTGGCGGCGATCGCGAGGGCCGCGATCAGATTGGCCACGTCCAGCATCATACGGTGGTCGTGCCAATCGGCGGTGATGCGGCGTGCAAGCAGCACGACCACGAAAACCGCGATGTCGAGAATCACGCAGCACCACAACGTCGGGTAGTTGATGAACGTGCGCTGCGTGATCACGGCGGTGGCGCGCAACGCTGCGAACACCACGGAGCCGGCGAACCCTACGAGGAAGCCAATCAACCGCCAGTATGCGCTTGTCGGTTTGTCTCGCCCCTCCCCGACCGTGAGCATCACATTCAGAGCCATGATCAGCAAAGCCGGCGCCAGCAATCCCTGCAACACCGTCACATACTGCAGCAGCATCGTTCCCCTTACGGTTACGTATTTCCGTTTTCCGTCACGCAATTTCGGTTGCGTAACTATGCATGAAGTCGGAACCCGCTTGCGCAGGCTCCGACTCGGTTGTGTTTCACAGATTCAGACTGTGGCGATCACCACTCCTGCGGAGTGTAGTTCCAGTTCGGGAAGGTGACCTCGAGCGGCTCGGTCCAGAACTTGCCGGTGACGCCGGTCTCCGGATCGACGTGGAGCATCCAACCTTTCTTTTCCGGGGATTCGATCGACAGCACCAGCTTGTAGGAGCCGGCCTGGTCCAGCTTGATGTTGGCGCCGTAGTGCGGGCCGTCGGAAGCATTCATCTGCATGAAGGTGCCGGAGCCGACGGATTCGTTGGTGGAGTTGTCGATGATGTCGTAGTTCACGGTCAGATCCGGAACGAAGTCGCCCTTGCCGTAGCCGAGCTCGGTGCCCTTCTGGTTGGCGTGGATGTCGGCTTCCAGGTGGAAGCTGGCGTCGGCCGCCTTCAGGCCCATGCCGGACGGTTCCATATCGATCGGCTGGAAGTACACGGCGTTGACGGTCAGCGGACCGACTTCCTGATCGGAGTTGTCCTCGTCAACCTGAATCTCCTCGAAGCCGGCGGAATCGTCGGAGGAATCCGAAGAATCGCTGGACTCGGTGGTGGAGGTGTCCGTGGAGCTCGTGTCGGAGCTGGAGGAGCTGCTGGTGCCACAGGCGGACAGGGAGAAGGCCATGGAGCCAGCCAGCAGAAGGCCGAGCAGAGCGGCGATTTTCTTGTTCTTCATTTTCTCTTCCTTTATTGTTGTGGTTCCGTATTGGAAACTTGAGAAATCTTCATTTTGCGCTTCTTGGCGAAGCCGATCGCGAACAACGCGATCACGGCAACCGCGGCGAGCGCTTGTGCGGCAAGGCATTCGACGTACGGGTACAGGCCAATCCAATCGTTGGTCGGCACGGAGCTCAGATAGTGTCCTTCCACAAGGTCGCCTTCGATGAGCGCGTGCACGCCGCCACCGGCGAACACCACGACCAGCACGGCCATCAGAATCGAAGTGACGAGGAAGAACGGGCCGATCGGAATCTTCACCGAGGTGAATCGCAGAATCAGGAAGATGACCAGCAGCACGGCCGCGGCCGCAAGACCGCCGATCCACATGCCCCGTGAATCCTGGCTCATGGAGTAGATGGACTCGTAGAAGATAACCGTTTCGGCACCTTCGCGGAACACCGCAAGGAAGCTCAACATGGCGAGCGAGACGACCATGCCCATGCTCACGCTTTCGCCGGACTCCACCCTGCTCTGCGCGTTGGCCACGGCGGCTTCGGTCTTGTTGCGAATGTAGCGGTTCCACGCTTCCACGGAGCTCTTGTTGAGCATCCAGTTGCTGGTCCACAACAGCATGCACATGGCGATCAGCGCGCACACGCCCTCGGAAATCTCCTGAATCGGGCCGGAGCCGCCGAACAGGAATGTGAAGAGCACCGCGATCAGACCGGATGCGGCAAGGCCGACCAGCACGCCCAAGTAGATGTATTTGGTGAAACGCTTGTTTCCGGACTTGACCAGGTAGGCGATCACCGCGGCCACCACGAGCAGCGCTTCGAGGCCCTCACGGATCAGGATGAGGAACGCCTGTCCCACGGAGTTGGTGATGAACTTGGTGAAGCCGTTGACGTTGCTTGCGGCACCGCCGTCGAGGGTGGCGGCATCTTCGGTGAGCCAGCTCTTCAGATCGTCGACCAGCTGCTTGATCTCCTTCTGGGAGCCTCCGTCACGCATGGTCTTGCGTGTCATCTTGAACTGGTATTCCACCTGGGAGACACGGCTGCCGGAGATCGCGTTCATCACGTTCTTCTCGAAGCCGAGCTTCTCATAGTACTGGTAGTACGCGGTGTTCACCAGACTGGAGCCCTCCGAGCCCTTGCCCGACACCGCGGTATCGTAGGCTTGGTCGAGAATCTCGTTCATTTCGGCGGCGACATCGCTCCATGTGCGGTCGCCCTTGCCTTTGGAAG
The DNA here is from genome assembly GCA_963598975.1 of Anaerovoracaceae bacterium. Classification (GTDB taxonomy): domain Bacteria; phylum Actinomycetota; class Actinomycetes; order Actinomycetales; family Bifidobacteriaceae; genus Bifidobacterium. Next base: position 27,016 of record CAVBVU010000009.1, read on the forward strand.
AGTTCTTCTTGGCCGCGTCGAGTTCCTTGCGTTCCGCGGCGGTCTGCGCGGCACGCTGCTTGGCATACTCCTTGGGCGCGGCAAGGTCGGCATTGAAGTCAAGCGTCTGCGCGGTTTCGTTGAGCGCGGCGGTCAGCGCGTCGACTTTGGATGCGATTTCGCTTCCCTGATCCTGCTGGTAGGCAAGCGTTTCAAGATCGGTGAATTCCTTGAGCAGCGCGGTCTGCTTCTCGGCTGAGATGGTGTCGTTGACCACTTTGGAGAAGTTCGACGCATCGTAGCCAATCCAGTGAGCGTTCTGGAAGTCGGTGCCGGCCTGGTAATAGTTGCCGTCGTTGTACTCCTGCTCGGCGGTGGCGAGCTGCTGCTCGATATTGGCGGCCACCTCGGCCCATGAAGCGAAGTTCGTCTGGGAATCATCTGCGGCGATGGCCCGCTGCGGGGTCACCGTGCCCACGAACAGCGTTGCCAGCGCAATCATCATCGCTGCGATGAAGGCAACGAGACGCCCCGAAACGAATCCGTATTCCGAATCCACGGAGCATCGCTGACGACGCGAGACACAAGATGACACGAGACCTGTTCCTTCTCTTCGACGGCCTGACGGGCCGTTCCGAACCCTAGTTCCAGTGCGCCTCCATCGCCGTACGCAAGGTGCGCACCGGAATCACAACGTAGAACGGAATTTTTTGAAAGAACAGTCTTGATTTTTGTTTATTTTTGTTGTAGCCGCCCTGAAAACGGCGGAATTTCGCCGTTTATATTTTTCTCACCCAGATGTTTCGTCTCATATTGTGGCTATTTCCATTGTTTTCCAATCGAACTCCAAGCAAAAGGGTCTTCCGTCATGCGAAACGAATCGCACGACGGAAGACCCTGCTACGTTTTGTTGGCTACGTTTTTTGGCGTATGTCCGATTGAATCTTGCTTACGGATGGCGGGTAAACGGGAGAGATGTCATTCCCCGCCATCCATAAGCGAAGTCTGTCTTGCTTTTGCCCGGATTGGTTGGCTTTACCGAGCTTGCCGGGCTTGCCGATACCGCCGAATCGCCGGTACCGCTGTTTGCCGATTCTGCGCTAGTCGACCTTCTTGATGAGCATGATCACCACGGCTCCGACAAGCACGGAGACGATGGCGACCGGGAAGATCTGCGCATAGCTGCCCGTGGCCACCACGATCGCGCCGGTAGCCACCGGAGCGAGCACCTGGCCGACCGTGTTGGCGAGGTTGAGGATGCCCAGATCCTTGCCGGCCTCGTCGGCGCTCGGCAGCACGTCTACGTTCAGCGCCTGATCGACGGCGATGTAGATGCCGTAGCCGACGCCGCCGATGCCCGCGTAAAGCATCATGCCCAGCGCGGTCGGCATGAAGAACGGAATCGCCACGCCCACGGCGATGATCACGGAGCCGATGGCCACGATAATCTTGCGCTTGTGCAGTTTGTCGGAGATCGGGCCGGAGACGACCGAGCAGACCATGAGCACGACCATGGAGATCAGCGACATGGTGGCAAGCGTCGCGGCGGCGTCCTCAACGCTGAGCCCGCAATACTTCTTGAGGATGTACAGCTGGTAGCCGGAAATCATGGACCATCCGAAAATCAGCATCAAACGGCCGACAAGCGCGAGATAGAAATCACGGCAGTTCTTGGTCGGAGGAATGAACGACTTGGCGATGGCTACCGAGCTGAGTTTGACGTTCGACTTGGTGTCGTCCGCCGCGCTGCCGACCTTCGACGAACGTTCGGCCGGCCAGATGATGATCGTCAGAATGCCGGTGACGGCGAACAGCGCGGCGCCGATCACAAAGCCGACGCCCATGGAATCGATGAACTTCGATCCCAGGAAGGTGCCTGCGGACTGGCCGACGATCATCGCACCGCCGTAGAACGACGAGAAGGTGCCGCGCACGTTCTCCGGAATACGATCGGACAGGACGGCCACGGCCGGCGCGATCATCATGTTGACGCCCACCTGCACCACGGACCAGCCCGCCACAATGCCCGCGAGCGAGACGGATGAGAACGCCAGCACATAACCCGCGGCGGTGATGAAACCGCCCGCCACGATCCACGGCGTGCGCTTGCCGAAACGCGAACGGGTGATATCGGACAGCGCGCCGAAGATGATGTTGGCGAAGAGCGCGAAGATGCAGCCGACGGAGTTCATCGCGCCCAGGATCACTTCTGGAGTGCCGATGTTGAGCTCATCGAAGCGCTGCGGTAGCAGTACGCCGGAGCCTGAGGTGCCGGCGGTCATCCACAGGAGTGAGAACAGCGCGAAGCCGATGCCGAAACGTAGTTTTTCCGCCGTGGTAAGGCGACGGCCGGTGTCCGGGGCGATTTCCTCCGGCGCAATGGCGACCGCTGCCGACTCATCGTTGAGTGACATGATTTTCCCTTTCTCTTTTTTTGTTTGTGTGACAGCAGCTGACGACCATGTTTGGCGGCCGTCAGCTTGCCGTTGGGGTCGGTTTGGGGCCGTCGGTGGTCCGTGGC
>CAVBVU010000010.1:0-29233 GCA_963598975.1 Anaerovoracaceae bacterium
GCGCGGCGATGGTACTGCACTCGGAAGGGTGTGGGAGAGTAGCACGCCGCCGCATCTGTTCTTGTTTGGCGGGGTTCCCCTTTTTGACGGGAACCCCGCCATTTTGTTATCCGCGTTTGTCGTCCCGGATCCTTTGCGTGATGCGCAAGGCGGCCGTGCGCGGTCATGGCACGGCCCACTGAGAATCCGCACGACCTGCCAGGAACCAGCACACTTGATGAGGACCCCGTACCGCGCTAATCATCCGTGCCTTCGGCCATCCGTGATTCCGTCTCAAGGACGGTCTGGGACCATTCGAACTGTTCCATGGTGGCTATCCCCAGTCGGTCTTCGCTTTCCCGGACCTTGACCCATGTCCACAGAACGTCCCATACGGCGAGGCTCCGGGTGTTGGGCACGTAGTCGATGTCCTCGGGTATCGGGGGTCTTTCGCCTACGAGCCGGACGGCTTCACGCAACGACTCCGCCCGGTCCACATTCGTCGCGATGGCCACGGCCTTCTCCCGGTAGAACGACTCGTTCTCCCAAGACGATCGGGCAGCGGACAGGAGAAGGCACGACAGGAAAAGCGCCACGAGATACCCGGCGGCCGGTCTGAAGACCCATTTGCGGATCCGTTCCCGGTCGGGGTGTGGGAAAAACGCGTGGATATCCATCAGTCGTACCTGTATTGAAGATCGTGACCGTCATCGGTTTTTCCAACAGTGCGGACCTCTGTGGTGACATCCACGTCGGTTGTCACGAGACCATCAGCAAGCTGGTCGTTGACGTTGAAAGGAAGTGTGGACAGGGAACGTGAGCTTTCCGGAGCATAGTGGCTTTCCTCAAGGGAAACTGAATATTCATCCGGAACCCGGCCCAGGCCGGCATCAAGAGCTTCCGACGGATTTCGCAACGCGGCAGCCGTTTGGGGAAAAGCCATTGAAACACTCAGAAGTATGGCAGCCGGTAACAATATTTCATTTTTTCATACGCCCCCTTCCGTGGGAATGCTCGCAGTCCACTACAGATGCTGGCGATACGGCAACGATGTCTTTCGCCAGATGGGTCCTCGGGTCATCACCGGTGGCCTGAACCATGTTCCGATTGTTGGTCTGAAGGAATTCGGGCCAACAATCGGCCGTGCGGATTTTCAGTCAGTCGTGCGGATTGCCCGTTGCCGGAAAAGTCGTATGAGGGGTATTTTTAGGACTAAAACCATCGGAATCGGGGATGCGGATGATTTCCTGGACCGCTCACGCCTCGTAGCCAAGGCTCCTGCGGTACCCGTTCGGACTCATCCAGCCCAACGATCGCTTGACGCGACCCTCGCAATAATACTCCAGATACGCATCGAGCTCCGCCATGAACTCGTCGGCACCGACGCCCGACCAGTCCCTGAAACAGAAGAACCCGTTCCCTAGCCTCCCGAAGAAACCCTCGCACGCGGCATTGTCGGGGCCGCGGCCCTTGGTCGACATGCTCCTAGCCAGGTCGTTCTTCTCGCATATGCGTATCTACCCGGGCCATCGGCAATGCCCGCCGCGGTCGGAGTGGATCGTGGCCGCCGCGCCGGGCCATCTTCGCGCGATGGCCTTCTCCAGGCTCGAATTGGCCGGCTCCTTGGTCGGACGGGTGCCGATCGACCATGCCACGGTCTTGCCGCCGAAGCAGTCGATCACAGGGCTCAGGTAGACCTTCGGACCCCTGGGCAGCCTGAACTCGGTGATCGGCGCCTTGGGGAATAGGTTCTCGGTCTCTGCGCTATGCGGAAAGCCGAGGATCTCCCGCAGCTCTTACTACTACGCGAAAGCCGCCTCCTGCGCACCCGACCGCTACGCTCGCGATCGCCGGCGAATACGCCCGATCTTCGGGGGAAGCGGTAAGACCTTCGGCTCCTGTGTCTGTTCAATAGAAGTTAGGCCGATGTGGCATAACTTTCCGGTCCGAAAAAGCGGTAGGAATTAGTCCGTTTCACCGAAATGGCGCGAGGACGGGCTCTCCGTGGTCTACAACAAGCGGCGGCGCAGCTACTGCTCTTACAAGGGCGAGATCAGCGCGCACCCGGGAGACAAGGTAGCCCGCCGATTCCATGCCGACGCGCCGAACAGGCCGTGGCTCACCGACAAACCCAGTTCAGGCTCCCGGGCTTCAAATGCTATCTGTCGGTCATCGTGGACTGCTTCGACGGGAAGGTGGTTTCCCGCAGGCTGTCAAGGAATCCGGACGCCACGTTGGCGAACTCGACACTCGTCGACGCCATTCGCACCTTAAGGGCCGGGGCGCCCCGATTATCCACAGCGATTGCGGATGCCATTACAGGTGGCCCGGCTGGATAGACATATGCAAAAGGCGCGATATGGCTCGCTCCATGTCGAAGAAGGCCTGCTCGCCGGACAACGCAGCATGCGAGGGCTTCTTCGGGCGCCTTAAGAACGAGTTCTTCTACCATGGGCAGTGGAAAGAAGTGACGTACGCGGAGTTCGAGCGAAAGCTTGACGACTATATCCTTTATTGCAATGAGAGGCGAAAGAAGAAGTCCTTGGGCTGGAAGAGCCCAGAGGAGTATCGGACGTCACTTGGATATACGGCCTAAGGTGTCCAGGAAATCGTCCGTGGCCCCTCCCCGAGCTCTCTCATGCGGTCATTTCGATCGGACGGGAGGATTTCCTTCCGTCCGGCGGCCCCAAGTCGAAGATAGGGACGTATTGTCGGAGTTGGGGCAGGCGTCCCTATTTTCGATTGCGATGTTGAACTTAAGAAACGTTGGAAAATAGCCGTTTTCTAAATCGTAAGATATTTGGGATTCGGGGAATATGCACCCCCCCTTCTGCCACAAGTGCCGATATACGTCCCTATATCCGGGTTGGGGCAGGAGGAGGATGTTGCGATTGTGGAGCGAAACGGGCGAAGGGGCTGAGTGCGCGAGAAGGCATGCAGGAAGGCGCACAGGAAAGCTCGCAAAAGTGCGGGGCGCACGAGGTCCGCACAGAGGGTCCCGCACAGAGGGTCCGCACAGGGGAGTGCGCAAGATCCGCGCAAGGATGAGGAAATCCCGCTACTGCCGTGCCGAAAGCGTCATCGGCAGTAGACAGGGCACTTCCTTTCCGTCGTATTCGCTCGGATCGGTGTAGCCGGCCCATTCGCTTGCGGGGAAGATGATGTCGGAGATCGCGATCCATTCTTCCAGCAGATTCATCGAATCGTCGCCCAGCCAACGGTACTGCAGGCCGTCCATGGCGCTCATCGCCAGCGTATACAGGTCGTAGAAGCGTTCTTCGTCAACGTTGTCTGGCAGTACCCAGTTCATCGAACCGATCGTTTCCCAATTGCGTATATGGCGTCCGATGAAGAAGCCGTGCGCCGGATGATCGGGATTCAGCGCCTCGCCATTCAGCATGGAATACAACTGCACGAGTTCGGGGCGTTGCAGGTTGTACAGCACGATGTTCAGGCAATAGCGCGGATAGAAATTCACGCGATGTCCGTCTTGGTCGAAGAGGCACGACGTCACTGCATTGTACTCATCCGCGTCGGGTGTGTCATAGCATTCCGTGAGCACCATGTTGAGCAGGTCGTCTTTTGAGGAGATGTAATGGTAGAGCGCGGCTTCGGTGATGCCGAGTTCGTCGGAGATGTCTTGCAGGCTCATGCCCCAGAATCCCTTGGATGCGATGATTTTGACGGCCGCCTGCAGTATCTGCAGATGGCGCTCCTCCTGGCTCATGCGCTTGCGTTTTTCGAAGGTCTTATCGGCCATGGTATTGCGGGCCTGAGGCATGTAGGATGGCGAGTCGTTCACACGTGATGCGGCAGGCCAGCTGTCCTGTTCCTGTAAAAATCGGTCCCATGCCGCAACGCTCATATCATCTTCTTTCCTGTACTTTTCGAACTACGCTGTTCCTACAGTACTCCCGGCCTTTCCGTTATTGAAAGAGGGTTTAATAACGGAAAAACGTAAGGGGGTTGGATGATTTACCCCCTTACGTCCTTACGCCAAATTCGATTCTAGAATCCCATTTTCTTGTCGAACGTGCGGTGCATCCATGCGATCGCTAGCCACGGCCACACCTGGACGCACTCCTCGATGCCGTTGACTCCCTGCCAGGCGGTTTCGGTATTGCCCAAGGCCAGTCCATGGCCGCCGCTGGGGAACAGGTGCGCTTCCACCTTCACGCCAGCCTTCTTGCAGGCGTCGATGAGCATGAGCGTGTTCTCATACGGCACGCAATCATCGGGAACGGTATGCCATACGAACACCGGCGGGGTCTTCGCGTCGATATGCTTTTCGATGGACACGGAATCAAGGGTCTCCTGATCGTCCTTGAGATCCCCGAGCAACGAATCGAAACTACCGCGGTGCGCGAGCACGCCGGACGTGATGACCGGGTATGCGAGCATCAAGGCGTTCGGACGGACGGCATCCGGGGCGTATCCGTGTGCGGCGAGCACGTCATCGCTGGCGGAAGTGGCGAGATTCGCGGCAAGATGGCCGCCCGCGGAGAATCCGATCACCGCGATCGCGTCAACGTCCACATGCCATTCGTCGGTATGTTCGCGGATCTGCCTCATCGCTTCGGCGGCTTCCAGCAATGCGACCGGGAAAACGGACGGCTTCACGGAATACCGCAACACGAAAGCGTTGTAGCCGGCGGACAGGAATCGCATGGCGATGGGCTCGGCCTCGCGGTCGGACGTCATTTCGTAACCGCCGCCAGGAATCACCAATATGGACGGACGCTTGCGATTGGGGTCGATTTCCTCGCTGTTGTCGAGGCAATATCCGACGAATTTGGCGGTGCTGCCGTCAATGCCGGGAATGGTGGTTTCGAAATACTGCATAAGTGTGGTCCTATTCGAAGAGGGCGGGCGAGAAGTCGTAGTTTCTCGCCCGCCCAAATTGTAATCGTCGTTAATGTCGTGTCAGATATCGTGTCGGCTGGTGGGCCAAGTGCCGTGTCAGAACGTGACTGCCACTTCCACGGTCTTGGTTCCATCGGTCGGAACCGGCACGACATTGCCGTCAAGCTGTTCGCCGTTCACGCTTACCGTGCGCTCGCCGGTGCGCTTCATGGCGATGCGGTAGGTCACGTCGCGGAATACGCGGGTCACGGTCAGATCGTTGAACTGCTCCGGCAGATGCGGTTCGATGGCCAGGCCGTCGAGCGTCGGGCGCACGCCCAGCAGGTACTGGGACACGTCCACGAACGTCCATGCGGCGGTGCCGGTCAGCCAGGAATTCTTGCCTTCGCCCGGGGTCGGGGCTTCCGGACCGGCCACCATCTGGCAGTAGACGTACGGCTCCACCTTGCGGATGTCGGACTTGTCTTCCACATAGGCCGGGCAGTTGCGCTGATAGACGGCGAAGGCTTCCTCGTTGTTGTCGGCCAACGCGTTGGCGATGGAGATCCACGGGTTGTTGTGGCAGAAGATGCCGCCGTTCTCCTTGTATCCGCGCGGATAGGACGAGATTTCGCCCAATTCGATGCGGTAGGTGGAGTAGGCGGGGGCGAGGATGGCGGTGCCCCAATCGCAGGTCAGCTTGTCTTTCACGGATCTCAGCGCCTGCTGGGCCTTGCCGTCGTCGAGGCCGATGCCGGCCATCACGCACATGCCCTGCGGCTCGATATAGATCTGGCCTTCGGTGTCTTCGTGGGTGCCGACCTTGCGTGAATAGGCGTCATAGGCGCGCACGAACCATTCGCCGTCCCAACCGGCGGTCTTGACGGCTTCGGAGACCTGGCTGATTTCGGCGCGCACGGTGGCGGCTTCGGACGCCACTTCAGTGTCGGTCATGCCGGTGAGCTGGCCGTAGTGCTCGATGATGTCGGCGTACTGGCCGCCGTAGAGCACGAACATGCCGCCGATGAACACGGATTCGGCGACGCCGGTGTCGTTGTTCTCCACGGTCTGGAAGCTCTCGCCGGGGGTGTCGGAGAAGCAGTTGAGGTTCAGGCAGTCGTTCCAGTCGGCGCGGCCGATCAGCGGAATGCCGTGCGGTCCCTTGTGGTTGATGGTGAAGTTCACGGAACGACGCAGGTGCTCGAGCAGTGGTTTCTCGGAACCTTCGACGTTGTTGAACGGTACCGGTTCGGTCAGGATCGACGTGTCTCCGGTCTCGGCTAGGTAGGCGTTCACGCCCGCCACAAGCCACAGCGGATCATCGTTGAAGCCGCCGCCGATGTCGGCGTTGCCCTTCTTGGTGAGCGGCTGGTACTGGTGCCATGCGGAGCCGTCCTCCAGCTGGGTGGAGGCGATGTCGATGATGCGCTGGCGTGCGCGGTCCGGAACCAGATGCACGAATCCCAGCAGATCCTGGTTGGAATCGCGGAAGCCCATGCCACGGCCCATGCCGGACTCGTAGTAGGAGGCGGAACGGGACATGTTGAAGGTGACCATGCACTGGTACTGATGCCAGATGTTCACCATGCGGTCGAGCTTCTCGTCTCCGGACTGCACGCTGTAGGTGGTCAGCAGGTCGGTCCAGTAGTTGTTGAGCTCGGTCAGCGCCGCCTCGACCTGCTCGACGGTGGCGAAACTGCGGAACAGCTCGTGCGCGGGCTTCTTGTTGATGATGCCCACCTTGGCAGGATCGTTCGGATCCTCCCACTTGTTGTCGTTGCTGACTTCGATGTAGCCCAGCATGAATACGAGCGACTTGGTTTCACCCGGCTCCAGCTCCACGCGCACGCGGTCGGCCGCGATCGGGAACCAGCCGTGCGCCACGGAATCGTGGGACTGGCCCTCGGCGATGACTTGCGGGGTGTCCCAGCCGTTGAACTTGCCGAGGAATTCGTCACGGCTCGTGTCGAAGCCCACGACGGGGGAGTTGACGGCGAAGAACGCGTAATGGTTGCGGCGTTCCTTGAACTCGGTCTTGTGGTAGATCAGGGTGGCGTCGTCCTGCTTTTCGATCTCGACTTCGCCGGTGGAGAGGTTGCGCTGGAAGTTGGAGGAGTCGTCCACGGCGTTCCACAGGCACCATTCCACGGATGCGGTCGCATCGATGACCACCGGCTTGTCGGTGGTGTTGGTCAGGTCGAGTCGATTGATTTCGGCGTTGGTCTTGAGCGGAACGAACGCGGTCAGCTTCGATTCGATGCCGTTACGCGACGCTTCGAACACGGTATAGCCGATGCCCTGGCGGCACTTGTAGGAGTCGAGCGGGGCCTTGCACGGCAGGAAGGTGGGCGACCAGGTGTCGACCGGCTTGGCGTCGGTCGCGTTGGAATCCATCAGGCTCAGGTAGTAGTTGCGCGCGCCATTGTCTCCCGGAACGTTGTTGTAGCGGTAGCGGGTGATGCGGCGCAGTTTGGCGTCCTTGTAGAAGGAGTAGCCGCCGCCTGTATTGGAGATTAGGGAGAAGAAGTCCTCATTGCCGAGGTAATTGATCCATGGCAGCGGGGTCGCTGGGGTTTCGATCACGTATTCGCGGGCGGCGTCATCGAAATGGCCGTACTTCATTCGGTGTTCCTTTCAACTGCTTTGTTGAGGCTTCTGACTACGGTATGGCGTACGTGGCGGTGTTGCGCGTGGCCGCAGCCAGTGTTCGTTGATTGTTGCGTTTCCCTATAAGGATACCACGCTATTTATAACTTTATAAATAAGCGATTCGGCCGTGTTGCATATGACCGTTTTGTGGTCCATTCCAACGCCCAAAGGCTGGAATGGACCACAAAATACGGTTATGCACCCAATGCCCGTACGGGAATGACGTAGATGCCGTCTTCGCGCTGGTAGGCGAAATTGCCCACTCCTACCAGAACCGCCAAAAATTCCGGGGCTTTGGCTCGAGCCTGAGGATTTTTCAACAGTTTGTTTTTCAACCTATTGAGATTCGCCGCGGCCTGGTCCACCTTGTCTTGGCTGCTTTTGATTTCGATGCCGGCCCAACGGCCGTCGGCCAATTCGATGATCGCGTCGCACTCGAGTCCGGAATCGTCGTGGTAGTACCGTAATGGTTCCATACCAATATCGGGCAGTGCGCGGGAGTAGACCAGCAGATCGCGCATGCATAGATTCTCGAACAACAATCCAAAGGTCTGCCAATCGTCCAGTAATGCGTGTGGACTCACGCCGAGTACGGCCGCCGCTATGGAGGGATCTGCGAAATATCGCCGTGGCTTGGTCAACATGCGTTTGGGGGAGCGATATGGAGGTACCCACCCGGGGATGTTGTCGATGACGAACATGTTCGCAAACAGCGATACGTATTCGGAGACCTTGGCCGAGGAGATGAAATCATCGATGTTTTCCTCGGTGCCGTACATATCTTTGCGCAGTGTTTCGAACGTTACGGATTGACTGACGTTGCGGGCTAGCGAATTGAGCAGGCGTCTTGCGATTTCGGGATCGCCGCCTTGTTTCGGCACTCCTTCGACCAGTGTGAGCCGAATATATTCGCGGATGAGGATTTGGGCGTCTGCCACCGGCATGCTCTGTGATTCGGGCCATCCACCACGGCAGACGAGGTCGAACAGTTCGAAGGTGTCGCCGCTTACCTTCACGGGTTGGAACTTACCATCGAATAAATCGGAGAGACTGATTTCTCCGGTGGACGCGCCGCTTTCCAGCAGACTCATCGGGTTCATCCGTATTCGTCCGATTCGGCCGGAGCCGGTATGTTGCGGACGATTGTCCTTCTGCGGGGTCGAGGAACCCGTCAGAAGCCACTGTCCTTTATTGCCGGGCTCGTCGTCCACTTTATGCCGAATCTCATCCCAGATTGCTGGTGCCAGTTGCCATTCGTCGACGACATGCGGCCTGTCTCCAAGGAGCATCAGGGAGGGGTCCGCCTGGGCGATGGACAGATTATTGTCCCGATCCACATATGTGATGCTGTTCGCATGCGCGCGTGCCGCCCATGTTTTGCCGCACCATTTGGTTCCTGCGATTTCAACGGCACCGAAAATCCGCATGTACCGTTCGATCTGGGTGTCTACGATACGTGGTTTGTATCCATCTGGTTTGGTTTCACCTTGTGCCATTCCGTCCCCGTTTCACATGTTTCGAGAGAATCCGAATTTTATGGAAAGGATAATCCGAATTTTACACAAGGAAAATCCGAATCTGCGGAGAGGAAAATCCGAATTTGTAAGGAGGGAAAATCCGAATCGACGATGTCGGTGGAAGATGCGGCGGTGGAATATGCCGTAACGAAAGCGCAACCGGTGGATGGTGATCTCAACGCCGTTCGATGCGCTGCATCGCGCGACGGGCGAATTCGCCATGTTCGGCCACCAGAACGAAACCAGCAACGTAATCGGCGACAACACGGACTCCGACGTGCATGCGGTGACCGGCTCTCCCGCACGCCCCACCGACACCCTGCCGGCGCTGTACGAGTAATCCCATACGGGAACGGCCCACGGATTCTTCCGCTGTGTGGCATGATTGACACACAGCGGAAGAATCTTCCGTAAGACACGGCCTTGAGGCACTGGAGGCATGGAAATCATGAACGCGCAATCAACACGGGAAACGGCCGAATTCGAGGACGAGACGACCGGTAATGTACAAAACGCTTCCGCAGGAGCACTCGACGCGCTGGTGGATGGCGTCGATATTCCGCGAGGCACGGTGATCCTCGCCGCAACGCCGATCGGCAACACCGCCGATTCCTCCGCCCGCCTGATCGCGCTCATGGAACACGCCGACATCGTCGCCGCCGAAGACACCCGGCGTCTGTATGCGCTCGCCAATCGTCTCGGCGTGCATGTGAACGGACGTGTGGTGGCCTACCACGACCATAACGAGCGAGACAAATCCGATGGTCTGCTTGACCAGGTCGAGACCGGATCCACCGTGCTTGTGGTTTCCGATGCGGGCATGCCGACCATTAACGATCCGGGATTGGCGATCGTGCGCCGGACCATCGAACGCGGCCTGCCGGTCACCTGCGCGCCCGGACCTTCAGCCGTGCTGGACGCGCTCGCATTGTCCGGGCTGCCGACCGACCGTTTCTGTTACGAGGGATTCCTGCCTCGCAAGCATTCCGAACGCGTGCAGCATTTGCGCGCATTGCAGTCGGAACGCCGTACGATCGTGTTCTACGAGACCCTGCACCGCATCGACGATTCCATGGCCGATTTGCTGGAGGTGCTCGGCCCGAACCGTCGCATGGCGCTCTGCCGCGAACTGACCAAGGATTACGAGCAGATTCGTCGTGGAACCATCGCGCAGATTCGTCAAAGCGTCACCGATGATCCGCCCCGCGGTGAAATGGTGTTGGTCATCGCCGGCGCTTCCGAGGAGGAGGCCGACGCGGCTGCTCCGGCGACGTTGTCCATCGAGGATTTGGCGGTGCTGTCGATCGAACGCGCGAAAGAGAGCGAGTTGCGCATCAAGGACGCCATTTCGCAGGTTGTAGCGGAGCATCCGCTCGCCGATGGCTCGCTTGCCAATCGCAAGCAGGTATACAACGCTGTACTTGCCATGAAGGATTGATGGGCGCGGGACTCTACATCGTTTCCCTCATTTTCCGGGTTTCCTAGGTTTCCTGCGTTTCCTGTGTTTCCAACGATTCCAGCAGAATCTGCAGCGCTTCGCCGACTCCAGGGCCGCCTACCTGCGCAAGATATTCCATCATTGCCGGGCTTGCCGAAGGATTGGCGACCAGCCATCGACGGAGTTGCGGAGCGTGTTCGGCTATGTGCCACAACACTTTTTGCGGGGTTCGCGGGTCGCAGGCCAGCAGAGGCGTCAATTCGATTGGTGGGGGAGGCGGTTCCATCAAAACGCGTGGACGCGGCGCGGGATCGTACTTTGGGGGAGTGCGGCGCTTTTTGCGTGATTTCAAAGGTTTCATGATTCCGCCGATTGCCGTTTTCAGGATTTTCCGTCAAGTGCGAGGAACAGTCTGCGTGCGGATGGTGCGTTGCGGATATGCCGTGTCTCCTGCAAAACCAGCTGGCAGTCGCTGGGCCGGAAGTGGTACTCCTGCATCAGCATGCTGATCACTTCCTGGGCCAACCGTTCGCCTTCGTTACTGCCGCTGTAGATCGTGGCGAGATCGCATGCGGTGCGTACCGGCGTGGTCAGTTGTATGGGGCCGACCCGTATGACGTGATTGCTGAGAAGTCTGCGATTGTAGACGCGTATTTTCCGTCCGTGCCGTGGTGCACGAAAGTGGGCATTGGCGATGATGTCGATGGTTTCGGGGAACGTTCCTCCGAGCCAGATCCAGGCTGCGGTGCCTGCGCATGCCACCGTATGGTACGGAAGCACGCTTGCGATGATGGTGGTCCGACCGAACAAGGTGTGGGAATCCTGCTGTGAGTAGGCGTTCACGTTGTCGAGTTTGCACAGTGTTCCAAGTCCTGACAACATGTTCACACACAGGGGGCCGGGCAAATCGCCGTTGCCGAAAAGTGGTGGTGAGTTGCTCATGACGGTACCGTATCGGAACGGAGGAGGGCCTTGCCACCCGCTTCGGAAAATCTGTGGATTTGTGGACGCTGATTGTTCCGGTATGCAACAATGTGGATAAGTCGGGGGATTTCATTCGATTCCGCCTACGATTTTGATGGCTGGTCCTTTCGGATATGCGGGATACGCCGCTTTGTATAATCGGGCACCATGAGTCATATTTTGGTGAATGTTGCTTGGCCGTATGCTAACGGCCCCCGTCATATCGGCCATGTCGCCGGCTTTGGCGTGCCGTCCGACGTGTACGCGCGCTACGAGCGTATGAAGGGCAATGACGTGCTGATGGTGTCCGGTACCGACGAGCACGGCACCCCGATCCTGGTCGAGGCCGACAAGGAAGGCGTGAGCGCTCAGGAGCTGGCGAACCGCTACAACCGCGTGATCGCCAAGGATCTGTGCGATCTCGGTCTGAGCTACGACCTGTTCACCCGTACCACTACGGGCAATCATGAGCAGGTGGTGCAGGAACTGTTCAAGCAGTGCCTCGACAACGGCTACATCTACAAGGGCACCCAGAAGGTCGCGATTTCCCCCTCCACCGGGCGCACCCTGCCGGACCGTTACATCGAAGGCACCTGCCCGATCTGCGGCGCCGACGGAGCCCGTGGCGACCAGTGCGACGCCTGCGGCAACGAACTCGACCCGGACGAGCTGATCAATCCGGTGTCCAAGATCAACGGCGAAACCCCGCGCTTTGAGGAAACCGAGCATTACTTCCTCGATCTACCGGGCGTGGCCGAGGCCAATCTCGCATGGCTGAAGACCCGTGAGGGCTGGCGCACCAACGTCATCAACTTCTCCCTTGGCCTGTTCAAGGAAGTCAAGCCGCGTGCCATCACCCGCGACATCGACTGGGGCATTCCGGTGCCCGTCGCCGGCTGGATCGACAACCCCAACAAGAAGCTGTACGTGTGGTTCGACGCGGTGATCGGCTACCTGTCCGCATCCATCGAATGGGCCCGCCGCAAGGGGGATCCGGAAGCGTGGCGCGCATGGTGGAACGATCCGCAGACCCCGGGCTACTACTTCATGGGCAAGGACAACATCACGTTCCACTCCCAGATCTGGCCGTCCGAAATGCTTGCATACAACGGCCAGGGCTCCAAGGGCGGCGAGACCGGCAAGTTCGGTCCGCTGAACATGCCCGAGCAGGTGGTGTCTTCCGAGTTCATGACCATGGAAGGCAAGAAGTTCTCGTCCTCCCGTGGCATCGTCATCTACGTGAAGGACATCCTGTCCCGCTATCCGGTCGACGCGGTGCGCTACTACATTTCCGTGGCCGGACCGGAAAGCTCCGACTCCGACTTCACCTGGGCTGAATTCGTGCGCCACAACAATGAGGAGCTTGCCGCTTCCTGGGGCAATCTGGTGAACCGTGTGGCCAATCTCATCAACAAGAACTTCGGTGAGATTCCGGCCATCGACGAGGCCTCCATGACCGATGAGGACCGTGCCCTGCTGGCTGAGAGCGCCGGGGCGTTCGAAACCGTCGGCTCCCTGATCGAGAACCATCGTCAGAAGAACGCGCTTTCCGAAGCCATGCGCGTGGTCGGAGACATCAACAAGTACATTTCCGCCACCGAACCGTGGAAGATCAAGGACAATCCGGCCCGCCTCGGAACCGTGCTGCACGTGGCCGCCCAGGCCGTGGCCGACGCCAACCATCTGCTGGCTCCGTTCCTGCCCCACTCCGCGCAGAAGGTGTGGGAGGCGCTGGGCGGAACCGGCACGTTCTCGCCGCTGCCTCGCATCGAAGAGGTGGAGGACCTCGACAAGCCGGGCTTCACGTACCCGATCATCACCGGCGACTACAAGCTGGGTGAGACCGTGCATCCGTGGGCTTCCGAGCCGATCGTGGCCGGAACTCCGGTGCCGAAGCCGCATCCAATCTTCGCGAAGATTCCGCCGGAGGCCGTCGAAGAGGAGCTTGCCCGCTTCGATGCCGAGCTGAAGGCCCGCAAGGACGCCGAAGCCGCCCGTCTCGCCGCGGAGAAGGCGAAGCTCGAAGGCTGAACGATTTCGCCGTGTACATATCCGCGAGCATCGCACGATGTTGATTTCCGGAATGGAAATTCAGATCGCGCGATGTCGGCAACGTAATAGATGTCCCTTGGTTATCGGTTTCCGTATTTTCCGATCGGAAATCGACAATCAGGGGGCATTTGTGTAAGCGCGGTCGCCGTACGATTCGAAAAATTCCGAAAATCGGAATCGTACGATTATCGCGGGCCGCGAAAGTGGTACGTACGTCGGGTGTTGCGCTGGGCGCCTCTTTATTATCGAAATAAAGGAGGCTCCTGATGATTGCTTATAAGGGGGATATCGTATTCGCGCCGACGCCCGACCATTTCGAAGTGGTCGAAGACGGATATGTGATCGTCGACGGCGGAACGGTCCGGCAGGTATGCGCAAGCCTGCCGGACGACATGGCTTCGGACGGCATGACCGTCGTGGACCGTTCCGGACATCTGATCATTCCCGCATTCAACGATTTGCATGTGCATGCGCCGCAATATCCGTTTGCCGGACTTGGTTTCGACCATGAGCTGCTGCCATGGTTGGAACGCTATACGTTCAAAGCCGAATCCGCGTACGCCGACATTGATGTGGCCGATCATTGGTACCGACGGTTCCTCACCAGATTGTGGAGCAACGGCACGCTCCGTTTCAGCGCGTTCGCGACATTGCACAACGAGTCGACGCTCCGTCTGATGGAACTGTGCCAGGATTCGGGTCTGCGGCCGGTCGTCGGCAAGGTCAATATGGATCGCAATTCCCCGGACTATCTGGTGGAAGATACGGACGAAAGTCTGTCCGGCACCGAAGAACTGATCGAACAGGCGGCACGGCGTGCACCCGATATCGGATTCATCATCACGCCCAGATTCGTACCGTCCACCACGCCGGAACTTATGGCCGGCCTGGGGCAGATCGCCGAACGCCATCATCTCCCGGTCCAATCCCATCTTGACGAGAACCGTGGCGAGATTCAATGGGTCCATGAGCTGCATCCCGACATTCCGACCTACGCCGAGGTCTACGAGCGTTACGGCCTTATGCCGGACGGCCGTACCATCATGGCCCACTGCGTGTGGCTGACCGACCGGGAACGCGAGGTGCTCAAAAACCATGATGTGTGGCTCGCGCACTGCCCGCAGTCCAATCTCAATCTGACCAGCGGCATCATGCCGGTACGCCGCAATCTTGATTGCGGACTGAAGATCGCAATCGCCAGCGATGTGGCTGGCGGCAACGATTCGGCCATGAACCGGCAGATCGTCATGGCGATCGAGACATCGAAAGCCAAGACCTTCGAGACGGGCCATGCCGACGACCGCCCGCTGCGGTTGCCTGAGGCATTCCACATGGCCACCAAGGTGGGCGGCGCGTTATTCGGCAAAGTCGGCTCGTTCGAACCCGGATATGCATTCGACGCCCTGGTGATTCGCGAGGACGAAAGCCTGCTCGACCTATCCGTAGAGGAGCGGCTCGAACGATTCATCTATACGGGCGACGACCGTGACATTGAAGAACGGTATGTTGAAGGGAGGCTTGTGCCGCAGCCATTCACGGCATACGAGTGAGATTTCCCGCGTGTGGCTGGTTCGGTCGTGTCCGTTTTCACTACAATGAGAGCGAAGACACGTGCAAAGCTGCAGAAAAGGGGTGCTCCATGCTGGATATCAAACGAGTACTGAAAGCCGCTCCGACGAAAAAGCGCTCGCAGGAGCCCATGAAGCAGCTATGGACCGCGTGGGGTGAGCGCATCGCAGGCGAGTGGCTGTCCGACAACGCCGGGAACAAGGCGTTCAATCCGGCTGAAGTCGGAGAACGTGAACTGCGCAAAAACCGCGTTCCGATCCTCGACGAGCACCCGCGCCCCACCATGGTACGGAGCAACCACACCATGCTCAACGGATTGTGGGATTACGCCATCGTGTCGATTCCGGAAAGCGAGAATGCCTCGAAGTGGCGCAAATCTACCACCGTGCTCACTCGGGACGAAGCCGTGCAGTCGGTGAAGGAAGCCGCCATTCCGCAGACGTTCGACGGCAAGATCCTCGTGCCGTTCTCTCCCGAATCCGCGCTTTCGGGCGTGCACCAAACCATCTATCCGGATAATTTCATCTGGTATCGGACCGTGGTGCATCCCGTCACGCTTGCGGATGAGGAAAACGTACGGCAGATCGGCGACGCGAACAGGCTGATCCTGCATTTCGAAGCCGTCGACTACATCTGCGCATGCTTCATCAACGGCCAGCTTGCCGGTGCGCACGTCGGCGGCTACCTGCCGTTCGACGTCGATATTTCGGCGTTCGTCGATCCGGATGACGATTTCGAAATCGCGTTGTGCGTATACGATCCGAACGATTCCGGCACGCAGCTGCGCGGCAAACAGCGCATCGAGCGGGAAGGCATCTGGTATACCGCGCAAAGCGGCATTTGGCAGAGTGTTTGGCTGGAAATCGTGCCGGAGGCATACCTGCGTACGCTAACGTTGAAGGGCGCGGCCGACGGAAAGCTGTTCCTCCGTGCGGAAATCGGTGGCGACAAGCCGAACGCGAAATTGCGGATCGTCGTGACCGATCCGGAGGACGGTTCGGTGATCGCGGACGAGACGTTGCCCGCGGGCATACGCAAGATTCGTACGGAAATCACAACAAAAGCCGAGCACGTATGGTCACCGGACGATCCGTATCTGTACAACGTGACGGCGACGCTGCTGGCGGGCGCAGCATCGCAATCGTCGGACGTCGTGAAATCGTATTGCGCGTTCCGTTCCGTGGAAGTCAAACCCGATATGAAGGGTGTGGCGCGATTCCATCTCAACGGGCGTCCGATTTTCATCAAAGGCGTGCTCGATCAGGGATACTGGCCGGACGGGCTGATGACCGCCCCATGCGACGACGCGCTCATATACGACATCAACGCCATGAAATCGGCCGGTTTCAACATGCTGCGCAAGCATATCAAAATCGAATCGGCCCGCTGGTACTACCATTGTGACCGGCTCGGCATGCTGGTGTGGCAGGATGCGGTGTCGGGCGGCGGCTCCGATGGCGAATACAACGTGTGGATCACCAGCCGCATACCGACTTTGATACGTGCTTCGTGGAATAAGTTCCGTGACGACACGGCCCAGCATTTCACCCAACTCGGTGCCGACGATTCCGATTACCGCCGTGATTGGTCACGCACCTGCGACGACATGGTGCACATGCTTGCCGGGCATCCTTCGATTGTGTCCTGGACCCTGTTCAACGAAGGTTGGGGCCAGTTCAACGCATGCGATGCCGCGGAACGCATCCACGCGCTCGATCCGACCCGTCCGATCGACGCGACGAGTGGATGGTACGACCAGCATTGCGGCGATTTCCACAGCGTGCACAACTATTTCCGCCCGTTGGAGGTATATCCGGACAAGGGGCCGTTGCGTGGATATGCGGCCGAGTTCGAGAAGCGCCATAAGAGGAGACGCAGGGCCGCCCATTATGCGGTGCTGCCGGTCGCGCAGCATGGCGTGCGCGCGTTCGTGCTTTCGGAATTCGGCGGATTGGCGCAGCTCGTTCCCGACCATTCCTCGTTCAGCAAGGCGTACGGTTACGGCGAATATGATTCGATCGACGATTGGCGTGCCGCGGTACGTTCCGTATTGGCTTCCGCCGCCGCGCTGGAATCGCGCGGGCTTGTCGGATACGTGTATACGCAGGTTTCCGACGTGGAGGAGGAGGTCAACGGCCTGTTGACCTACGATCGACGCGTCAATAAATTCGCGCGATAATCACGGCGATTCCAAGATGAAAAATCCCTCGCAGGCAACGGGTTATGTTGCTTACGAGGGATTATGTTTTGCCGTCGTACGTATCGGGCCGTACGGATCAGGCCGTACGTATCAGCTTGGCATCGCTCAGGCCAACTTCAGCTTCAGAGTGCTTACGGAAGCCGCCGGAAGCGATACCGTAAACGTATTGCCGGAAACCTTCACCGCGTTGGCCACGTCGATTTCCTGGGTGCGGATCAGCTCGGGATTCTCGGCGGTGTTGCAGTCGTGCGGATCTTGCGCGCACAGGGTCTGCATCGACTCGACCTGGGCTCCGCACGGAAGCTGCACGAGCGTTTCCGCGGAGTCGTGCATATGCGCGTTCGTCAGGTTGACGAGCAGTTCCTTGCCATCCTCGCTAAGCGATGCGAAGGTGTAGACCGCATCGTCGGCCGGGTCGCAGCGCGGCACGTCGAGCGCGGTCGCGTTGCGATGCGCCTTGTACATCATGAACACGTCGTAGTTCGGCGTCAGGATGGTCGTTTCGCCTTCGGTGAGCACCAGAGAGTTGAGCACGTTGATGGTCTGGGCGTTGCATGCCATGGTCACCTTGTCGCAGTTGCGCTGCAGAAGATCCAGGGTCAACGCCGTGGTGATGGCGTCACGCATGGTCACCTGCTGCTTAAGTGCCGGACGGGCGAAGAACGCGGTCTTATGCCAGTTGCCCCATTCGCCGATGATGAGATCGACATGGTCGAGCTTGGAGTCCATCGCGACTTCCGGTTCCTGGATGAGCGCGAGGCCGTCGTTGATCAGCTGCCACTGGTCGCGAAGAATGTCTTCCAGTTCCAGGCATCCGTTGATGACGGTGTTCCAGCCGTCCTCGTCGAACTGCGTCGGGGTGTCGGCATCGTTGTCGACGTTCCAATTGTAGAAGTGCAGATCGTAGCCGTTGATGCGGGGCTGGCGGTATTCCGCCAAGGTGCGGAAGAAGTCCTGGGTCCACTTCACGCGTTCGCGGGGCTTGTTGCCGTCCGGGCCGCAGGCGATGGCGTACATCGGGGAGGGGGAGAAGATGTCGGTGGTGAAGGACGGCATGGCCGACGTGAAACGGCGGTACTCATCCAGATAGGTTTTCGGAGTCATGGTGCCGCCGCCGGCCCACACTTCGTTGCCGATGCCCCAGTACTTCACGTTGTACGGCTGCGGATGGCCGTTTTCGGCGCGTTCCTTGGCAAGGTCGGTGGGCTGCTCGCGATTGCAGTACTCCATCCAATCCTTCATTTCGGCCACGGTGCCGGACAGCATGTTGATGTTGATCCATGGCTCGGCTCCGAGCGTCTCGCACAGACGGAGGAATTCGTCGGTGCCGAAATGATGGTCGTCCAGCTCATAGGTGGCGAAGTTCTCGTTGAATGTGGTCGTGCGCTGTTCCTGCGGACCGATGCCGTCGCGCCAATGGTAGGTGTCGGCATAGCATCCGCCCGGCCAGCGGAGGACCGGAGGCTCAAGCGCACGTAGCGCATCCATCGTGGCCTTGCGATAGCCGTTCTCGTTTTCGATGGGTGAATCTTCCCCCACCCAAAGGCCTTCATCGATGCATTCCCCAAGGAACTCGATGAACTGCCCGTGCAGCTTCGGGTCGATTCGGCCTATTGTCTTGTTCGGATCGATGTATACAGCCACTTTGCTTCCTTTCGTCTGTGAAACGTGCGGGTGTTTCCTCACGTGGAACATTGTTTCACGTGAAACATTGCTTTCGCCTGTGAAACGTTGGGGTGTTCCCTACAGAATAAGCGTAAGGGCCGGGAAGCCATACGAAGGAGAGAATTAGGCTTCCCGGCCTGGTCTTGATTGTTGGTTACTTCACCTTCTTGATCATCATGATGAACACGCAGGCAAGAAGAACCATGACGATGACGGTCGGGAACACCATGCCATAGGGGCCAGTGGCCACCACGATGGCGGAGATGACGATCGGACCGGCGGTCAGTGCCGAAACCAGCGAGACGACCATCAGGACCAGGCTCATGGTGGAGATGGTCGCCGCGGACTCCTCAACCGATTCGCCGATGTAGTCTTGGAGGATGTGCAGCTGGTAGTTGAGGATCATGTAGTAGCTGAACAGCAGCAGGGAGCGTCCGGCGAAGGCCAGCCAGAAGTCGCGGGCGCCCTTGGTCGGCGGGCGGAAGCTCATGATGATGCCCTTGAAATCAGCCTTCTGCTTGGGCATATCCTTGCTGGAACGCTCCTTCGGCCAGACGCTGTGGCAGCAACATTGCGGCAATGATCTGCAGTGCCAGCATCCAAGCGAACGAGAAGATGAAGAACACGATGCAGAAGCGCGTTTTATCGATCTTGGAAAGCACGTTGCTTCCCGTCGCCCATGTGGGACGATTGCCGTTAGTCGGGACGATTGCCGTTAGTCGGGACGATTGCCGTTAGTCGAGATGGCCGAAAACGCCGTATGATTGCCGCATGTTCACTTCTGCAGCATCGTCGCGCATGTTCCACATCGACAGAGAACTCGATTACAACGCGGTAATCGATTCCGATCATCGCGAATCGTGGGGCAGCAGCCAGCTCTACCCGGCGATCGTGCGCGTACATACGGAGATGCCGCCGCAGGACGTGCCGCTTCACTGGCATCTGGGTATGGAATTGGTCTACGTCCGCCGCGGAAGCGTGATGATGTTCGTCGATGGAAGCGAGATAACGATCCACGAAGGACAGCTGTGCCTGGTCGGTCCGAAAGCGTTGCACTCGATTCATCCGCAGCCTCACGGCAATGAGCAGAACGTGCTGTCGATCTCCTTCGATGGCGAATATCTGTCCCGCATGTGTCCGGATCTGGCCGGATGGCGGATCAATCAGGGAGTCGTCTACGGTTTCGGCGGCATTGCCGATGGGGAACTGCTGGGATTATGCGAGCGAATCACGTTGTGTGTGGACGGTGAGGAATCGCAGTTGCGTATGATCGAGCTCAACTCCCTGCTGTATCAACTGCTGCTGCATATCTGCAAGCGATGCGCAGAGGACGCGCGTTCCTTGGAATCGTCTGCGTCCTCGACATTGCAGAAAACAGGCGAACCGCAGGAATTCACCGAATATATGGAACGTCATTATGCGGAGAAAATCACGATCGGCCAAATCGCCGAACATTTCGGATACTCACGTGAGTATTTCTCCCGGCTGTTCAAACGCGGCACCGGCGTCACTCCCGACCAGTATCTTACGGAAATCCGGCTGCAGTCGGCGCTTGACGATCTGCTGAACGGCGCGGATACCGTCGCACAGGTGTCGGAACGCAACGGATTCGCGAACGTGAAGTCCTTCTCCAAGGCGTTCAAGGAACGTTTCTCCGAAACCCCCGCATCTTTCCGACGTGGGCGTTTGCGCGTGAATCGTAAGGAATAGCAGAAGAGCGCGAAGGTGTGTGCCACTCAGCGGAAGAGCTCGTCGTGGCTGCCGGTACGTTCGAAGAATGCGACCTTGCCGTTCGACGACCAGATCACCAGCCAATCTCCGGCATTTGCGACGTGGCACTCATGTCGTCCTTTCCACGCTCCGGACAACATATGCATGTTGTGGCGGCGCCGCAGTTCCTCCAGTGTCTCTGGAGTGTTCTCCAAAATCAGATCGATGACTTTCTCAAGCTCGGAAAGATTCCAGTTACGTCGCTTGGCGTTCTTTTTCAGATCTCGGCTGAAGGCCTTGGCGAAGTCAGCGGTCAATCGTCCCATCAGGCCATTGCCGCCTCAAGAAGGTCATGTCCGCTGGAGAAGCGTCCATCTTTGTTGGATGCCATGAACTCGTCTGCCTCGGCAATGGCGATGCGGCTTTCCGCATTGGGCTCTTCAGGGGCGAAGGTCAGCGGAATACGCCCGGTATTCACCATTTGCTTGAGCATGGCGCGCACCACTGACGAGAGATCCAGGCCGTAATATTCCGCCACGTCGGCGGCGGAACGTTTGAGCTCGTCATCCATTCGTATGGTCAACGTCGATGCACTCATCATCAACCTCACTTATTTTGTATGTACATTAGTAATCATTGTATGTATATTGTAGTGTATTTGCTGTCTTATGTCGGAACGTAACGGATTTGCGAACGTGAAGTCCTTCTCCAAGGCGTTCAAGGAACGTTTCTCCGAAACCCCCGCATCCTTCCGACGCGAAACACATCACAAAACGACGCTGCAACGTCAAAAAATGACGTAATAGGTCATTCTGTGCATCCATATGCTTGAACCACTTCCGCCGAGACACCGTCAAAAGCGACGGCGATCGCAACAGTGCGATCGGTGGAGAGAACAGCGAAGGAGCAAGAAATGAGTGACGTAACCACTGCCGCGACGCAGGTCGGCAAACCTGATCCATATGCGCAGCTGCCGCAATCCGGTCCGAAGAAAGTGATGTTGAAGGGAGCGATTCTCTCACTGGCGCTGCTGCTGCAGAGCATTTCCGTGACGGCCGCCGTGGTGTCGAGCCTGAAGCAGGACTTCCCGAATGCTTCCGCCATGGAATTGCAGTGCTTCGTGACGGTTCCGGTTCTGGGCAATATCATCGCCACATTGATCGGTGGCCGCTTCGCCACCAAGATCGGCAAGAAGAATCTGTGCATCATCGGCACGCTGCTGTGCTTCGTCGGCGGTTTC
Organism: Anaerovoracaceae bacterium; assembly: GCA_963598975.1. Taxonomy (GTDB): domain Bacteria; phylum Actinomycetota; class Actinomycetes; order Actinomycetales; family Bifidobacteriaceae; genus Bifidobacterium. Next base: position 21,825 of record CAVBVU010000010.1, read on the forward strand.
TTCCCGATGTTCATTCCGATTCTCGACGGTCAGACCGCGCTTCGCGTGCTCGCAGGCTTCGGTCTCGGTCTGATTCAGCCGCTGTCCGCGTCGCTGATCGTCGACTGCTTCAAGGGCAAGGAAGCCGATACCCTCATGGGCTTCCAGTCGTCCGCAGTCGGCCTGGGTGCAACGATTATCTCTTCCACGATCGCCGGCATCATGTCGTTTGATTGGCACTACTTCTACTATGTGTATTTCTTTGCGCTGGTCGTCACCGTGATCGTGCTGCTGTTCATTCCGAACGCCGTGAACGATCTTGGTCGAGAAACCGCCGAAACCGCCGGAGACAAGCCGAAGCGCAAGAAGATGCCGTTGTCCGCGTACTTCGGCATGCTGCTGCAGATCCTCTTCGCCACCGGCTACGGTTTCTACACCATCAACCTGTCGCTCGCGGCCGAGGAGACCGGAACCATCACCGCGGTGCAGGCCGCGACCGTCATCACCATCATCTCCGTCTCCTCGCTGATCGGCGGCCTGTTCTTCGGCCTGGTCAAGAGCTTCACGGGCATGTGGATCGGCGTGATCGCCATCGCCATGCAAGGCGCGGCACTGCTGATCTGGGGCAACACCACTTCGCTGGGCGCATGGTACGCGGCCGGTGTGCTGCTCGGCGTCGGCTTCTGCTGGTTCATGCCGTACATCAACATCCTCGTCAATGAGCAGACCGATCCGTCGATCTCCGCTCAGGCCACGTCGTACGCCTTCTTCGGCAACTCCATCGGCTCGTTCATCCCGCCCTACGCCTTCGCGTTGCTGGGTGCCGTGACCGGCATCACCAGCCCATGGAAGTCGCTGAACATGGGCGCCTGCTTCATGGGCGTGGTCATCGTGCTGATCGTTATCTTCATGCTCAACAACAAGAAGAAGTCCGCCAAGACGGTTGCGGCCTGATTCGTTGAATCGTTTGCGAAAGGAAATCTCATGACATACATCGATATTGAACACATGGTCGCCCCGGCGGCAGCGGACCCGCTCAAACCGATTCCGACTCCGGTGGATCAGGTCGCAAATTTCCCGCATTCCGATGAGGCGCCGGAAGGCTGCGTGGTCATTAAGGAGGACTTCGCCGACACGTTCTTCTTCTCGACCTACATCAGCGAGGAAATGTATGTGACCCGCGAAACCGAAGATGGCGATCTTGAGCTGAAGATGACCATCTACACGCCGTTCCATGACGATGTGAACATGCCGGACGCCAATCATGAAAACGGATGGCCGGTGGTTGTGTTCATGCGCGGAGCCGCCTTCTTCAAGCCGAATCTGGCTAGCTTCAACAGTTTGTACACGCGATTGTCGGAAAAGGGCTATGCGGTGGTCGTGCCTGAATACAGGCCGAGCACGGTGGCACCGTTCCCCGCGCAGATGCAGGATTGCAAGACCGCCGTCCGCTACGTGCGCCGCAATGCGGAACGTCTCGGTTTCGACCCCGATCGCATTGCTCTGTTCGGAGATTCCGCAGGCGGCCATACGGTGCTGATGGCCGGTTTCACGGGCGATACCGCGCCGGATACGCCGGAATACGCCGAAACCAGCGCCGAAGTTTCCTGCATCGTCGATTGGTATGGTCCGACCGACTTCGTGAAAATGAACTATTACCCGAGCTCACAGGATCACAATCCAGCCGAATGCCCGGAAGGCATGGAGATCGGCGGCGTGAGCGTGCTGGAGAATCCCGATAAGAGCCGCGAGGCCTCGCCGATGACGTATCTTTCCGAAGAGCGTCCGACTCCGTCGACGTTGATCATGCATGGCGGCCGAGATCTTCTGGTGCCGTTCAACCAGAGCTGTCGTCTGTATACCACCATGCGGGCCCTCGGCAAGGATGTGACCTTCTACAAGCTCGACAACGCCAGCCATGCCGCTTACGGATTCCGCGGCGACCAGGCCATCGGTCTGGTGCTTGACTGGTTGAAGGAGCGTCTGTAGCCCGAAAGTCACGCGTGCGCGTTCGAGAGGGTTCAGCTCGGGGTGAAAATCGAGTGGAGGCAACGCTTTTCTGACATTTCCGTCACGCGATTCTCAGGAAATTGGCAGGTAGGAACATCGTTCTTCCAAGACTCACGCGGTTATATAGAACATGTCAGCGGTTACGGCTGCTGGCGAGGTTCCATTAACGGTGGGCCCCATAACTGAACCCTTCTTCTCTCTTCTCTCTCAGCCGGCGGCCTTCTCTCCGCCGGCTTTCTTCTTTTTCAGCCGGTTACGTTAGTCGGTTGTGGACCGGTTGTGGACCGGTTGTGATGGCCGGGTGCGTCAGTTGCGTTGATGGCAATCTCGACGGCATCTTTGACGGCAAACCCGGCCGTTGTGCTCAGCAGCGATCGTAAGAGAAACGTCGCAGACGGTTGAAGCATTCCGCGCTTTCCTCAAGCCACGGCATGCCGATCACGAACACATGTCCCAAAGTCTCATGGCGGCGCGGTTTCGGGTCGAACAATTCGAAATCGGCTCCCTTGCGGGCGAGCGCTGCGGCGAATGCCAGATTGTCGGCCTCCAGGAAGTCGTCTCCGCAGGTCACGATGAACAGTGGGGGCAGATCCACGTTGAACGCCAGACCTTCCGCGGTAAGGAACTTCGGGTCGGCGGCCTCAAGTCCGTTGAAGAACTCCACACCCAGCATGTTTTCCAGGCCGATGCGACGGTTGGGGTCGTAACCCACTGTAAGTTCGGATCCCATCGTCTTCAAAGAGGCGGAACTGTAGGCGCCACATACCGGAGCCGCACCTGCGAATCCGATTCCGGACGGTTCGTCGATGCCGAATGCGGCGGCGGCCTCGGCGTTGTTCTCGATCGCCAGCGTAAGCAGCGTCAATGCGCCGCCCGCGGAATCGCCGGTCAGGAACACGCCGTTCGGATTGACCGGGTAATCGCCGAGATGCTCCTTGATCCAACGCAAGCCGGCTTCGATGTCGGCCAGCTGACCCTTCAGATCGGTCTGAGGAGCGGGGCGGTAGTTCAATGAGAACACGGCGAATCCGGTTTCGGCCAGATGCACGTTGAAATTACGGTTCAATTCCTTGTATCCGTACGTGAAGCCGCCGCCGTGAATGTCAATGTACACGGGCAGGGTCTTGCCGCCACGCACCACGGCCTCATGCGGCAGATACAGATCAAGCAGATGGCCGCGGCATTCGCCGTCCTCCTTGTTGTATCCGCCGTCAGGCAGGTAGGGGATATCGGTGATCACATCGATGCTTTCCGGCGTATGCCAGAATTCGGAACGCGGCGTATCCACGGCGATCGCGCTGAAACGCATGTCCAGAATTCCCTTGACGCGTTCCTCGGAAAGTCCCTCGAGATCGCCGACGGTTTCCGTCCAGGACTCCGCGGCGCGAATCATATCCTCGCTCAAACCGTAAGGCTGCGCGTACTGCATATAAGGGGTGTAAGGGCTTGTCATAGCCGTTGTCCTTTCGTTGAGAGACTGGCTGTGGGCATCGTCGTTGATTCAGCCCGCGATGTCGTACCGGTTCGACAACCATTATGGGCCGTGCTTAGGAAAACGAAGACGCGAAGAACATGTCAGTCCCAAATTTGGCTTGCGTTTTGCTGTGGAATAGAATTACAGTGTAAGAAAATTTTACGAGGCCGTGCGGCTCCACACGTTCAAGGCCAATAGACAAGTAAGTCAAATCTCAAGGGAACGTTACATCATGTACGTCAATCCAAAACGTAATCGCAACGCAGGCAATCTCACGTGGATCCTGCCATACTGCAAACCTGACCTGCTACGCGTCGCCGGCGCCGTGGTGATGTTCATCATAAGCAGCGCCATGGCGCTGATCATTCCGCTGCTGTCCGGACTCATCGTCGATCATGTGATCATCCAGGGTCGAGCAAACGAGCTGGTGCGACTCTGCGTGATGATGGTGGTCTTCACCGTCGTGCGTATGGCCACGTGCTACGGCTACCAGATGTGGATGGAGCGTTTCGGACAGAATACGGTATTCCGTCTGGTGAGCGACGAATACGAGAAGCTGCACGATCTTGACTTCACCTACTTCAACCACACGCGTACCGGAGACATCATGAGCCGGTTGACATCCGACACCGATGCCATCCGCCACGCATTGAGCTGGCTGAGCTATCAGGTGCTCGGTGCCGTGGTCATGTTCGTCGGTGCACTCGTCATGATGTTCACCATCGACTGGCGGCTGGCTCTGGCGCTTGCCTGCGTCACGCCATTCATCTTCATCCTCACGAACAAGCTGTCGAAGCGCGCGCGTCCGTTGTTCTTCGCCATTCGAAACTCTTTGGCGGGAATGAACTCGATGGTCGAAGAGAACATCGAAGGCAACCGCGTGGTCAAAGCGTTCGTGCGCGAGCCGTTCGAAACCGAGAAATTCGACGAACACAACGACGACTATATGCGACGCAATATGGCGCTCGCGTACAACAGCCGCAAGTACATGCCGTGGCTTGACGGACTTGGCTTCTCCTTGCAGCTCATCACGCTCGGACTGGGTGGTTTCCTTGTAATCAAGGGATATATGACCCTCGGTGATCTGGTGGCGTTCAATTCGTATCTGTGGATGGTCGACGGTCCAGTGCGCCAATCCGGCTGGCTGATTAACGATTGGCAGCGTTTCAACGCGTCCTGCATCAAAATCCGCAAACTGCTCACTGAGCAATCGCGTATTCAGGAAAAGCCGGATGCTTATGAGACCGTCAAGCAGGCCGTCACGATCACGACGCAGGTCGCACTGCAGTCAACACGATTCGACGGAATAATTCCGAACGATCCAGTCGATCGGCAAGTTGCGGCCAAAACGGATTCGACGAAAATCGCAGGCGACATCGACTTCCAACATGTCAGTTTCGCCTTCCCCGACGACCCGGCCACGCCAATTCTCAGAGACATCGACTTTCATCTTCCTGCCGGCGCGAAGCTTGGCATTCTCGGTGAGACCGGTTCCGGAAAATCCACGCTCGTCAGCCTCATATCGCGCTTCTATGATCCGACCGCGGGACGTGTGCTCATCGACGGTATCGATGCGCGCGACTGGCCTTTGACCACGCTGCGTTCGCAGGTATGCATCGTCGCGCAGGATACGTTCCTGTTCTCCGACACCATCGGCAGCAACATTGGTTTCGGTACTGGCGACCAAAGCGAATACAACAAACATTACATTCGTCAAATGGCAGAGATCGCAGGTGCCGACGACTTCATCCGCAGCATGCCGGAAGGTTACGACACCATTGTGGGTGAACGTGGCGTTGGCCTATCGGGCGGTCAGAAGCAACGTTTGAGCCTTGCCCGTGCATTGGCCGATAATCCGTCGATCCTGATCATGGATGACACCACCAGTGCTGTCGATATGGAGACGGAAGCCGGCATCCAGCAGCGTCTGCGCGAGATGGATGAGCACAAGACGATCGTCACCATCGCGCACCGCATCTCATCGGTCAAGGATTCGGATCTGATTCTGGTGCTTGAACATGGTCGTGTCGTGGAACGTGGCACGCATGACGAGTTGGTCGCCATGCATGGTCGGTATTGGGGCATCTACCATAAACAGCTTGGTGTGCAGGCTGGCCGTTCTCATGGTTTCGAAGAGTAAGGAGGAGGGATCATGGCTAAACGTAATACGTTCCGCGAGGACGAAGAGCTGGAGGAGCAGGTCAATCTGCGCGATATCCTCCGCATTGGCGTGTATCTGAAACCGTATGCGGGTCGCGTGTTCTGCATCCTTGCGGTGGTCGTGACGATGAGTTGCATCGCGGTGGTCGTGCCGTACCTGACGAAGATCATGATCGACGATGCGATTCCGTCCAAGAATCTTGCGCTGCTCGGTGAGCTGACCGGCTTGCTGGCGGTGTTGATTGTCGTGTATGAATTGGGCCTGTACTACCGTACGGTGGAAATCACACGTGTCGGACAGCTGGTGCTCAAGGATATGCGTCGTGATGTTTTCATGCACATCCAGACCCTGCCGTTCAGCTATTTCGATTCGCGTCCCCACGGCAAGATCCTGGTTCGTGTGGTCAATTATGTGAATACGCTGTCGGATACATTGAGTTCCGGGCTGATTACTGTGATCTCCGACGTGTTCACGTTCCTGATCACTCTGGTGGTCATGTTCGTGGTCGATTGGCGGCTCGCATTGTTCAGCCTCGTGCTGTTCCCGCTCCTGATTGCGTGGGTGCTGGGCCTGCACCACATTCAGCGTCATGCCTATCAGGTGTTGTCGAACAAGCAGAGCAATCTGAACGCGTTCATTCATGAATCGATCGCCGGTATCAAGACCACGCAGACGTTCGCGCAGGAGGATTCGCAGTTCCGTACTTTCCAGGAGCAGCAGGGCGAAGTGCGTTCCTCGTGGATGAGGGCCGTGCATATTCAGTTCCTTATGTGGCCCGGCATTCAGACGATTTCCGCCATAACGATCGCTCTCGTCTACTATGTGGGCGTCGCCGGTTTCGCGGGGGTGCACGTCACCACGGGCGTGCTGATCGCGTTCGTCGGTTATGCGAACAATTTCTGGAATCCGGTGATCAGCGTCAGTAATTTCTACAATCAGTTGATCACCTGTTCCGCGTATCTTGAACGTATTTTCGAGACGTTGGACGTTCGTCCGGAGATTCGTGATGCGGACGATGCCGTCGCGCTGCCGCAAATCGAAGGTCGCGTCGATTTCAATGACGTCGTGTTCCATTACGAGCCGGATGGCCGCAATATCCTCAATCTCGTCGATTTGCATGTCGAACCTGGGCGTACCGTCGCGCTGGTCGGTCCGACCGGTGCCGGCAAAACGACGATCATCAACCTTCTGTCGCGTTTCTACGATGTCGCCGAAGGCTCGGTGACGATCGACGGCTACGATGTGCGCTCCGTGACGTTGGAGTCGCTGCGTCGTCAGATGGGCGTGATGCTGCAGGATACGTTCATCTTCTCCGGCAATGTACGGGAGAATATCCGTTACGGCAAGCTTGACGCGACGGATGAAGAGGTCGAGGCGGCGGCGCGTGCGGTGCATGCGCATGAGTTCATCATGAATCTGCCCGACGGCTACGACACCGTGGTGGAGGAGCGAGGGTCCACGCTTTCCGCGGGCCAGCGCCAGTTGATCGCGTTCGCGCGTGTGCTGCTTGCAGATCCGCGAATCCTGATTCTCGACGAGGCCACTTCGAATATCGATACTCGTACCGAGGAGGCGTTGCAGGCCGGTCTCAACCATCTGCTCAAGGGGCGTACGAGCTTCATCATCGCGCACCGTCTGTCCACCATCGAGAATGCGGATGAGATCTGCTACATCGACCATGGTCAGATCGTCGAACATGGTAATCATGCTGAGCTGCTGGCCAAGAAGGGCGCGTATTACCGCCTGTACGAGTCCCAGTACTCCATGATTAAAGTCTGAGCTTGG
>CAVBVU010000011.1:0-28395 GCA_963598975.1 Anaerovoracaceae bacterium
ATACCCACAGCCCGACACTATCCCTATACCGACGCAAACCGCACCGCTTACGTCGGTATGAGCATACTCGGCAACCCACAGTATCCCCATACCAACGCAAAGCCTCGCCTACTTGGTGTAAACGGAGATGCGCTGACCAGCATGTGTGCCGGATTCAGCCTCATCCACCATCGCAATGGCGTAATCCGCATAACTAATGAAGCTCTGACCTTCACTGTTGGTGGTGAATTCCTCCCCAGCCAGCTCATATGAACCAGTACGATCGCCTTCGGCTTGGAAATCCGCCGCCGGGCTGATGTAGGTCCACTTCACGTCGGAACGCTCACGCAGCAGATTAAGAGCATCACCATGAGCGGCGGAAACCGGCTTGTACTCATCCAGGAAAGCGGGAGTGTCTTCAAGCGCGACAGTGTGCGTCTCATCCATGTACAGGCTTCCCGCACCTCCAACGACCAGCAGACGGATATCAGTACCGGAAAGCAGGCCAGCGAGATGACCGGCGGCCTTGGCAATCTGCGGCAGCGTATCCGGCGTCCAAACACCAACAGCATCAATGACCACTTCGAATCCGGCAAGGTCTTCCGCAGTCAAATCAAATGCATCTTTGATAATGACGTTCGATGCCGCGCTTTTGTTCTCACCGCGCACGATCGCTGTCACGTCATGCCCGCGATCCAAGGCTTCCTTGACGATGAGCTGTCCAGCTTTGCCATTTGCCGCTATGACTGCAATCTTCATGATTACTTCCTTTCGTGTTTTTCCGTAACACGATGCACATTATTCCTGTACATCCCAAAAAGGAAGAAGGCACAATAAAGTGCTATAGTTACCTATAAGGAACTTTTATTGCAAATATTGCGGTTCAGAAGGATTATTTGTTATGGAACGTGAGCTACCAGCGTGTCCAGTTGAGACGACATTGCTACTGATCTCCGATAAATGGAAAGCGCTGATTCTGCGTGATCTGCTTAATGGAACCATGCGATTCAGCGAATTGCGTCGTTCCGTCGGCAATGTTTCGCAAAAAGTCCTGACATCAAATCTCCGTCAGATGGAACGCGACGGACTCGTGCATCGCGAAGTATATCCGGAAGTGCCGCCACGCGTGGAATACTCGTTGACCGATACCGGAATGAGTCTCAAGCCGGTCATTGAAGCCATGCGCGAATGGGGAATCCAGTACAAAGCCGCTCATGAGTCTTAATCACACAGCAAGTTGAGCATATACGGGCAACTTGCGCATCCGCATGATTCCACGCAAGTCGTAATCGTTTCTAAACTGCCACCAACCGATACCGAAGCGCGCGTATGGGCATACTCACGACCCCACAGCATCCCCGTACCGACGCAAACTGTGCTACTTGCGTACGTACGGGGATAATCCGGACCAATCAGTATTCCCGTACCGACGCAAACCATACCTTCAGCGTCGGTATGGGGATAGTCGCAACCCGGCAGCATCTCCATACCGACGCAAATCAGCCGACGATCAGGCCTTAGGAGCGGAAACCACGTCGTCCGCATCCCCGGAAGCGGCATTCTGCTTGGCAAGCTCGTCGCGAATCTGCTGCAGCAGCATCACCGTCTTCTCTTCGGCAGACGGTTCGGCCACGGCAGCCTCTTCCTCGACCTTCTGCAGTTCGGCGAGCTTCGTCTTAGCCACGAGAGCTTCAGTGACATCACGGAACTTGTTGATCGGCACCAGGATGCAGAAATAGACGGCGACCGCAATGACCAGGAAGTTCAATACCGCGCCAAGCACGGCACCAAACGAAACAGTCGCACCGTTGAACGTGATCGCCAGCAGACCATCCATGTTCGGTTTGCCGAAAATCATTGCGATGAACGGATTGATCACGCTGTCGACTATCGAATTGACCACGGTGGTGACAGCGCCACCCATAACGACGCCTACGGCCATATCGATCATGTTTCCGCGGGCAATGAACTTCTTGAATCCTGCGAGCATGGCTCCTCCTCTTCTTGCTTCGGCGCCCATCGGCACTCAGCAACATCCTATAGCCACTGAAAGGAACCGTTCCCTACAGTCAACCCCATTGGCACCCGTCGTACCTTCAGAAGGTTTTATGGAGCTTTCCGAGACCAGCCACAACCGCCATCCAACAACCACAAAACGACTACAAACAGCTACAAACAGCTACAAAAAACGGCTGCCGACCACATAATGCGCAATGTCGTCGGCAGCCGCCATATTCGGGCCAATATAGGCCAATTCAGCACAATTCGGCCATATCAGCCCATTTCAGACTGATTCAACACAATTCAGCACAACTCAACATAATTCAGCAATCCAACCGAAACGGGTTCCTAACCCGTTTCGGCCCAACATCACAGACGTCCGAGATTATTCGACGTTGGCGTGGTTCGCGCCCGCTTCCTCGTCCGACACGTTGTCTCGGATGGAGAGCTTCAGGCAAAGCGCGTCGAGTGCGATGTGCACGCTCTGGTCGAACAGAGAGCTGAGCAGCTGGATGGATCCACCCGCTTCACCCTTGACTCGGCCAGGCACCATGATCACGGCGTCGGCGGTCTCGGCAAGCGGAGATTCGGGCTTGGACGTCACCGCGATAACCTTCACGCCGAGCTTCGCGGCGGCCTGAGCATCCTCGACGGTGCGGCGGGTCTTGCCGGAACCGGAAATCGCCAGCAGCACGTCGCCCTCATGCATGGACGGACAGATGGTTTCGCCCATCATGTAGCTTGTGTAGCCGATGTGCATCATGCGCATGGCAAAGCTGCGCGCATTGAATCCGGAACGGCCCTCTCCGGCCGCATACACACGCGATTCCTTGGCGATCAGCTTCATGGCGTTCTCCAGGTCGCACTCGTCCATTTTCGCGACCACGCCTTGGATTTCCTGAATGATCTGATCGAGAATCTCGTTGTTCTGTTCAGTTTCGTTGCTCATTTCATTTCCTTTCTGCACGCTTCGCATGCCGCTGCGATATCGTCGGCCTTGGTAATGGCCGATCCCATGATCACGATGTCGATGTTTTCCTGCGCAAGCGCCGCCAATTGGTGCTTCTTGATACCGCCGGCGATTGCGATATGACCGATTTGCGGGAATTTCGCCCGGAATTCCCGTACCTGCGCCACAGGATCGCTGGTGGCTCCCGAATCGACGGATGTGTGCAGACAGTAGATGGCGTCCGCGAATCCGCTGATTTTCTCAATTCGTGCGTCGTCGCATTCCAACAAATCTATCATCATCAGCTTGCCGTGTTCGGCCGCGCTTTGCGCGCACACCTGAAGCGTTCCAAGCGAGGATGATCCCATGACCGTCAGATAGTCGAATCCGCTCTCGTATCCGAGGTTGAACTCGTATGCGCCCTCGTCGCAGGTTTTGATGTCTCCCAGAACGCTTGTTCCGCGTGCCGCGTCGATGATCGGACGCAGCGCCTTCACACCGAATTCCTTGGTCAGCGACGTGCCCACTTCGATGATGTCCGCTTGCCCGGCAAGGGATTCGACTATGGTCACGGCGCGTTCCACGTCGACGCGGTCGATTGCCACCTGCAGTTTCATATTGTTCCTTTCCGTCCCAGAGAAGTCCGCGGATTCCTCCAAGACCGCCTTACAGCGCGATTTCCTTACGCGGGGTGAACGCGATGAATTTGCTCAGTTCCCCGGATGTCGGCAATCCTTCCGAATCGGACACGCTGGTCACCTGAATGGCACCGACCGCGTTCGCGCGTTCTAGAAGATGTTCGTTGTCAAGCCCTTCCAGGAGCGAGGTGATGACGCCGGATGCGAATCCGTCGCCCGCGCCCACGGTATCCACGACGCTCACCACGAAGCTGGGAACCACCGTTTCCAGGCGTTCGCCTTGATCGTTTCGTTCGAACAGCGCGGATCCTGCGTCGCCGAGCTTGATGATGACCTTCTCGACTCCCATGTTCAGATAGAAGTCCGCGATGTCTCGCGGATCGTTCAGGCCGGAGAACAGCTGTCCTTCCTCCAGTCCGGGCATGAACACGTCGGACATCGCCGCCAGTTTGTTCGTGGCGTCGATCATGGCCTCCTTGCTGGGCCACAGTGTCGGCCTTGGATTCGGGTCGAACAGCACCGTCACGCCGTGCTGCTTCGCCGCCTCCACCAGGCGGGTCACGGTGTCGTACGTATTGGGCGTGAGCGCCGAGAAGATGCCGGTCACGTGAAGAATCCGCACTCCGGTGAAATCAATGCCGTCAACGATCTGCGGCATGGTCTGGGATGCCGCGGATCCGGCACGGAAGTAGATGACCTTCGGCTCGCCGTCGCTGGAACGTACTTTGAGCTGGTATCCGGTGGATGCGCCGTCCTTCCGCTGGATGTTGCCGGTGTCGATTCCCACGCCGTTCATGTATTCGAGGATCAGGTCTCCCTGCCAATCGTTACCGAGCGTGGTCACGTAGCTGATGGAATGACCCTGCCTGTTGACGCCGATCGCCACATTGAATTCGGCTCCAGCCATCTGCCTCGGCAGGGTTCGCGCCTCAAGATAGGTTTCGTTGGAATCGGCGATGAGGTTCACCATGGGTTCGCCGATGGTCATGACTTCCGACATTGTGTTCCTTTACTTCACGATTTGCTTCACGACTTGTTTCACGACTTCACGATTTATCGCACGTTGTGTTTCACGAGCTATTTCACGGCTTCGCGCACGATATTCAGCTGTTCTTCGACCTGGCCTTCGGGAATCGGGAATTCCAGGAAGACCGGCACGCTGTCAGACAACGCATCCAGCATCTCCCGCCAGGCGATCACGCCGTCCTGAAGCATGGTGGTGGAGAGCTCTTCCTTGCTCACGGCACCGTTGACATTCTTCAGATGGAAGACGGTGATACGTCCCAGCAGAGCGTCGAATGCCTGCTGCGCATCCTCTCCACGCCAATACCAGTTGCCCAGATCGAACGTGTAGCCGATGGCCGAACCGTTTTCCGCAATGTGTTCAAGCGACGCGGACGTGCATGCGAAAGTGCCGTTTTCCGGAGTCTGATCGTTTTCGATGCTCAGGGTCACGCCGTATTCCACGGCCTTTCCGTCGATTTCCTGCAGGATTCGCGGTTCGACGTCCTTGACGTCTCCCTGGTTGAACTTCACGTTGAGCACGCCCATGCGCTTCGCTTCGGCCATGAACCGGTCAAATTCGGGATTGACGCCGCCGTTGATGGTGATGGATTCCGGCACGGAGTAGAACAACTTCATGTCGTTGCTTTTCGCGGCCTGTGCGATCGCGTCGAATTCGGCTTCCTCCGTTATGTATTCCCTTCGTACTTCCGCCAGGGATACGCCCAGTTTCGCGATTTTGGGAAGGATTGCGGACTGTGCTACGCCTTCACGCAGCACGTCCATGTATACCAGTGTGTTGATTCCGATAGTGGTCATGTTGTTTCCTTGAATTTCAGACGATTGATATGCGATTGGCTTGCCGTTTATGCCGTCAGAACAGCAGCAGCGACGCCAGTCCCATGATCGGGAAGGTGCAGAGCCAGTAGACCGGAACGCCGTTCTTGAGGAAGGTCTTCGGTTCGAGCTCGTTGTATTCGACGGCCCACATGTTCCACGACTGGGTCACGCAGCTGGAGATGCAGGTCATGGACGGCACGACGAGCAGTGCGAACAGGAACCATGCGTTGAAGACGCCCATGCCCATGAGGATGCTGATCACGGCGGACCCCGCTCCGTACAGCTCCAGCGGGCCGCGGAACAGCGCGAGAGGCGCGAGGATGCAGACCGCAAGTGCGAGGATCATCTGGTTGTTCGGCACCACGGAGGTGAGCGCCGGCCCGAAGTCCGCCATGACCGTGACCGCTGCGTGCTGGAAGAATCGCAGCACGAGCAGCATGATGATCAGGCTGCCGATGTCGCCGATTGCCGTCTTCGCGGTGGAGTTGAGGATCGAGACGAATCCCTTGTAGGTCTTCATGTGTCCGGTGCCGAGGAAGGCGATGATGGATGCGAGGAACAGCGCCGGAACCGCGTCCCACTGCAGGATGATGCTCAGCGCCACCGGCACGACCGGCAGTACATAGGTCCATACCGGCACCTGCGGAATGTCGTCGTTGCGCTCGGCCGGATCGCCGACTTCGTAGGGAACGCCGTTCTTGATCGCCTTGGAGTTGATGAGGATGAAGATGATCACGCCGAGCATCTGTACGGCCATGGCCGCGATGCCGAAGCGCAGGTAGTGGTTACCCCATTCGATCACTTGTCCGTCAGGGGAGTTGTAGTCCGAGTAGAAGGCCGCGAACTGTACGAACAGCACGCTGTTAATCCACATTGCCGCGCCGATGGAGAGCGTGAACACCGGTACCGCAACGCGCTTTGGCACACCGAGTCGTCCGAGGATCGGGAACAGGATCACGCCGATGGCGATCGCCGAGCCGACACCGTATGCGCTGGTGAAGATGAGGCAGGTGACCAGGGCCATGCAGATGGTTGCCAGGACAGGGCTTTTCTCGCCGACTTTCGCGGTTTTGTAGGAGATCGAAGCTGCGATGCCCGTGTCGACCAGAACACGGCCGAACCAGGCGCCGCAGATGATCTGGATGATGGTGGAACCGTAGGTCAGCGCAGGCTGGGCGAACGTTTCTTCTATGACGTCGAAGGATTCGCCTATGCCGAACGGCACGCCGAGGAAGTATACGAGGGTCCAGATGATGGTCAGGACGAAGAAACCGATGGTGAGGTTTCCGCCTTTCATCGCGTAGATGACGAAGCACACGAATGATGCCACGAGCAGTATGCCCATGATCCACATAATCATGTTCGCTCCTCCTTGAGCCAGAGACTTGTTCTCAGTGTATTGATTTGGAGAAAAACAGTATTGTTAACCGTTTTCGTTTATCGGTTAACGTAAGAATACACCCACATCACGTTTACCGGTTAACAACGGCGTGTCCGCTGATTTTCCAAAAGAAAATCCCCGTTGACGAACCAACGGGGATTCAGCATCGATCACGAATCATTTCGATTCATCATCGGCCCTTTGTGGAGGCGAACACGTTCAGACTTGCCGGAACCTCCTCCAAGGAACATTCGGCATCCACGCCGTCATACACGCGTGCGAACAGTTTCCTCGCGGCCTTTCTTCCAAGCAGCTTCGGATTCTGGTCCAGACAGGTTATGCCATCCCCGCTGTACTTGGCCCAATGCCTGTCCGCGAACGAGCACATGCCGACCTTCCGCCTTGTTTCAAAGGGAACCGCTTCCAGAACATCCCTCATGCTTTCGTCGTTGTTCGAAAACAGGCAGACCTTCGACTGGCCGCACGACCGCATGATCTCAGCGATCTTCTCACGCAAATCGTCATCATCGTCATAAACAACGATATTCATGTCCAAATCAAGAGAACCACTATATTTCTCGACAGCCGCCCGACGCGACAATCGCGTACTGATGCCTTCACCCGGCTTGGTGATGAACACAACACGGGAGAATCCCTCATCCTTCAGATGCAGCATCATCTCCCGTACGGCACCGTCGTTATCCGTGGCCACGCTGTCGTAAATCACAGGAAGCACGGTACGGTCGAGCATGACCACGGGCTTGCGATTCTTCCTATCATGGAATTCGGCCAGCCAATCGTCGTTATCGCCGACCGTGTTGACGATCAGACCGTCCACCTGGGCATCCAGCAGAGACTCGATATTGTTCCGCTCCAGCGTAGGACGGTTATTGGAATCGCAGACGAGAAGCTGCACGTCTCTTTCCCTGCATTCTTCTTGAATTCCTTTGATCAGTAACGAGCTGAAGGGATTGCCCAGATCGGCGATGGTCACCCCGATCATATAGCTGACGGTGGCTTTCAGACTCTGCGCCATCTTGTTGGGACGGTAATCAAGCTCCTTGATCACCTCTTCGATGCGCTTCCTCGTTTCGGGAGACATGTAAGCAAATTCGCCATGCAGATAGCGCGAAATCGTGGTCTTCGACACCCCCACGGCCTTGGCCACGTCCCCCATACTCGCCTTGCGGACCTTCTCACCAACGTTCATCCCGTTTTATCCTCTGCGTTACAAGCGTTCACGTACTCACCCACTCTACCGTTCCCCAACCAAATCCTGAGCAATTCTTGTGCCGGTCTTGTTCACATACATAAAATAAGACCGTTTTATTGATAACCCAACCTACCCTAGGGAGAACTATATGCTCACGGACGAGTATGTCAAGCGCGTCTACGCGCAGGTCGAACAGCGCGACGGCGACCAGCCGGAATTTCTGCAGGCAGTGAAGGAAGTGTTCGAAAGCCTCGAACCGGTCGTCGCCAAGCATCCGGAATATGAGAAGGCCGGCGTTCTCGAACGCATCGTGGAGCCGGAACGCGTGGTGAAGTTCCGCGTGGCCTGGACCGACGACGAGGGCAAGGTGCAGGTTAACCGAGGCTATCGCGTGCAGTTCAATTCCGCGATCGGCCCGTACAAGGGCGGCCTGCGCTTCCACCCGAGCGTGAACGAAGGCGTAATCAAGTTCCTCGGCTTCGAACAGATCCTCAAGAACTCCCTGACCAGCCTGCCGATGGGCGGCGGCAAGGGCGGCTCCGACTTCGACCCGAAGGGCAAGTCCGATGCCGAAGTCATGCGTTTCTGCCAGGCCTTCATGACCGAGCTGTGCCGCCATATCGGCCAGTTCACCGATGTTCCCGCCGGAGACATCAACGTCGGCGGTCGTGAGATCGGTTACCTGTTCGGCCAGTACAAGCGTATTCGCGACGAATACTCCGGCGTGCTGACCGGCAAGGGCCTCGAATTCGGCGGATCCCTGGCACGCACCGAAGCCACCGGCTACGGCCTGTGCTACTACACCGCGGAAGCCATGCGCGTGCTGAAGAACGATTCCTTCGAAGGCAAGACCGTCGCCATCTCCGGTTCCGGCAACGTGGCCATCTTCGCCACCGAAAAGGCACAGGCCCTCGGCGCGAAGGTCGTGACCGCTTCCGATTCCAACGGCTACATCTACGATCCGAACGGCATTCAGCTCGACGTGGTCAAGGACATCAAGCTGGGTCACCGCGGCCGCATCAAGGAATACGCCGATCGCGTTCCGGGCTCCGAGTATCACGAAGGCTGCAAGGGTGTCTGGACCGTTCCGTGCGACATCGCCCTTCCGTGCGCGACCCAGAACGAAATCGATGAGGAATCCGCCAAGACTCTCGTGGCCAACGGCTGCACCGTGGTGTGCGAAGGCGCCAACATGCCTTCCACTCCGGAGGCAATCGCCGTATACCAAGCCAATAACGTGCTCTACGGCCCCGCCAAGGCCGCAAACGCCGGCGGCGTGGCTGTTTCCGGCCTGGAGATGAGCCAGAACTCCTACCGCCTTTCCTGGACGTTCGAAGAGGTGGACGGCAAGCTCAAGTCCATCATGGAGAACATCGTCGCCAATTCCCTGGACGCAGCCAAGGAATACGGTCATGAAGGCGATCTGATGCTCGGCGCCAACGCAGCGGGCTTCGTCAAGGTAGCCAACGCCATGGTCGCCCAGGGCGTGCTGTGATCAGCTGAGCTCCGCTTCGGCTTTCTAAGCCGGTTTGCACTTAATCCGTGTATTGCGATTTACCCGGA
The DNA here is from genome assembly GCA_963598975.1 of Anaerovoracaceae bacterium. Lineage (GTDB taxonomy): Bacteria > Actinomycetota > Actinomycetes > Actinomycetales > Bifidobacteriaceae > Bifidobacterium. The sequence goes on from CAVBVU010000011.1 coordinate 9,567, forward strand.
TCGGTGCAAACCGGTTTTTTGTCGCCCAAGCATCCACCTCCCCAAATCCGCACAGCCAGCCTTTTCGTACCATGAATCGCGAACGACCTCTTCATGCATTGCGTGAAAGACCCGGAGTACGCTGGACCACCTCTGCCCCAACCACTAGATACGGGCATATCTCCCGGTAGGGGCCGGCCACGGACGCAAACCATACCTGCCTGCAAACCCAAATCGTTGGAATTCCGCCATTCCCACATCACATAGAAAGGACGAAGCGCAATGACATATACCCCTTCCGACCACAACTTCGAGATACGGGCATATCTCCCAGTTGTGCGCCGCCCCTGACACCGACCATTGCGACAGCAAATTGCAAATCGTTGGAAAATAGCCATTCTTGAATCACATGGGAAGAACGGGTCGCAATGAAGTACACCCCTGTTCGACCACAACCTCAAGAAAATGCCGCTATCTCCCGGTTGTGCGCACGGAAAGAGATTGCGCGCATATCCGAAGAACCCGACGCACATGTCCGACGAACCACGATGGGCGTCCCAGGCCACGTTGTAGTCCAAAACCCAAAAGCGGCCTGCATCGCAATGATGCAAGCCGCTTGAAGTCCGAAAACAACCGAATCAGTCGTCGCCGAGTGTCACGTGCACACCGCCGACGAGCGTGCTCACCACGTTGTACAGCAACGTGATGATGACCACCAGAATGGTGATCAGAATCACTTCGAAGATCGAGAGGATGGTCACCGCGCTCAGCACCGTGCTCAGAGAGAACACGTTGGTCAGATCGAATCCACCTGCGTCAAGACCAGTGGAAGACACAATCTGCGTGACCTGATCGAACACGCCCACAACGTTCAGCATGGCCCACAGCAGGCCCGCGGCGATAATCTGGATGATTCCACCGGCGATGGAAAGCATGAACGCCACCTTGGCCGCCGACCATGCGTCGATACGGGTGAGGGACAGGCTCATTCGGCGTGCGCGAGGAGCGCCACGGCGTACCTTGTCCCGCACCTTCACACCGCTGGATGCGCCGGCGGAACCCTCATTGGCTTTGACATGCTTGCCACTGGTCACAGGCTGACTCGAAGCGGAACGCGCCACACGCGGAGTCTGCTCCTCGACCTGCATCTCAGGAGTGGGCTCCTGCTGTTCTTCGTTGTTCTCGCTCATCGTTGCTCCTTGCAAGATTGTGCCCAGTTCTTAGGCTGAGGCTACCAGTGTTCACAGACGATTACTCGACTTCTCCCGAGGCCTCTACATTCTCGCCATCGGCGTCCGAAGCGGCCTTCTCAACGGCAGATTGAGCGGAAGCCTCAACGGAGACATCGGTGGAGGTATTAGCGGAAGTATCGGCAGGGGTTTCAGCGGAGTCTCCTCCGGCGTTTTCCGCCGATTCATCCTCGTCCTTCTCCTCATTGCGCGCGATGGAGATGATCTCGTCGTCCTTGTCGGGCTTGGCGAGCGTGACGCCTTGGGTGGTACGGCCGGTGCGGTTGACTTCGGACACGTTGGAACGAATGACCTTACCGGACTTCATAATGGCCAGAACCTGGTCCTCTTCCTCGACGATCACGGCACCGACGAGAGTTCCACGGCTTTCCGTGAGCTGCACGGCCTTGACACCGTAGCCGTTACGGCCCTGCAAACGGTATTCGCTGATGGCCGTACGCTTGGCGAAGCCTTCGTTGGTGACCACAAGCAGATCCTTGTCGGATTCTCCCCAGACCACGTCCATGGCCAGCAGTTCGTCGCCTTCACGGAACTTCATGCCCTGAACGCCGGAGGTCTGGCGGCCCATCGGTCGTAGCTGCTCGTCGTTGGCCTGGAACTTCAGGCTCATGCCCTGCTTCGAGACAAGGATGATGTCGTCCTCGGCGTTGCACAGCGCGGCTCCGATCAGCTCGTCCGCGTTCTCGCCGTTTTCGTCGGTCATCAATCGCACCGCGATCAGACCGCCTTGGCGAGGCGAATCGTATTCGGCCAGCGCGGTCTTCTTGACCTTGCCGGAGCGGGTGGCGAGCACCAGATACTTGGCCACTTCGTAGTTCGGGATCGACAAGACGGCCTGAATGTGCTCATCGGGGCCGAACTGCAGCAGGTTCGCCACGTGCTGGCCCTTGGAATCGCGCGATCCCTCCGGCAGCTCATACGCCTTCAAGCGGTAGACGCGGCCCTTGTTGGTGAAGAACAGCAGCCAGTTGTGCGTGCTCGTCAGGAAGAAGTGGTCCACCACATCGTCCTCACGCAGCTTCGCCCCCTTGACGCCCTTGCCGCCGCGGTGCTGCGCACGGTATTCGTCGGCCTTGGTGCGCTTGATGAAGCCGGAATGGGTCACGGTCACGACCACGTTCTCTTCGGCGATGAGGTCTTCGACGTTCATCTCGCCGGAGTACGGCAGGATCTTGGTGCGGCGCTCGTCGCCATACTTGGCGACGATTTCGTCGAGTTCGTCGCCGACGATCGCACGCTGGCGTTCCGGCTTGGCGAGAATGTCGTTGTAGTCGGCGATCTTGCGCATGAGCTCGTTGTGCTCGTCGAGGATCTTCTGACGTTCCAGCGCGGCCAGTCGACGCAGCTGCATGGCCAGAATCGCGTCGGCCTGCACCTCGTCCACGTCAAGCAGGTCCATAAGACCCGTACGCGCCGCTTCAGCGGATTCGGATGCGCGGATGAGCGCGATGACCTCTTCGATCATGTCGAGGGCCTTCAGATAGCCCTGAAGGATATGGTCGCGCTCCTCGGCCTCGCGCTTGAGGTAGGCGGTACGACGCGCCACCACTTCGAGCTGATGCCCCACCCAATGGCGGATGAAGGCGTCCAGGCTCAGCGTACGCGGCACGCCATCGACCAAAGCCAGCATGTTGGCGCCGAAGGTCTGCTGCAGCTGGGAATGCTTGTACAGGTTGTTCAGCACGACCTTCGGAACGGCGTCGCGCTTGAGCACGAGCACGAGTCGCTGGCCGGTACGGCCGGAGGTCTCGTCTCGCATGTCCGCGATGCCCTGGATCTTGCCGTCGCGCACGGCTTCGCGGATGGACACGACCAAGCGATCGGGGTTGACCTGGTACGGCAGTTCGGTGACTACCAGGCACATGCGTCCCTTGATTTCCTCCGTGTTCACGACCGCGCGCATGGTGATTAGGCCACGGCCGGTACGGTAGGCCTGTTCGATGCCCTTGTGTCCGAGAATGGTGGCTCCGGTCGGGAAATCCGGTCCCTTGATGATGCGGATCAGGTTGTCGAGCAGCTCTTCACGGCTGGCTTCCGGATGATCGAGCGCCCAGTGAACGCCTTCGGCGACCTCGCGCATGTTGTGCGGAGGAATGTTGGTGGCCATGCCGACCGCGATGCCGGAGGAGCCGTTGCACAGCAGGCTCGGGAATCGTGCGGGCAGCACGGTCGGCTCCTGCGTCTTGCCGTCGTAGTTCGGCAGGAAATCGACGGTGTCCTTGTCAATGTCGCGGACCATTTCCATGGCCAGCGGCGCCATACGGCATTCGGTGTAACGCATTGCGGCGGCGGGGTCGTCGCCGGGGGAGCCGAAGTTGCCCTGGCCGTCCACGAGCGTGTACCTCATGGACCAGGACTGCGCCATACGCACCAATGTGTCGTAGATGGCGGAATCGCCGTGCGGATGGTACTTACCCATGACTTCGCCGACCACGCGGGCGCACTTGGAATAGCCACGATCCGGTCGGTATCCGCCGTCGTACATCGCGTAGATCACACGACGATGCACCGGCTTCATGCCGTCGCGAACGTCCGGAAGGGCACGGTCCACGATTACGGACATGGCGTACGCCAGATAGGAATCGCGCATTTCCTGCTGCAGATCCTTCTTCTGGATACGCTCGCCCACCATCAGACCGTAATCGGTGTTGTCGGCCTCCTGCGGGCTCAACGGTTCCATGGAACCGTCGGGCACGAACTGGCCGTCTTCGTTGCTGTTGTTTTCGTCTGCCACATTTCCTCCGTAGCTTCGCTCTTCTCCTCGAAAAGAGCCGTCAGTCGTCCGACTGACCGGGAGAGGCGTTGCCGACCTCTCCCTTTTTACGTTTTCTTCCCTGTGTTCCTGTCGGGAATCGCGTTACGCGTCGATCCAGCTGACGTTGCGCGCGTTGCGCTGGATGAACAGACGACGCGGCTCGACCTCGTCGCCCATCAGCATGGAGAAGGTCTCGTCGGCCGCGGCCGCGTCTTCGATCTGCACCTGCTTGAGAATGCGGTGGTCGGGGTCCATGGTCGTCTCCCACAGCTCCTGATAGCTCATCTCGCCCAGACCCTTGTAACGCTGGATGCCTTCGCCCTTGGGCAGCTGGCGTCCGGCTGCCTTTCCTTCGGCGAGCACTCGGTCGCGTTCGGCATCGGTGTACACGAAGTCGTGCGCGCCCTTGGTCCACTTCAGTCGGTACAGCGGCGGCATGGCCACATACACGTAGCCAGCCGTGATCATCGGCCTCATGTAGCGGAAGAACAGCGTCAGGTTTAGTGTGGCGATATGCGCGCCGTCGACGTCCGCATCGGCCATGATGATCACCTTGTGGTAGCGCACCTTGTCGAGGTTGAACTCCTCGCCGTATCCGCCACCGACAGCCGTGATCAGCGATTCGATGGTTTCGGACTTCATCATGCGGTCCAAGCTCGCACGCTCGGTGTTGAGGATCTTTCCTCGAAGCGGCAGAATCGCCTGCGTGATCGGGTTGCGTCCCTGGATGGCGGAGCCGCCTGCGGAATCGCCCTCCACGATGAACAGCTCGCACTCCTCCGGATTGTTGGACTGGCAGTCCTTGAGCTTGTCCGGCATGCCGGCCGATTCGAAGATCGACTTGCGGCGGGTGTTCTCACGTGCCTTCTTGGCCGCGAGTCGCGCCCTGGAGGCTTCGATGGCCTTCTGGATGATGTTCTTGGCTTCGCTCGGATGGGAGTCGAACCAGTCGCCGAGCTTTTCGGTCATCACACGCTGCACGAAGGTCTTCGCCTCGGAGTTGCCGAGCTTGGTCTTGGTCTGTCCTTCGAACTGCGGGTTAGTGAGCTTGACCGAAATGACCGCGGTCAGGCCTTCTCGCACGTCGTCGCCGGAAAGGTTCTCGTCTTTGTCTTTGAGAATGTTCTTTTCGCGGGCATAGCGATTCACCAGAGACGTCAGCGCAGCACGGAAACCTTCTTCGTGGGTGCCGCCTTCGGTGGTCGAAATGGTATTCGCGAAGGTGTGCACCGCTTCGGAGTATGCGGTCGTCCACTGCATGGCGATTTCCGCGGAAATGCCGATTTTCAGGTCTTCCGCCTCGAAATCGATGACGTCCGGTTCGACCGGAGTGGACTTGCGGGACTTCACCAGATAGTCCACATAGTCCTTGATGCCGTCCTTGTACTGGTAGGTGACGGTCTGATGCTTGTTCTCGCTCTCTTCGCCGGCGACTTCCTCTCCCGCCTGATCCGGCTCGCGCAGATCGGTCAGGGAGATCTTCAGTCCCTTGTTCAGGAACGCCATCTGCTGGAAACGGTTGCGCAAGGTCTCGAAATCGTATGTGGTGGTTTCGAAGATCGCACCATCCGCCCAGAAGGTCACGGAGGTTCCGGTGGACTCTTCCTCGCCCATCGGCTCGCCCTTGATCAGACGTGAGGTCGGCTTCTGGTTGATATACGTCTGGGTCCAGTGGAATCCCTGCCTGCGCACTTCGATATCCACTCGGGTGGAAAGCGCGTTGACCACGGAGATACCCACGCCGTGCAGACCGCCGGAAACCGCGTATCCGCCGCCACCGAACTTACCGCCGGCATGCAGCTTGGTCATCACGGTCTCCACGCCGGAGACGCCTTCACCAGGCACTTCGTCGACCGGAATGCCTCGACCATCATCCACCACACGAACGCCGCCGTCCGGCAGAATCGTCACTTCGATATGCGATGCATATCCGGCCAGAGCCTCATCGACGGAATTGTCGACGATCTCATACACCAGATGGTGCAGGCCTCTCGGACCGGTGGAGCCGATATACATGCCCGGACGGATGCGAACCGCCTCGAGTCCTTCCAGAACCTTCAGATCGGAGGCGTCGTAATGCTCCGGCGACAAAGTATCGTCGAGCTGCACGCCCTCTTCGAGCTGGCCATTTTGATTCTGATCTTCCTGCGTGTTTTCAGCTGATTCGTTCAGCGAATCCACATCAAGGTCTGCCACAGAGTTTCCTTCCTGCGTTTTTCCCACCAACGAAGGTCATTTGCATAGGCGATACCACCTAGAACGCAAATAAAGGCCCCTTCTAGGCGTTTACATACACTGCTTGATATCTTACTCATGCAGGGGGACAGCACGCCAGAGAAGTTTACCCTTGAAAAATCAAGCTTTTTCACAGGTTTCGCCCGGTTTCATTCATGAGATACAGCGGCACCATGCATCATCACGCCCATCTCGAGAGAATCATGGGATACGGGAACCTAGGTAAAACTCAGCGGAGCTCAGTATCGGGTTCGTCGCCCCCTCATTCGCCCACGGCTGAATCCCTGCTGCTGCGGTCCCGTCACGCGAACCTCGTTGATGGTCAGACCCTCAAGCTTCCTGCGAATCGTATCGGTCAGCAACGGAATCATGTAGGTCATCGTGGTGGTCCATGCCGGACTGTCGCAACGAATCGTCAGTATGCCGTCCCTCAAATCGACGGGGTAGGAGTGCAACGCGTTCTCCATTCCCACCACCTGATCCCAGTGGTTCTGCATCTGCGCGATCTTCAGATGCGCGGTCCAATTGCCCTGCGTCGCGATCGATGCGAACAGGCTGCCCATATCCTGCGGATCACGCCCCGGCTTCCCGAAGCTCTCCCAGGCTTTGCGCGCCCGTTCCTCACGTTCCTTGTATCGTCCCGCACGCTTGCTGATGCGTTCGAACACCTCGGCCGGCAACTTGCGCTGGTCGAGATTCAAAGTATCGCAGATCGGCGGATTCGGCATCAGTGCTCGCCTTTCCTCAATGTGGCGCGCTCTGACGCAAGCTGCTCCATCATCGCCGTCAAATCGTTGCTTACGTCGATGGCGGACCGCTCACGCAATGAGGCGACGTCGATTGTCGTCGCATCGGCATGTGGAATATCGCTGGCTGCGGCGACGGTGATCAGCACCTGATCCTGCGCATAGGCGAAATCGAGTATCTGGCCACGGCGAGATTCGTCGAGCTGCGCGAAGACATCGTCGAGAATCACGATCGGCTTGCTGTCGCGTTCGACTGAAACCGTTTCGTACAACGCCATTTTCAACGCCAACGCCATCGTCCACATTTCGCCGTTGGATGCGAATTCACGGGCGGGCATGCCGTTGAGCCGTATGTCGAGATCATCCCGATGCGGACCTATCAGATTCTGTCCGCGGGCCACTTCCCCCGGATAGATTCGTTGGAAATGGAGGCTGATCTGCGCAGCGGGATCGTCGTACAGCATCACTTCGTCGAACGACGGCTCATAGTCGAGCGCCGCCTGTTGCCCAGGTCCGGCCAGCTTCTCATACATACGCTCAAATGGGGTTGCAAGGCGTGCGATTATCTTGTCGCGCGCACGCGTCAGCTGCATTCCCAGGTCGATGAACTGCCCCGTCCATGCTTCCAGTCCGCTCAATATGCTCTGCTGGCCGTATTGCGATTGCGTGGTGTCGTCGGAAAGTTGCTTGAGCAGTGCGGCACGCTGTTTGCCGACGTGTGTGAATTGCTGCAACAGCTGCGCGTAGTGGGGGAGCAGCAGAGACGCGGCCTGGTTGATGAAGTTGCGTCGTCCCGCGGGATCGGCCGATATGAGCCGTTGATCTTCCGGTGTGAAGGAAACTGAGGGCACCAAACCGATGAGATCCCTCATATATTGGGATTTTCCGCCGTCGATCCGCGCTCTGTTGGCACCTCTGGCAACGATGGTGGCTTCGTAGGAATGACGATTCTCCCCATCTTCCACATTGGCGCGGATCACGGCCGAGCCGAAGCCTTGTTCTATGAGTGGAAGTGCGGACGACGTACGGTGGCTAGATCCGGTGGACAGTACTTCCACAGCTTCCACGATATTGGTCTTGCCAAGGCCGTTGGAACCTTGCAGAATGTTGACGCCCGGCTTCAGATCGAGCACGCACCGTTCCCAGGAACGGTAGTGGTCAAGCGCGAGTCGGGAGATATGCATGGGTTCCTTGTGTAGATAGAAGGGCTGAACGAACCTGTTTCGGCACGTTCAGCCCTGTATTGGTATGGATGGTCAGCTGTTGAAACGCATCGGAACGAGCAGATAGCGGTAGTCCATGGATTCGTCGGAATCCGACTCCTGCTGGCCGTTGAATTCCACAGGTTTGACAGCAGTGGTCATCTTCATGCGGACGAACGGTTCGCTGATGGCGCTCAGACCTTCGATCAGGTAGGTCGGGTTGAAGGCCACGGTGATGTCTTCGCCGTCCATGTCGATGTCGAGCACTTCCTTCGCGTGGGCTTCATCGGCGGTTCCGGCCGATAACGTCAGCTCCTGGCCTTCGAACATCATGCGGATCGGCGCGTTGCGTTCCGCAACCAGGGAGACGCGCTTGATGGCGCTGATCAGGTCCTGCTTATTGAGTACCGCATGAATCGGATATTCGTCCGCATACAGGCGGTCGACGGCGGGGAATTCCCCATCGATGAGCTGCGATGTGGAGATGCGTCCCGCGTTTTCGAAGCCCAGCAGGGAAGGATGTTCCGGGTCGAAGTCCATAACCAGGTTCTGGTGCTCGTCAAGGGAACGGGCCACGTCACGCAACAGCGAGCCACGGACCAACGCTGTGGTGTTGATGTCGGCGTTTTCCGGCGTCCAGGTGAAGCTGGAACGGGAGAGACGGAAGCGATCCGTCGAGCTCATGATCACCTTGTCACCCTGGAACTGCACGCGAATGCCGGTCAACACAGGGCGGTTCTCCTCACGGCTGACTGCGACGGACGCCTGATTGACGGCCTGAACGAAAGTAGGGGAGTCCACCTGGCCGAGTTTCGCGGGGACTACCGGAAGATCCGGATACTCGGTTTCCGGCATGAGCTGCATGGAGAAGGTGGACTTGCCGGAAGTGATGGTCAGCGTGGAACCTTCTGTGGAAAGATAGGTTTTCGCAGCCGGTAGGGACTTGGTGATGTCCGCGAGCAGTTTGCCGAGAACCAGGACGGCGCCGGCTTCGTCGATGCCAGCTTCAATGTGGTGACGTGCGGAAATAGCGTAGTTGAAGGCGGAAAGTTGTAGAGTGCCATCCACCGCTTCCAATCGAATGCCTGCCAAAATAGGGGTAGCGGGACGTGCGTCTATTACACGGGTGGTCCAGGCTACTGCGTCGGCGAGAGCTTGGGAGTTGACTTCGACTTTCATGACGTATTCCTCGTTTCGTTGGATTCAACAGTCATTCTAGCTTCTGGGCGCGTTGTGTTGAAGCGTGGGGAATTCCCCAGCTTACGGTTATGACGATGATTCATAAGAAACAAACTATATTCGTAATAATAAGCCCTGTGGATAATGTGGGTAAGCGACGAAACCCCACATTCTGCAAGGCCTCAGCCATACCCCTTCCTTGTGGATAACTTCTGGATGGAATGTGGATAAGAGTGTAAGTTATCCACAGGCTACCAAACGCGGAAAAGTTATCCACATCTACGTGTGAATAGTCCACAAGTAATGCACAGCGAAAATCGCCGTTTTCAACGACTTTTCCACCGAGATTTCCCCGAAATGTGAACAACCTTGTGGATAACTTTTCTGAAAACAGTCCACAGGACGGCGTGTCACAGGCATTGGTAAAATAGTCGGTAAATTTCATTACCGACGCTGGGGAAAGATTTCCCTACGCTCTGTGAAACCACTAAAAAAGACTATTTTTCGCCGGAATGCTGCTTCAATTGCACAGTGAGCTCCATAACGTAGGTATAAATCTCCTGCTTCTCCTGCATCTCGTCGTTGATACGGGTATAGGCGTGCATCACCGTGGTGTGATCCTTGCCGCCGAATACAAGACCGATGTCATTCAGGCTCATGCTGGTCAGTTCCCTCACCAGATACATGGCTATCTGGCGGGCCAGCGCGATTTTCTTGGTGCGCGAACGTCCTACGATGTCGTCGAACGTCACATAGAAATACTTCGCGACCTGGCTGATGATGTCGGCAGGCTTGATCTCCACGTCCGAAGTGAAGAAATCCTGCAGCGTGTGCTCCGCCAGGGCGCGGCTGACCGGCTGGTTGCTGAGCGAGGCCATGGCCGTCACTCGGTTCAACGCGCCTTCGAGCTCTCGAATGTTCTCGGTGAACCGTTCCGCGATGAGATTGAGCACATCCGGCGGAATATTGGAGCCGTTCATCGTTGCGATCATGCGGAGGATCGCGATTCTGGTCTCGAGATCTGGCGGCTTGACATCAACCGTCAGGCCGGATTCGAAGCGTGAGATTAAGCGTTCGTTGAAGCCCTGCAGATCCTTCGGCGGCACATCGGAGGCGATCACAATGCGCTTGTTCGCCTGATGCAGGGTGTTGAACGTATGGAAGAACTGCTCGAGGGTGGCGTCCTTGCCGCTCAGGAACTGGATATCGTCGATGAGCAGCACGTCCACTTCTCGGTATCGGCGGTTGAATTCCTTGATCTGGCCGGAACTTTGGTTGGTGTCTCCCAGCGCCTCGATGAATTCGTTCGTGAATTCCTCGCTGGTCACATAGCGGACCTTCAGATTGGGGTCCTTGACTAGAGCGTAGTTGCCGATGGCGTTCAGCAAGTGGGTTTTGCCCAAGCCGGAACCGCCGTAAATACACAAAGGATTGAAATCATGACCGGATCCCTCCGCCACGGCAAGCGCCACGGTACGGGCGAAACGATTGGAATCGCCGGGAACGAAGGTGTCGAAGGTGGCGTTCTTGTTCAGGTGGGTCTTCGGGTCAAGCAGCGGCCTGTTCTGGCCGCTATGAAATTTTTCCGGCTTTTCCGGAGGCATGGATGTGGGAATGGGGAGCTGCCCCTGGGTGGTTTCCTTGGCCGTCGGGGAGGGAGAGAAGATCGGATATTCCTCGACCGGATGTTCTACCGGCTTGGGGGCTTCCACGATTTTGAACGCGGGGAAGATGTCCTGTTCCGCGGCTTCATGAAGGGCATCCATCAACGGCTGGTTCAATTCGTTCTGTAGGGTCTGTTGCGCCGCCGCGCTGGGCACGCACAATACAATCGTCGGACCCCAGATACCTTCGGGGGTCACGTTTTCCAGCCAGCTTTTATCTCGTACGGAAAGGGACGGGTTCTGATGAAGAAGGGCCAGTGCGTCCGACCATACTCCACGCGCCTGTTCGAGAGGGTCTGTTGTCGTATCGGCCACGGATTTCCCTTTCTCGACAGACGGATTAATAATGTGCAACTGTATAGTTGTACTCCGAATTACCCAAGTTATCCACCGTCGTGCGTGTTGAAACTGGCCGAATTGTGAATAACATTGCTGTAATTTGTGGATAACTTTTGTGGGGAATTCGGCCTCGTGGCAACGTTTCTGTGGATTGTTTTCCGGGGAAATTCCCCAGAAAATGTGAAGAATAGGGAACGCAGGATCTTCGCTGTTCAGGGGTCAGAGTAACTTGGTAGAGCTTGACTCATGAGGAGCCGTGCTTTTGCATGGCTAAAAACACCGGGAGCATTAATTATGAAGAGGACATTCCAGCCGAACAACCGTCGCCGTCACATGAAGCACGGTTTCCGTCACCGTATGCGCACTCGTTCGGGCCGCGCTCTGATCAACCGTCGCCGCGCTAAGGGCCGCAAGTCCCTCGCTGCCTGATTGTAGTGGCATAGGGCTGTGGAACGGCTGAAAAGCCATCGCGATTTTGTCGCGGTGCTCAAACGCCGTCGTAGGGTATCGCGAGAAGACATCGTCGTGCATTATCTGATGCACGACGATGTTATTGCGAGTGATATCGCGGCGGTGAGTGGCCGGCGTATCGGTTTGGCCGTTTCCAAGGCTGTAGGCAATGCGGTGACCCGCAATGCCGTCAAACGTCGTTTCCGTGTACTTGCACGCAAGTATGAATCATTGCTACCTGCATCCTGCGATATCGTAATGCGTGCCAAACCAAGTGCCGCGCATGCCGATTTCCAATCGTTGGACGCTCAGGTGGAGGCATGTTTCAAAGCGGTGACCCGCAAGGCTGCACATCATTCATGAATGATGTGCGGAACGGTAATTGGATGATTCGCGCCATACGCTGGTATCAGAATCATATTTCCGTTCATACCGCTCCTTGCTGTAGGTATTATCCAAGTTGTTCCAATTACGCGATTCAGGCGATTCAACGTTACGGTTGCATGAAAGGCGGCCTTCTCGCGCTGTTGCGTATTCTGCGTTGCAGACCATGGAACCATGGCGGGATTGATGATGTTCCGCAGCGCTATTCCGTTTTTTACAGATTTTCGTGGTCGAAGGCACATGAAGAGCCTCGACTCACCCCACTGGCCGCAGATAATAAGGAGACGGGCCTGTAATGCTGAATCAAGATACTTTTCTTCTCGATAGCGGGTTCTGGGGCTGGCTGTACAAGCTCCTGACCCCGATCGAGTGGCTCATGACGCAGATCATGGCCATTTTCCACAAGTTCCTCGTCATGCTCGGCATGGACGAGGTGGGTTTCTCGTGGGTGCTGTCCATCATCTTCCTGGTGATTGTGGTGCATATCTGCATCTTCCCGCTGTTCTACAAGACCATGAAGTCGATGCGCAAGCTGCAGGAAATACAGCCCAAGATGGCGCGCATCCAGAACAAATACAAAGGCAAGGAAGACCAGGCCAGCAAAGAGGCCATGCAGCGTGAGCTGATGAAGCTCTACCAGGACAACGATGCCAATCCCATGGGATCCTGCCTGCCGATGCTTATTCAGGGCCCGGTCTTCATGTGTATGTTCTACACGCTGTCGGCCATTCCTTACATCGCGCGTGGCAAGTACACCCGTGGCGGCGGCGTCCTCGGCGCATTCGACCAGGCCACCGCACAGCAGTTCACGAAGACCACGGTGTTCAACACCAACGTCACTGACAACTTCATGACCGCCAACATGGGTGGCAAGGTCGTCATCGGTCTCTTTGTGGCCATGATGTGCTTCTGCCTGTGGTTCATGCAGTACAACAACATGAAGCGCAACATGGCGCAGAACGGTCCGCAGACCAAGCAGACCGAGATGATGCAGCGCATGATGCTGTGGATGTTCCCGATCATGTACATCTTCTCCGGTGCCACCATGCCGTTCGCCGTGCTTGTGTACTGGCTTGCCAACAACATCCTGAACCTGTGCCGTTCTCTGTGGCAGGTATATGCGTTCCCGACCCCGGGATCGCCGGCGGCCGAAGACAAGGCCAAGCGCGACCACGCACGCGAGAACGCACGCCGTTCCAAGGCCGGTCTTCCGTCCCTCGAAGAAGAGGAACTTGAGAAGGCCAAGAAAGCCGCGGAAGACAGGGAGAAGAACGGCTACCAGCGTCAGCAGCCCAGCCGCAAGAAGAAAAAGAAGTGAATGATAGCGTCCCGTGTTTCACGTGAAACACGGGACCTGTCTTATCCTGTGAAAAACAGACAGTAGACTTTACCAATAGAACACCGCTCAAAGGAGTAGTAAATATGGCACAAGATGATGAGAAGACCATCGATCAGCTCAATGAGGAAGCTGATATAGCTGCCGATTATCTCGAAGGCCTGCTCGATATCGTCGATTATGAAGGCGACATTGAAATGGGCGTGCGCAACAATCGTCCAACGGTGCAGATCGTCGCGGACGACGATACCGATATCAAGCATCTGATTGGCCGCAACGGGGAAGTGGTCGATGCGTTGCAGCAGCTCACCCGTCTTGCGGTACAGCAGAAGACCGGTGAACGTTCCCACCTTATCGTCGATGTTGATGGCTATCTGAAGCGCAAGCGCCAGCGTCTGCATGACATCGCCCTGGATGCTATCGACGAGGCCCGCGAGACAGGCGAACCGGTGGATCTGAAGCCGATGAATTCCTTCGAACGCAAGATCATCCATGATGTTGTGCGTGAGGAAGGAATGAAGTCCCGTTCCCATGGTGAGGAACCCCGCCGTTATGTGACGGTCTACATGAAGGCAGGCAGTCTCGAAGAATCGGATGAAGACTGATTAGGTTTCACGTGAAACATGAAGCGTCACGCATTCGTGGCGCTTTTATTTTTACCTTGCGAGGAGGAATGGTTTTCGTGTGGAGCCAATCGGGTATTGGAATTTTCATAGGAAAAGCATTGTTCAAACAATGGCGGTTATAGGATGGTGTGCATGAGTGATGTGACAGACGAATTGAACGATTCGCCGATCCTGGAAGAGGTATTGGGGAATGCGCTGCCGAAACTTCGCATCTTCCATGCCAAGTTGGCTGAGGAAGGCGAGCCGCGTGGTCTTATCGGACCGCGGGATATCGGCATTATTTGGGAAAGGCATATTCTGAATTCCGCCGCGATAGTGCCTTTCGTCAAGGAATCGACTGCAAAGAAACAGTTCAAAACGGTGGCGGATATCGGTAGTGGCGGAGGATTTCCAGGCATTGTTGCCGCAGCATGTTTGCCTGATCATCGATTCATGCTTGTCGAACCGATGGAACGTCGTGTGGAATGGTTGAATGAATGTGTTGACGAGATGGGACTCGACAACGTTTCCGTGGTGCGTGCCCGTGCGAATGAAATGATTGACGCCGTCATCGGGCCGAAGAATATGAAGAAAACCAAGGGTGGAACGTCCCGAGGGCCTGTACTGGATCTTGAAGGAAATCCTATTCAAGCGAAGCATCGTTTTGCGGTGGTGACGTGCCGTGCTGTGGCGCCGATGACCAAACTTTCCGGCTGGACGCTGCCGCTGCTCGAACAGGGCGGACGGCTGGTGGCTCTTAAAGGAAGGTCGGCCCAAGAGGAGATCGAGAAAGCAGCCAAGGAGATTTCTAAGAACGGTGGAGTACGTCCCAGGGTAGTGGACGCCGAAGTCGGCCCGGGACTGGAACCAACCCATGTGCTGATGGTCGACAAAAAATAGTTATGCATTCTTGAAAGTTACCCACTGTATCCACCGTGAATGAAATGAAGGAAAAAACACGATGGGAGACTGTTGGAATTTCAGCGAAAAATCGGTGGGCAACTTTCATAGGGAAATGCGATGTATCCACCAATTATCCACGGCTGTCCACAATGGTGCGATTTGGGTGTGAACAACGAGCTCTGTCCACCCGAATAGTGAAACTGAGGACTACGCATATCATAAGGAAGGCTAGTTTATGACTGGACTTGCAGGGGCAGACAACCTGACGACCATGGAATCTGCCACCGACACCATCAAACGTATTTTCGGAGGAAGCTCTTCACTGGGCGCCCAGATAGCGGATGAATCGACCCGCTATTCCGCTTTGCAGAAGGCGACCTGCCCGAAGCCGGAACAGACCCGTCTGATTGCCGTGGCCAATCAGAAAGGCGGTGTCGGCAAAACCACGACGGCGGTCAATATCTCCGCCGCTCTGGCCAAATTCGGTTTGCGCGTGCTCCTAATTGATATGGATCCCCAGGGAAACGCTTCCACCGCATTGGGTGTTCCGCACGCTTCGGGAGAACCTTCGGTATATGACGTCATTGAAGGCCGTAAAAGCATTGCGGAAGTCAAGCATACGTGCCCTGACTTCGACTTGCTTGATGTGGTGCCGGCATCCATTGATTTGAGCGGCGCTGAATTGGAAGTCGCCGATATGCCCAACCGCAACGTGCTTCTGAAAACGGCGGTCGATGAGTATCTGGCGAACAGCGACAAGCATTACGATTACGTGATCATCGATTGCCCGCCAAGCCTGGGTCTGCTGGTGATTAATGCGATGTGCGCGGTGAATGAGATGCTGATCCCCATTCAGGCCGAATATTACGCGCTTGAAGGCTTGGGGCAGCTGATCAATACCATCGGTCTGGTGCAGGACCACTTTAATTCCTCGTTACTGGTTTCCACCATGCTGATCACCATGTTCGACAAGCGCACGCTGTTGAGCCGTGAAGTGCATGATGAAGTCAAGCGTCATTATCCGACCATCGTGCTGAACACCACGATTCCAAGAACCGTGAAGATTTCCGAGGCCCCCAGCTTCAATCAGAGTGTGATTGCCTACGATCCGAAGGGAATGGGTGCTATTTCCTATTGCGAAGCTGCGCTGGAACTTGCCCGTCGTTCCCAGACCGTGCTGCAGGCAATTGATGCGAGAAGGAACGAGAACTGATTATGGCTGCGAAATCACGTTTGGGTAAAGGTCTAGGAGCACTATTCCCGGCGTTGCCAGGAGAGTCCAACCAGCCGGAAGCGGCTGTTGGTCTGCCTACGGAAAAAATCGCAGGTACGGATTCTTCTCACAAGAACGATGTCGCTGAAAACGGCAAAACCTCTATCGCCACGGCGAGGGCGTCGGTCGATGCCGTGCACGACATGAAGAAGAACATCTCGCGTGAGATAAAGAAGAACGCGAATCGTCGCGCAAGCATTCCATCCATCAGTTTGAGGGAGACGGCACATCCGGCCGACATGTTCTTCGGTTCCACGGCTCCTGTCGTCGAAACAAAGAATGTTTCACGTGAAACCACCGAATCCCCCAAGGAGGAAGAGCCTGAGCTCCTGCCGGTGGAAGGCGGCTATCTGGTCGAACTCCGACTGAGCGATGTCGGCCCCAACCTTCATCAGCCACGTACCATCTTCGATGAGGATGAGTTGCGCGAGTTGGCCGATTCCATCAAGGAAGTCGGCGTGCTGCAGCCGATTGTCGTCAGAAAGCGTCCGATCGCGCAAATCGAGGCCACACGTAAGAAGAGGGCCGAAAAGAAGACCGACGAGTCGCACAATATGTCCGACGATCGTATGGACAGCCTGTATGAGCTCATCATGGGCGAACGTCGTTGGCGTGCGTCGCAGATTGCCGGTCTTACGACGATTCCCGCGATTGTCAAAACAACGGCCGACGACGATATGCTGCGTGACGCTTTGCTGGAGAATCTGCATCGTGTCGCGTTGAATCCTCTTGAAGAGGCGGCCGCGTATCAGCAGATGATTGACGACTTCGGTTTGACGCAGGCGCAGCTTTCCAAATCCGTTTCGAAGTCACGCCCTCAGATCGCCAATACCTTGCGATTGATGAATCTGCCTGCTTCGGTGCAAAAGAAAGTCGCTTCCGGACTGCTTTCCGCGGGCCATGCACGAGCTTTGCTGGGGCTGCCTACCGAATCCGATATGGAAGAACTGGCCACCCGTATTATTACCGAAGGACTGTCGGTCCGCAGCACTGAGGAAATCGTGTCTATGAAGGTCGCGGAAAGCGATCAGCCGAAGAAGACCAAGGCAAACAAGCTTAATCCTTGGACGGGAACTCCTGTGCAGGTTGGTCTTGAACAGCATTTCGGTACCAAAGTGTCGATCAAGGGTTCCAAGAAGCATGGTCGCATCGAAATCGTGTTCAAGTCCGAAGAAGACATGGACCGCATTGTCGATATGCTGATGCCGTCCGAGGAGTAGTGGAGTAATTCCTGGCATGATAACGGCGTTTCTGGTTGCCGGTCTGGTGTAGATGATCCGGCAGCCAGAAACGCCGTTGTGTTTATGGATGGCGATTGTCGTGTAGGTGCGCGGGTGTGTGCGGGTGCGTACGGAGTGCGCAGGTGCGTGTAGGTGCGTGTACAGGTGAGGTTTTGCGGTATTAGGCGATGGTCGTGTGCCGTTCGGCAAGATAATGTTGCGCATCCAATGCGGCATGGCATCCCATTCCGGCGGCGCTGATGGCCTGCCGATAGGTATCATCCACGCAATCGCCGGCGGCGAAGATGCCGGGCTGACTGGTGTGGGTGCCGGTTCCTTCCACAAGAATGTATCCACGCTCGTCACGGCGTACGACATTCCCGAGGAATGCTGTGGCCGGTGTATGGCCGATGGCTATGAAAATTCCATTGGCGGTGATTTCGGTGATCTCGTTGGTGAGTATATTGCGCACGGTAACGGACTTTGCCCCGCTCGCATCGCCTTGTATGTTCTGTACCACGGAATCAAGTACGAAGTTGATTTTGGGATTGCTTTGGGCCCGTTCCACCAGAATCTTGGAAGCACGGAAGTCGGAACGGCGATGAATCAGCGTCACGGAGGAACCGAATCGTGTGAGGAACAATGCCTCCTCGAATGCGCTGTCGCCGCCTCCTACCACGACGATCGGTTTATCGCGGAAGAAAAAACCGTCGCATGTAGCGCAATAGGAAACACCTCGACCGGAGAATTCGGCCTCTCCGGGAACCTGCAATGTGCGATATTGCGAGCCGGTGGCAATGACCACGGCCTGGGCGTGCACCACATCGCCCTGATCCAGGTGAACGGTTTTGATTCCCGTGGTTTGGTCCGCATCAATGGAAGTGACGTCATCCCATACGATTTCGGTTCCGAATCGTTCCGCCTGCCGCTGCATACGGTCCATCAGATCAGGACCCATGACTCCATCGGGGAAACCGGGGAAGTTCTCCACCTCGGTGGTGTTGATGAGCTGACCGCCCGGATTCAAGGCTCCGGCAGCCAACAGAGGATGGTATCCGGCTCGACCCAGGTATATGGCCGCAGTGTATCCGGCAGGGCCGGAGCCGACGATAACGACGTCTCGTAAAGTATCCATGCCTCAACTGTAGTGAATCGCTGCGGCGTTCGCATCGTTGAATTCGCGTGCGGCTTACAGTGTGGCTGAATGGTCAGACGGGCTACACTATCCCCAAACCGACGCAAACCATGTCCAAATCGTCGGTATGGGAATACCAGGTAAACCCGAGTATCCCCAAACCGACGCAAACCA
>CAVBVU010000012.1:0-25661 GCA_963598975.1 Anaerovoracaceae bacterium
CTCGAGAGCGCCATCGTCGGAAACCACCTGGAAACCGTGCTTCTCGACGACTTCGGCAGGAGTGCCCTCGCCTGCAAGCACGCCGGCAACGGTCTGCTTGGCGAGCTTGTCGTTGAGCTTGCCGTCCGCGATGAGCTTTTCGACCTCTGCCACGTCCGACGGGCTGATGGACAGCTCCTCAAGGCTCACGCCCTTCGCGTTGGCCTCACGGGACAGCTCGCCCAGCCACCACTTCTTGGCACCTGCGGCAGTGGCACCGGCCTTGACGGTCTCTTCGAGCAGATCCAGGGCGTCGGCGTTGAGCACGTCGCGCATTTCCAGATCGTTGAAGCCCCACTCGGCCTTCAGTCGGTTGCGACGCTCGCGCGGCATCTCAGGCATCTGAGCCTTCAGCTCTTCGATGTGCTCCTTGGTGATGTGCAGCATGACCAGATCCGGATCCGGGAAGTAGCGGTAATCATCCGCGTCGGACTTCACTCGACCGCCGGCGGTGGTCTGCGAAGCCTCATCCCAGTGGCGGGTTTCCTGCAGCACTTCGCCGCCTTCGCTCAGAATGGATGCCTGACGGCGAATCTCATACTGAACAGTCTTCTCGATGCCGCGGAACGAATTCACGTTCTTGGTTTCGGAACGGGTTCCGAACGGATCGGAAGCGCTCGGACGCAAAGATACGTTCACATCAGCACGCATGTTGCCCTGTTCCATACGGGCATGGGAGATGTTCAGCGCACGCACGATGTCGCGGATGGCGCGCATGTAGGCACCTGCGATTTCCGGCGCACGCTCTCCGGCGCCCTCGATCGGCTTGGTCACGATTTCGATCAGCGGCACGCCGGCACGGTTGTAATCGACCAGCGAGTGATTCGCGCCTTCGATACGTCCGTCAGCACCACCAACGTGGGTGTTCTTGCCGGCGTCGTCCTCAATGTGGGCACGTTCGATCGGAACACGGAAGACGGTGCCGTCCTCCAGCTCAACATCGAGATAGCCGTTGCCGTTGGTCGGCTTGTCGTACTGCGAAATCTGATAATCGCGGGGCATATCCGGATAGAAGTAGTTCTTACGCGCGAACTGGCTCCACTCGGCGATCTCGCAATGCAGGGCCAGGCCCAGCTTGATCGCGTAATCCACAGCAGCCTCGTTCAGCACCGGAAGGGAGCCCGGCAAGCCCAGGCTCACCGGAGTGAGCTGAGTGTTCGGGTCGCCGCCAAAGGAGACTTCGGCCGGGCAGAACAGCTTGGTGGTGGTGGAAAGCTCAACGTGGGTTTCCAGACCGATGACCGGATCGAACTTCTTTACGGCATCGGCGTACTTCATCAACTTTTCAGCCATTTTGTTTTCTTTCCTCCGATGCTTCTACTTGCTCAGTCCGTCGAGCCACGGGGTCTTCAGGGACTGCCAGATCGGACCGTTCCAATCTTCCTCAAGAGCCGCTTCCAGAGCCGCAGCCGGCTTGTACATGGCTTCGTCACGCTGCTGAGGCGCGATGAACTGGAAGCCGACCGGCAGGCCGTCGTCGCTCAGGCCAGCAGGAATGCTCATGGCCGGAACGCCGGCGAGATTGGCCGGAATAGTGGTGATGTCGATGGCGTACATGGCCATCGGATCCTCGGTCTTCTCACCGAACTTGAAAGCGGTGACCGGGCTGGTCGGGCCGACGAGCACGTCGACCTGCTCGAACGCCTTCTTGAAATCGTTGATGATCAGGGTACGCACCTTCTGCGCGGAACCGTACCAGGCGTCATAATAGCCTGCGGACAGCGCATAGGTACCCAGGATGATACGACGCTTGACCTCGTCGCCGAAACCGGCCTCACGAGTATAGGCCATCATGTTGGCCGCGGTCTGCGGAACGCCTGCCGGCGGCATGACGCGCAAACCGTAACGCATGCCATCGTAACGGGCCAGGTTGGAGCTGACCTCGGACGGCATGATGATGTAGTACGCGCCCAGAGAATACGGCAGGTGAGGCAGGGACACCTCAACGACCTCCGCGCCCATCTCTTCGAGCTTCTTGACGCCTTCGTTGAAGCGGGCCATAACGCCGGACTGGAATCCTTCGCCGCCCAGTTCCTTGATCAGGCCGACCTTGAGGCCCTTCAGGTCACGCTTCATGCCTTCGCGGGCGGCTGCGACCATCGGACGCGGACCTTCAGGAATGGAAGTGGAATCACGCTTGTCGTGACCACCGATCACTTCCTGCAGAAGAGCCGAATCGAGCACGGTACGGGAGCACGGGCCGATCTGGTCAAGAGAGGAAGCCATGGCGATCGCGCCGAAACGGGAGACACCGCCGTAAGTCGGCTTGACGCCCACGGTTCCGGTCAGAGAGCCCGGCTGACGGATGGAGCCACCGGTATCGGTGCCAAGGGCGAGCGGCGCTTCGAATGCCGCCACGGCCGCAGCGGAGCCGCCACCGGAACCACCCGGAACGCGTTCGGTATCCCACGGATTGCAGGTGGTCTGGTATGCGGAATGCTCGGTGGAGGAACCCTGAGCGAATTCGTCAAGGTTGGTCTTGCCCAGCAACGGCATGCCCGCGGCCTTGAGCTTCTCGATGACGGTCGCGTCGTACGGGGGCACCCAGCCTTCGAGGATCTTGGACGCCGCGGTGGTTTCGATGCCTTTGGTCACGATCATGTCTTTGATGGCGATCGGCACGCCGGCGAGTTCCGGCAGTTGTGCCTTCTCCTCATCGGTCTTGGCATCGAAGGCATCGGCCTGCTCGAGGGCTTCGTCGCCGGAAACCTTCAGGAACGCCTTGACGCTCGGCTCGGCGGCTTCGATGACTTCGAGGTGCGCCTCGACCAGTTCACGGCTGGAGACTTCCTTGGCCTTGACCTTGGCCGCCATTTCGGCGGCTGACAGCTTTACGAGTTCAGTGGTGCTCATGTCACTCCTCTCCCAGAATGCGCGGGGCCACGAACATGCCGGACTCGGAGACCGGGGCACCTGCGGTTGCTTCCTGCTGGGTCAACGGAGTCTCGGGAACATCCGGACGCAGGTAGGCCTCCAGCGGAATCGGATTCGCGGTCGGTTCCACGTCGTCCGTGGCGACTTCCTGAACCATGTTGATGGACTCGGCGATGACGTTCAGATCGCCCTGCAGACGGGTGATTTCCTCATCTGTCAATGCAATTCGGGCCAAATCGCCCAAATGCACGATTTCTTCTTTGGTGAAAGTAGGCATGGCAATAACAGTAACGCGTCTGTGTGACGAGCGCACGTCTTTTCAACCGCTTTTCGCCAGTCCCTTCGTCAGATCCTCAACCCATTCTTTTATCCAACTCCCTGCCAGTTCCTTCACCTAACTATCGTCAGTTCCTTTGCCCGATTCTCGACAGCCTCTCTGCCCAACTCTCATCAGTCCATTCACCCAACTCGCACCAGCTCATTCACCCGACTATCATCAGTCCCTCTACCCGCCGCTGGATAAATTTACCCGCCGAATCCCCTCTAAAAGACCAAAAACCTCCAACCACTGGAGAAATCCGCCCGCTCAGCAACGCCTCAGGAACCGGATTCCGCCAGCCACTGGATAAATCAGCCCTCTAAAGCCCATCTAAAAGACCAAATCCCACCAGTCGCTGGAGAAATCCACCCGCACAGACCTCTCCTGGCGGGCAAAATCCGCCAGCCACTGGAAAAATACGCCCGCTATTACCTCCCCAAGAAGACGAATTTCACCAACCACTGGCGGAATCAACCCACTGAAGCCCACACAAAAGACCAAATTCCACCAGTCACTAGCGAAATCATCCCGCTGAGCGGAATCTCAAAAACCCAAAATCCCCAGTCACTGGATAATTCCGCCCGCTCAACAATGCCTCAGAAACCGGATTTCACCAGTCGCTGGATAAATCAGCCCACTGAAGCCCACATAAAAGACCAATTTCCACCAGTCGCTGGCGGAATCAACCCTCTAGCGCATTCCAAAGAAACGAATTTTACCAACCACTGGAAAAATCCACCCGCTCAACAGCAACTCAAAAACCAAAATCTGCCGGACACTGGAGAAATCCACCCGTTAGCACACGCCCAAGAGCCCCAATCACTCCAGTCGCTGGGGAAATGCGCCCGCACCAGTCACCGGAGGAACCGAAACGGCACCCCGCATCAACAGCAGTCCACCTTCATAGGCGCCACCAACATCGGCAAAGTCAACCACAGACACGCCGAAATCCCTCAAGTTATCCACTTATCCACATTTTTCGCTCTCGCTCTCACAACCATCGCGCTACAGGGTAGCGTCGAATTATGAAAGCATATCCCCAAATCGACAGGCTGCTGGATCAAGCCGAAAACGCACAACGATGCGCGCACAGCAGCGAACCTCTCATCCAAAAGGGTCTCTATCGCAGATATCTTGCCGGAGACCTGGTCAAACCATATCCGGGACTGTATGCACGTACGGAATACTGGAATCGGCTAAATGCAGCGGAACAATCATTGCATGCCGCGCGTTCGCTCAAAGAACTTCACGTCAACTGGATTTTCGCAGGAATCACCGCCGCCGCGGCATACAACTTTGAACATCAGTGGATGCTGCACCATCAAGGACTCACCATAACGATGAACACCCGCGGCTCGCATCGTTCACATAGCAAGCTCAACATCATCTACAGCCCATTCCCGAAAGACAAAGCGATCATGGTGAATGGCATACCGGTTACCAATCCCGCGCGTACGCTTCTCGACTGCGGACGGATGCTGGAATTCCGGTATGCCCTACCGATTTTCGATTCCGCCGGAGCTCAAGGCGTCGATAGTGAGCAAATTCTGCAGGAATGCGCTCATACCACGCGCGACTGCACACCGATTTTCAGGCTCATGCGATACGCGGATTCAAACAGCGAGAACGGCGGTGAATCCCTGGCACGCGGAACCATGATTGAGGCGGGTTTCCCGACGCCTCAACTTCAAGTACCGTTCACCGATCCCGAGACCGGAGAGCAATTCCGTGTGGATTTCCTATGGCGTACGGACGATGGCAGGATCATCGTTGGAGAGTTCGATGGCACGACGAAATATGTAAATCCCGAAATGACCGGCAGAAAGAGCATACAGGAAACCGTTCAGTTGGAACGCAATCGCGAGGAAGCCTTGCGTCGCGCGGGGGTTACGGAAATCGTCCGATTCACATTCGACGACGTTCTGCAGCGCAAACCGATGATTGCCAAGTTGCGTCGCGCTGGAGTACCGACTATATCCTGATCCTGATATGTCCATTTTGGACGACTATGACCAGCCAGGCCTACCGGGATAGCGCTATGTCACTTTGTTTTTCATGTGCGTCCAATTTCGCCAGTCTCCGGATAAATTTATCTCCAGCCCTTTTCTGAATGGTATATTTTCCCGGTCACCATCGAAATCCCCACGGTAAATCAGCCAGTCACTGGATAAATCATCTTGCCACGAAGCCCAAATTGCGCCAGTGAGTGGCGGAATTCACCCGCTGGTGGCTTTCTAACCGGACCAATTTAGCCAGCTACTGGATAAATCATCCCGCTGAGCGGAATCTCAAAAACATAAAACCTCCAGCCACTGGATAATTCCGCCCGCACAGCAGGGAGGCATAGATACATAGTTGGACCGTCTAGGCAATGAGTAAGAAAACAGTCTTAACCATCAGGCTTGCGGGGCTGCATGCTGGGCTATCCAAGCGTGCATGGAAACCGCAGCGGCTGCGCCCGCATTGATGGAACGCACCGAACCGAACTGGGAGATGTACACCACATCATCGGCGAGCTCAAGCGCCTTCTCGGACAATCCCGGACCTTCCGCGCCGAACAGCATAAGACAGCGCTTGGGGAAACGATACGTCTCCATCGGCACGGCACCGGGAATGATGTCGAGCGCGATAACACGTGCGGCCCGCAGGCCAGCGATCTTCGACTCCAGATCGGCCAATTGCGCCAATTGATCCGTAATCTCTTGCGTACCAACATTATCCGCATTCTCGCGCATGCGGAAACGAATTGCATCAACCTGCGATTGAGCCGCCGCGATTTCGCCGGAAATGCGGTATTTCCAGCATTCCACCAGCTCCGCAATGGAGGGATGATTTTCGACATGCTGGTACAGCTCGGTCATGAGAGCACCCTTGCGATTCCATTTGTGCGGCCCGACGATATGCACGCGGCGCGCTTGAAACGCGTTGGCGGTGCGCACCATGGATCCGATATTGAAATCATGAGTCCAGTTTTCGACCGCCACTTCGAATTCGTGGCGTCCTTGCGAATCAAGATCTTCTTTGATGGCTCGAACCGACCAGTAACGGTAGCGGTCGAGCACATTGCGACGGTCACCTTCATCAAGCAGTTCCGAATCGAATCTGGAATCATAGTTCGGCGACTGAGGATCGTCCGGACGAGTCTCCCCCGGATGCGTTTGCGCCCATGGACCTACGCCGACCTCACGGAACGTCGGTTCGCCGGACGCTTTCGCGGCAATATCAATGGGATTGGGATCGTGCACTATTCCTCCAGAATCAGCGTATCTCATCACGTTCAGCGTCATGAAACACTTCGTGAAACATCCTCTAAGTCTCGCAGCATATCTCGCAGTGCGTCTCGGACCTCGAACCCGCAACCAGACCACGCAAGCGCAGACGAACCACCCACACGCATAAAAACCCCTTGCGGAGCGAATCTCAAGCAGTTCGCCATGCCGATCAGTGAAGCTCGGACTCCTTGTAAACCTGCACGAACGGCAGCTCAGACTCATCTCCGGAAACGGGGTCGACGACCTTGATGGTCGGATCGACCATGTCGACTCCACCAATCAGGGATGCGACAGCGAGCACCTCGGCCCCTTCGTTGCCGACCACGGAAAAATCAAGGCTCAATTCGTTGCCGTTACGCAAAGTGACCAACGAGGACGTCTGCACATACGATTTTTCGGACAGCCAGGAATCAAGCAGCACCACGCGCTTGCCCTTGATGGACGGCCCCTTGATGGACGGATAGACGAAGTCCATGACGAAACCGTTCAGATCTTCCCCACGGGACGCGGCGGCCTGAATCATCGCCGAAACCAGCGGAACGGCGGCCGCGGTCAAAGCGCCGACAGCGTCGAAATCGTCAACGGAATAGCCGGACTCCTCCAACGCGTCAAGCAACATGTGACCGACAATCGAGGCTCCACGATGGTCGAACAGCACTGCGGAAAGCTCCGAGAACGGCTTATCCTTCATTTCGGCCCGCAGCAACGTCTTGAGCTGGTCGCGTGGCTCGAGCATGGCAAACTCGACGGTGGAATTCGCTTTGGCGGCAGAATCGCCGGCCACTTCGGCAACCGGCCTGGTTTTGCGGAAAGTGTTCTCTTCGGTCATGTTCCCCAGACTATCCTTTCGACTCGTCATTACAACGAACGGCCCGACGCTCCGTCCTTGACCACAACGACCGTGTAGCGTTTCATCGTCTCACGATCCTGGGCGTAGGAAGCGAATGCAATCATCGTGGAGTCTCCGTCGAGCATGATTTCGCGAGGATTCTCGACACCGTCCTTGACTACGATGCCATCCACCGCCACATATCCGCCGTCCCCTCGTCCGATGATGACAGCACGCACTGATTCCGTACCGGCCGGAACCTTCAGCACATACGCGGTGAGATTCGGAGAGAACCCCACCTTCGCCGATCCCGTCTCGTCATACAGGTCTCCAGCTTCGAAGACAAGCCCCGTCAGCGAAGCCTCCGAGGAATACCCCTCGTCCGTAGTGGTGCGCACGCCATAGATTCCACCGACGACGGTTCGGGTCGAATCGTTCGCCACGAATTTGACACGCACCTTGCCATTTTGGACCTTGGCAACGAGCTCCGCCGGAATTCCCGTATTGGTCCAGTAGAATCCATCAGCTTTGACATCGTAGGAAATGACGAATTTCCGCGCGTTTTCACTCAGCTTACCGGCCGACTGGTCTTCTTCGGAAGCCAATGGGGTCGGGTCAATCCACACGTCAAAACCATTGCGGTCGGCATCGCCGGCGTACAGAAGAACGCCAAGATAGTTCTTCTCACTCTGCCGGTTCACGATCAAGTCGTAGCTGATCCAACCGTCGAGTTCGGCCTCACGGTAGGGCTGGTCTTCGTATGAGCCTGCGGTGGAGTTCGCTTTATTCAGATTGTGGGAGCCTTTTTCGTTCTGCTCCTGATTGTCGAAAGCATCCAGCAAATCAGTGTTGAACGCATTGTCGCGTTCCTCATCCTTGGCCGAAATGATTTGATGCTGATACGCTTCGGAATCAACTTCAGCAAGATCCCAGTACACGGCGTATGTGGTTGTGTACAACGAATAGTACGGCTGAAGCTTCACTCCGGCAGCTTCGCCTTCGACGTTCCTGAATTCGAACGTCAATTCCTCGCCATCGTCCGAATCATTAACACGCACCAGATTTTGTTCGAAATTCTCCAACCATTGGGCCGTGCCGATTTCCTTTCCATCCACTTTGGAGGGGAAGATCTGGGCCATGGCGTTCGATGACGCATCAAAGGCCGCGGTACGCACGAGAATGCCGCCATATCCGTAGTTGGACGTTGCGTCCGTGCTCTTCAACGAGCCGGCCAGGACCAGCGGACCATAGGTGAACGCCGCCCAGTTCTTATTATCCTGCGCAGTGTGGGCCTGCAGTTTCGCCGGCAATTCGTATATGACCGTGTCGCCGGCCTGAACCGCAACGGTGAGCCAGCCATTGTCGTCCTTGGTCAGATCCGACGCTTTCCGCCCGTTCAACGCGGCATCCGCAGTCGTCCATTCCGGCAACCGCAGTTTGAGGTTTACGATTCCCGACGCACCGCTGCCAAAATCCTCATCCAACGCTTCAACCTTGAACGTGACCGTCGTCCGTTTCGGCACATCGGCGGTCTGCGTGATCTTGAGGCCGTGGCGCTCGTCAACGAATGTGGATGAGCGGAACATGTTCACGTACACGTCGTTCGTATCGGTGAACCACATCGAATCGTTGAGTTTGGCGAAATTCTCGATGCCGGTACCCTGGCAGCACCAGAATTCGCCGTATTGCGTGCCGAATACTTTCGGATAACCGGCTTTCATCGGCTGGAAGTATTCGGTCATGCCGGTTTCCGGATTCTGCGACGCCACAATCGAGTTGATGAACGTGTGCTCGTAGTATTCGGAATACTTGGCTTGCCTGGTCACTTGAGACAGCAGACGGGTGAGCTTGAGCATGTTATGTTCGTTGCAGGTTTCCACCGTGGAGTTGTTCTGATAGCCGCCGCCATTGGATGAATCGCCATTGGCCGTGGCGTCCTTCCACAGCTGATCCGGCGTATGGAAGTGTTCGGACTGGCTATTGCCGCCATTCACATAGGTGTGATGGTTGATGACGATGTCCCAGAAATTCTGCGCCGCCTTCAGGTACAGGTCCGTCAGCTCGCTCTGCCCGTCGGCAGACAAGCTGTCATACAATTCACGATTGGACGTGTAGACAACGTACCGTTGCATGGCTCCCGTGAGCTTGGGGATGGTGGTGTTGGCGTGTTTGCCGTTCAACACATCCTGGCCATCCGCCAACGAGCGGAACAAACCGATCTCGTCGAACAGGTGCGCGGCTTCGAGTGCTTTCTTCTTGTCGGCCGTATTGCCTGCGATTCCCGCCACCTGATAGAGCGCGTCGTTCATACCGCCATATTCGGTGCGCAGCATGTCGACGTCGGAATGCGCCGATTTCCAATTGACGATCCACTTGGCGAAATCGACTGAAGCGGCACGGGCCGCATCACGGGTTTCATCGTCGGTGGCGTACATGCATGCATGCACCATGCCCTGTTCGACCTTGTGCAGATTGTAGAACGGCACGATCAGTCCGTCTTTGCCGTTTGGCACCGCGTCCACTTTGAAGGCCGGGAAGAATCCTGCGTTTGCTGGGTCCTTTTCCGCATAAGCCTCCTGCGCCTCGCGAATACCCAGCACCATGGCCTTGAGTTTGGCCGCGAGCAGCTCCTTCTGTTCATTCGTCGCGAATGTGGAACGCTGGGCTTCGGAGATCGCGGAAATGTAATGTCCTACGAAATGGCCAGTGAAGCGGTTGGGATTGGTCGCGCCGTCGGGATTGTTCCGCGCACTGTATCCGGCTTCCCATCCGCCGTAGTTTCGCACGCCTTTGGTGTCGAGACCGGCCTGCATACGGAATTCCACCAATAGCCTGTCTGTGTCGAAGCTGAGCAGATATGTGATTTCCTTTTGTCCGGCATTGATCAGATAGCCATCCGCAACGCGCACATCCGCCATATCGGATTCCGACAGATACTTTTCGGAGTATTCCTTCGGCCCGTTTCCCGGCCACGCTCGAACAGCACCCGCGTCGGAGCCGAACGGTTCCGGCCCGCCACCCTGCTCCGCATCGGCGGTATTGGCCGCGGTATTCCACAGTTTCATCTCGTCAAAGTTGCCGTTCAATGTTCCTCCGCTGCTATGCGTACCATTTCATCCGATGCGTGGCATCGGACATCAGACCAACCGCCGTGGCCGCCTGAAGGTCAAGGCCGGCACCGATGACTGTTTTCCGCCTTGACACTCAGTGCCAACCGTCTTGATTGTACTGCTGTTAGCGCGCACATTAGTCACGTGAAAGGCCATTCGGACGCGAAAGGCACCGTCGAACCGCACCCGCATTCATTTCATCCAGCCCGACACCAATGGTGTCAACGGTGCCAATGATGCCAACGGCGTCCCGTCGCACTTCGCTATTCTCCGCTGGTTTCCGGCGCGGTCAATTCACGAACGTCGGCTTTTTCGGGAGCGATGATCTCCACAGGGCCAATGACCTTGCTCTGGTCGACTTTCTGCAGCTTGCGGGCCGTGACCAATACGCGCGATTCCAAGGAAGACGCGAACGCATTGTATGCGCCGACGGTTCGGGTAAGCGCGGCTCCAAGTTTTGTGGCACGATCACCCAATACCGCAAAACGGTCGTAGAGCTCACGGGAGAGGTCGAACAGCATCTTCGCGTCGTCGGTAAGGCTCTGCTGCTGCCACGCATAGGCCACCGATTTCAGCACCGCCCACAAAGTGATCGGAGATGTGAGCGCCACCTTGCGCGCAAACGCATCATCCATCAACGTCGGGTCAGTTTCCAAGGCGGCCTGCAACAGGGATTCATTGGGAATGAAGGCGATCACGAAATCCGGAGCGTCGTCGAACGCATTCCAGTACGCTTTGTCTCCGAGCGTCTTCACATGATCGCGGACGGCTTTGGCATGGGCCCGCAACAGTTCCGCCTTGCGATCCAGCTCCTCCTTGGAGGCCGTATCGGGAATCTCGCATGCACGCTGGTAGTCGGCATACGGAGCCTTCGCGTCGATGGGAATGGTCTTTCCGCCAGGCATGTGAATGATCATGTCCGGACGCTGCGTATTGCCATCAGCATCGGTAACCACCACTTGGGTATCGAAATCGACGTGTTCCAGCAACCCTGCCGATTCGACGATGTTGCGAAGCTGTGCTTCGCCCCATGCGCCACGCACCTTGTTGTTGCGCAGCGCGGCGGACAGCGAGCTTGTCTCGCGATCGAGCCTGGCCTGCTGCTCCCCCAAGCCTTTCAACTGCTCTCCAAGAGCCCCCATCTCGCGCTTGCGCCCTTCTTCGATCTGCGAAACCTTCTCCTGAAGGGCGTCAAGATTCTTCTGCACCGGAGCAAGAGCGGAAAGCACCTCGCTCTGCTCCTGCAGCCGCTGTTCGCTTTCGGC
Organism: Anaerovoracaceae bacterium; assembly: GCA_963598975.1. Taxonomy (GTDB): domain Bacteria; phylum Actinomycetota; class Actinomycetes; order Actinomycetales; family Bifidobacteriaceae; genus Bifidobacterium. The sequence goes on from CAVBVU010000012.1 coordinate 11,709, forward strand.
CTGACGACGCTCCGCCTCGGCCGCAGCCTTCTCACGCTCTCGTTCGACTCTCGCCCGCTCCGCGTTCTGAGCCTGGGCCAACTGGGATTTGAGGTACGCAAGCTGCTGGCCCAGCCCCTCCGACTTCGTTCGATACTGCGCCACCGACATGTTCAGCTCGCCGATCTGCCGACGGTAATCCTCCACCTGGGCCTTCACCGCACCCAAATCGGACGCATGCGTGTCATGAACCATCTCCTGACCCTTCGCACGGCCGACGTAGAAACCTGCGGCCGCAGCGATGGCCGCCACGAGCACAATCAGAACAAATGACGCAAAATTATCGAACATGCGTTCGATTCTATCATGTCGCCACCAACAAGCGCAAACGAGACGCGCCCCGGAATCCGAAGCCATGAACAACATTCCGGCTTCAAATCCCGAGGCGCACCTCAAGTAGTTAAATCGCCGCGCAACCGCTTACGCAATCACTTACGCAATCACCCGCGCAGCCACGCCGCCCGCATCACACGGTTTCCAGCTGACCATCCGCCCATGCGGACAATTCCAGATGATCGCCGCCCGTCTGGTCCACAAGCACGGTGTCCCCGTCGTGCACACGGCCCGCGAGCAGCATACGCGCCAGCTGGTCGCCGACCTCGGTCTGCACGAGTCGACGCAGCGGACGGGCGCCATACGCCGGATCGTATCCGGTGTTCGCCAGCCATTCGCGCGCCGAATCGGTAACGTCCAGCTTGATCCGGCGTTCACTCAGACGCGCGGAGACCTGCGTCACCTGAATGTCCACGATTCCGCCAAGCTCTTCGCGCGTAAGCGGCTGGAACATGACCAATTCGTCGAGTCGGTTGATGAATTCCGGCTTGAACCGCGCATGGACCGCGTCCATGACGGCCTTCTTCTTGGATTCCCCGTCCATGTCGGGATTGACGAGGAACTGCGAGCCAAGGTTGGACGTCATGATCAGAATCGTATTCTTGAAGTCCACCGTACGCCCCTGACCGTCGGTCAGACGACCGTCGTCGAGCACCTGCAGCAGCACGTCGAAAACTTCCGGATTGGCCTTCTCCACCTCATCGAACAGCACCACCGAATACGGACGGCGACGCACGGCCTCGGTAAGCTGACCTCCCTCCTCGTAGCCGATGTAGCCCGGCGCCGCACCGATCAGGCGCGACACGGACGCCTTGTCCATGTATTCGCTCATATCGATGCGCACCATGGCCTTCTCGTCGTCGAACAGGAAGTCAGCGAGCGCCTTCGCGAGTTCGGTCTTGCCCACGCCGGTCGGTCCGAGGAACAGGAACGATCCGGTGGGTCGGTTCGGGTCGGAGATGCCCGCACGCGAGCGCCGTACCGCGTCGGAGACGGCTTCGATGGCTTCTTTTTGGCCGATCACGCGCTTGCCGAGGTATTCCTCCATGTGCAGGAGTTTTTCGTTTTCGCCTTGCATGAGTCGTCCGACCGGGATTCCCGTCCATTCGGAGACGATTCCCGCTATGGAGTCGGAGTCGACATGGTCGGGGACCATCGGTTCGCCTTCGGTAAGCGCAGCGTCGTTCGTGCCGGCATCGTTCGCAGCCGCTTCGGCCGCGGCCAATTCCTTTTGGATCGCGGGGATTTCGCCGTACGAGATGCGGCTGGCCTTTTCCAGATCGCCTTCGCGCATGGCTTTGTCGGCTTCCACACGAAGGTCGTCGAGTTTGGCGCGCAGGTCGCCGACTTTGTTATGTCCGGCTTTTTCCGCGTCCCAGCGTGCTTTGAGGCCGCTCAACGTTTCGCGGGCGTCCGCCAGGTCGGCCTGCAGTTTTTCGAGCCGTTCCCTGGATGCGGGATCCTCGGCTTTTTTGAGCTGCATTTCCTCCATTTCGTAACGGGTCACCTTGCGTTGCAGTTCGTCGATTTCCTCCGGCGAGGAGTCGAGTTCCATACGCAGGTGCGCCGCGGCCTCGTCCACCAGGTCGATTGCCTTGTCCGGCAGCTGGCGTCCGGAGATGTACCGGTTCGACAGTGTTGCGGCGGCGACGAGCGCGTCGTCTCCGATAGTCACCTTGTGGTGCGCTTCGTAACGTTGTTTCAGACCACGCAGGATGGCGATTGTGTCTTCCACACTCGGTTCGCCGACGAACACCTGCTGGAAGCGGCGCTCGAGGGCCGGGTCCTTTTCCACGTTTTCGCGGTATTCGTCGAGTGTGGTGGCGCCGATCAGTCGCAGTTCGCCACGTGCGAGCATCGGCTTGAGCATGTTGCCCGCGTCCATTGAGCCTTCGGCCGCGCCCGCGCCGACGATGGTGTGGATTTCGTCGATGAAGGTGATGATCTGTCCGTCGGATTTCTTGATTTCCTCGAGCACGCTCTTGAGTCGCTCCTCGAATTCGCCACGGTATTTCGATCCGGCCACCATGGATCCCAGGTCAAGCGAGATGAGCTTCTTGTTTTGCAGCGTGGTCGGCACGTCGCCCGCCACGATTCGTTGTGCGAGTCCTTCCACGACGGCGGTTTTGCCTACGCCCGGCTCTCCGATGAGCACCGGATTGTTCTTGGTTCGCCTTGAAAGGATCTGCACGACTCGGCGGATTTCCTGATCGCGGCCGATCACCGGATCGAGTTTGCCGTCTTTCGCGGCGGCGGTCAGGTCGGTGGAGTACTTTTCGAGCGCCTTGTAGGCCCCTTCCGCGTCGGGGCTGGTCACTTTCGTTCCTCCTCGCACGCCGGGAACGGCCTTGCGCAGCGCTTCGGCGGTGACGCCGTTCTTTTCGAGAATCTCCGCCGACTGGTTCGGCTTGCTTGCCGCGATCGCGATGAGCAGATGTTCCGTGGAGACGTATTCGTCTCCCATGGACTGCATTTCCTTTTCAGCCTGTACGATGACCGCGCTCAGCTGCCTGCTGGCCTGCGGTTGCGATGTGGTGGATCCGCTCGCGGCCGGCAGCGCGACCAGAGCGTTGCGCACCGCCGCGCCGATGGCCTGGACGTTGCCTCCCGCTGCTTGGATGAGTCCGCGGATCACGCCGTTTTCCTGGCGCAGCAACGCATCCATAAGATGCAGCGTCTCGATTTGCGCGTTTCCTGCGGCGGAAGCGCTTTGCACTGCGTCCGAAATCGCGGACTGCGCCATTGTGGTGAACTTCTGTTCCATATCATCCTCCATGATTCGCATCGGCCTGTGGCCGGCGCAATATGTCGTCGTCTGATATGCTCAACCGACTCACCCGCCATTCTATTCCCAAAAGTTGAGTGCGCATCACTCAACTTTTGAAATTTATCTTCGGAATTCCGGTCGCAACCCGAAAATCGCACACCTCACGTCCATATTTCATACCGAACACATGGCCGTAAAAATTCCTGTTCTATAGTTCCAATGTCCGCAAGCCAACCAAACTAGGCCAGAGACCCAACCAAACTTTCCGCCACAAGAGGAAAGCGGCAAACCGATAATCGCAAACAACGAACGAGAATGAGAGAATCTGCCATGAGTCCACACGCAAATTCCGGCCGTCCACGCCGGAACCGCTTATGGACTTCATTCGCTACATGCCCGTCGTGGCGTTCGTCCCGCTGACCATCATCTGGGCGGGAACCGATGATTTCCAAAAATTCCTCATCATCTGGATGGGCGCGTTCTTCCAGTAGGTGCTGCTCATCTGCGACGCGATCATCTCCAAGACCGCCGATTATGTCTCCTCCACGCTACCGGCCATCAACAAGGCCGCCATCACCGCACAGACCGTGAAGGGAGACGTGGACGCAACGAACCTCGTTGACGCCACCTACGTCAAGAACGCACTCAAGTAAGCGTCCGAATCGTCAACAAAAACATCAACAAAAAAGGCGGTCGGCGGAACCACAACCAAGTCCCGCCGACCGCCGCAACCATATAAGCCGAGAATCAGCCGCGCACCACCACGTTGCGCAACGAACCGATGCCCTCAACATGCACAACGGCCTCATCACCCGGATCAAGATGACCGGAAGCGTTCGGCGTGCCCGTCAGAATCACATCGCCCGGAAGAAGCGTCGCGAAACTCGAAATCGCGGCGATCTGCTCAGGCATGCCATGGATCAGGTTCGCCGTGGTACCCGACGCCATCTCCACGTCCTCGCCGTTGAGCGAGAACGAAATCTTCGCATCACGCCAATCAAGATCGTCGCGGGTAACGATCCACGGACCCAGCGGGCATGCGGTGTCAAAACCCTTGGCACGCGTCCACATCGGATCCAATCCCTGCAGATCGCGCAGCGTGACATCATTCACGCAGGTGAAGCCCAGCACATAATCCATGGCCTTCTCCACCGGCACGTTCTTGGCGATGCGCCCGATCACCAACGCCACCTCCGGCTCGAAATTCATATCATTCGAACATGGCGGAATCACAATCGGATCATCCGGACCAATCACCGACGTGCTCGGCTTGGAAAAGATCACCATATCCTCCGGAGCATGCTTGATGTCGGAATGGCCGGCCTCATGCATGAACTGCGCGTGCGCCTCGTAATTCTTGGCCAGACCATACACCTTCGAAGGAATCACCGGCGCAAGCAGACGAATGCCGTCGCCGTCGACCGGAAAGCGCTCGCCGGTGGGCTGAACGGCCTTGCCGGACAGCGGATAGCCGTCGAGCGCCACGAGATAGTCTTTGCCGTCGCTTTCGTCGGTCTGCACGAAAGCGTACTGCGGTACATCATTATGCGAAAAACGTGCGATTCTCATGCTTGCCAGTCTACGCCGACCCGCACCACACTCAGATGAACGCGCGTTCTCCGAAAATGGCCGTTCCCACCCGCACGATGGTCGAGCCTTCCGCGATGGCGAGTTCCATGTCGTGCGTCATGCCCATCGAAAGCTCACGGCAGTTGCCCGTGCCGGGCTCTCCGGAGGCGGCGATGAGGTCGCGGGTTTTGCGCAGATGCTCGAATCCTTTGCGGATAACGGTTTCATCGGTCACGTGCGCGCCGATGGTCATCAGTCCCTGCAATTCGAGGCCGTCCAGCGTGCTGATCTTCTGCGCGATTCGAATGGCATGGGCCGGGTCGCATCCGGATTTCGATGCCTCACCGGATTCGTTGACTTCCAGCAGCACTCCTACGGTAACGCCGCGCGCCACCGCCCTGCGTGCGATTTTTTCGGCCAGTTCCAGCGAATCGACCGATTCGATGGTGTTGACGTACGGCAGCACCTTGCCGATTTTGTTGCTTTGTAGCTGTCCGATCAGATGGAACGGAATATGGGGTTTTCCCAAGCCTTGGGACGACTCCGCAACACCGACCCCCAGATCGTATCCACGTTCCGCGCACAGCTTCACAAGCCCTTCGGCTTTGGCCGTCACTTCCTGCGGACGATTTTCGCCGATCATGCGCACGCCCGCGTCGATCGCGGCCATGATCTCTCCCACGTCGCGTGTTTTCGTGGCGGCAAGCAGTCGCACGGAACCTCCGTCACGACCTGACGCGGCTTCGGCTTCGCGAATGCGGTCCAGTACGCAATGCACGCCATCCGAAATCTGCTGCGTGCGGATTTGGTCGATTACCTCGTTGGCGAGGTCTTTATGCTCCATATATGCTGTCATCGCGTCACCTTCACAACAACGTTCCCAACTTTTCCGGTCTTCGAACTTCACCAATCTTCACCGGGTTTCGTTACCAGAGTATGAAGAAGCCCGTACGACCGGCTTGAAGTGAAGCGATAAAGTAACCGGTTACCGCACGGGCTTATATATCAGACGGTAGTAGAAGGGGGACTTCAAAAAGACTCCGTCCACTTTTATTTCTAGCAGATAGCCAGTAAAAGACACAAGATTCTTGGAGTTTTCCGCGTGTTTTACCGGAATAGAAAAACCCACCATACCCCTTTGCCGGATTGCCCAACATGTAATCAGACGGAAAGCTCCTTGAGCTTCTCCTCCAGGCTCCCCACACGGTCCCGCAAAGCGATCACCTGGCAGATGAGCGATTGGATCTGTCCTTCCTGGATCTCATCCCTGTGGCTCTTCGTGTCCACCGGCGTGATGCCGGGCGCTTTGATCTGTTTCGCTTGGGTCATGATGCCGTCGTCACACTTCCAACGCGCGATATTACGCTCCACACGCTTCTTGCCAACGACCAGCGGACTCAATCCTGCGGATGTGAAAATCGCGCTTGGGCGTTCGCCCTGCAGATACCGGCTCATGCAGTTGATCTGAAAATCACGTGAATACGTAATCCGATTTTCAGTGACAGCCTCCACCGCCGGAAGGGATTCCAAATACTCTATTTCCGTTCGACTGAACTTTTTCCTCGCCATATTCCATCACCGTTTCATCCCGCTTTTGCGTTCTTCACCGCGATTGGATCTTCCCCCAAATCCAATCGCACTCGGGCATAGTAGCAGTCAAAAGCAGGAAAACCCACAGAAAATCGCATCTCACCATATAATGAAACGCAAAATGTCCGAATTCTGAACACGAATCTAACTATCCGCCAGACATCAGGAGAATCCATGCCAGGTCGTTTCGCGCCCACGCCTTCCGGGCGTATGCATATCGGCAATATTTACGCGATGCTCGGAGCATGGCTGTCCGCACGAGGACGGGGGGACGAGATATTCCTACGTATGGAGGATATCGACGAGCCTCGCGTGGTTCCGGGAGCGGCAGACGCGATGATGGACGATCTGCGTTGGCTTGGCTTGGATTGGGATGGCGATCCCGCTTTCCAGTCGCAGCGTCACGAGATATACGAGGAAGCGTTGCGCTGTCTGCAAAATTCATCCGTTCCGCAGGATGCGACGCCCATGGATTCAATGCAGCAGGAATCGATTTCGCGGAATCGCATAGACCCCCATGCAGAATCCCATGCAGAACCCTACGCGGAGCCCCACAGCCGACGGAATCCTCCGCTGATATATCCCTGCTTCTGCTCGCGTGCCGATATTCGCGCGGCGTCCGCACCGCAGGAAGGCGACCGTTTCATGGTCTACCCGGGCACCTGCCGCCGTTTGGCCGCGCACGAACCGCAACAGATGCAGGAGCGGCTCAACCGAGGCGATCGTCATTCATTGCGCATCGCACTCCCCTTTGACTCACACACGTCCGTTGCTTTCCACGATGAGATTTTCGGTCGGCAAACGTTCGATCTGCATCGAGACATCGGAGATACGATCGTCCGCCGTGCCGACGGCCTGTTCTCCTACCAGCTGGTGGTGGTTGTGGACGATCTGACGATGGGTGTGGATGATATCGTTCGTGGCCGAGATTTGCTGCGATCGAACGCATTGCAGATATATATTCGCACCCAACTCGTGGAAGCGGGATTCGCGCCGGCCGTTCAACCGAGATACACGCATCTGCCGCTTATCGACAATTCGGCCGGTCAGAGGCTCGCCAAACGCGAACGATCGCTCGATATGGGCATTCTGCGCAACAACGGCGCAACCGCGGAACAGATCGTCGGATATTGCGCATGGCTGTTGGGGCTGCAAAGCCGACAATCCTCGGAACCACAACCCATGAGCGCCAATGAGGCTTTGCACGAATTCCAAAAGCATGGCTGGAGCGCACTGCGTGAGAATCCCGCCGACCGATTGCTCGACACGGAACGATTCAACGAATACTTCGGCCTGTAGTGGCCTTAGGCCTGTAATCAGGCACGTGCTGGTACTTCACACACCTGCGCAAACACCCGTACACTCATCTCTGCAAAACACCTGCACAACGTATTAAAGGTCCGTGGAACACCAAGTTCCACGGACCTTTAATACGTTCAGGCGGAAATTATCTTTCGACCGAATTCCCGTCAGGCGATGCCTGCGAAAAGCGTCTGGAAGAGGAATGCACCGACGATGGCGCCCGCGATCGGAGCCACGACCGGAATCCAGGCCTCGCCCCAGCGAGAGGAGCCCTTGCTCGGAATCGGCAGGATGGCGTGCAGCAGTCGCGGCATAAAGTCACGCGCGGGGTTCAGGCCAGGGCCGGTCGGGCCGCCCATGGAGGTCACGAGACCCCACACGATGAAGCCGACCACGATGGACGCGGCGGCATGGTCTTCCTTGCCCCACGGCATTTCAAGGCAGCACAGCGCGCCGAGCACCAGCATGAGCGTGCCGAAGAACTCGTTGACGAAGTAGTTGATACGGTCGTTGTGCGCATCGGTGGTGCAGAAGGTGCCGAGAATGGCGTTGGCATCTTCGGTGTCCTTGTAATGCGGCCAATAGGTCACGTACACGACGAGCTGGCCGACGGCTGCGCCGAGCAGCTGGGCGATGATGTACGGCAGGACCTGGCTCCACGGGAACATGCCGTTGACGGCCTGGGCGATGGTCATGGCCGGGTTGATGTGAGCGCCGGAGATGCCGCCGAACATAAGTACCGGGAGCATGACGCCGAAGCCATAGCCCATGGCGATGTTCAGCCAGCCGGCATGATGGCCCTTGGTGTTCTTCAGTTCTACGTTCGCCACTGCGCCGTTGCCGAAGATCATCAGCACGGCAGTGCCGACGAATTCCGCGGCAAGCTTGGTAAAGAGTGTGATTTCCACTGCAGTTTCCTCTATTGCTTCTCTTACTTTCAGAAAAGATTGTTGGCAAATTCCGCCATAAGCGGACAACATCGCACTACAGTACTCTCACCTATGCCAATTTAAAACGGGAGAGCCGAAAACGACTCTCCCGCAGTTATTCCATCAAGCTCGGTCCTTACCGGAACCGACGCTTTTCAGGCTCGATCCTATCGATTGCTCCGCTTGGATACGACGGAGAACAACCGGATTCCGCCCGCTACTACGAGCGCAACCAACATCGCGACCATCAGGAACGCGACCGCGCTGCCGGTCTTCGCCACTACGGACTTGGACGAGTCCGCGTTGGACGAGGCATTGCCGTTGGTATTGGAATTGTTTCCGTCGGACTTGCCGTCGGTCTTGCCGTCGGACTTATCGTCGGACTTCTTGTCGTCGTCGGACTTGCCGTCGTCCTTCTTATCGTCGTCGGGCGTGTCGTCGCCGTCCGTCTTGCCGGGCCAGTCGGCGAGTCGGTAAACGGAGCCACCGCGGATGGCGTTGCCCGGGATGAACACAACGTAGTCATCAGTGATGGCGAAGTTACGCATCGTCTGGTTCGAGTCGTCGCCGAGACCGTCGAGCGTAATGGTATCGATGTTGATGTTACCGCCGTTGGAATCGCTCGTGATGGCGTAGGTGTCGCAACCAGCAACCGAGGTCTTGACTGCATTCAGGCAAGTCAAGAGCGCGTGGAGCTGCTTTGCGGAATCCTTATTCAGCACCTGATCGAGGACCTTCTGGAGCGAATCGGGAATCGTCACGTCACCCTGGCTCAGGTACTCCTGATAGGCGTCGACGAGCTCCTTATAGACCTGATAGAACGCATCGATGTTCTCCTGGCCGCTTGCATCGACCAAGTTGGAGATGGAACCCATGCCGGAAGCAAGCGAGAGAACGTCGGAAGCGGTCTGGCCGGCCATCGTGTGAAGCTCGATGGTGCCGTTGTTGATATCTTCCACGAGAGATGCGGTCTGCTCATCCGTCAGCACGACGTCACCGGAAGCGGTATCGTCGGATGCGGATTCGGACGTCGAGGAAGCACCGCTTGCGGCATCGTATGCCTGCGCCGCCGCAAGCGCCTGAGCGACTTCCTGCTCAGCGCTCAACGTCTCGTTATTGGTTGTGGCCTCGGAGTCGTTGTTGTCGACACTCGCCGTGCCGTCGGTCAACGAGACGTTCCTCTGCAGGAGCAGCTGGACCAAGACCTTGACGTAGTTGAGCTTTTCAGCCCACTCGTCCTTGCTCATCTTGAGCACGTCGCCATTCATGACCTTGACCATCGGGCGGAGCAGCGAGCCTTCGTCCAAGGTGCCAAGGAGCATAACGCCGTCGTTATCATCGGTCTTGTCGGTATCCCAAATCTGGGTCATCGAGGTGTACTGGTTGATTCGGCTTCCATAACCGCTCTCCCAGCCAGTGAGGGAGCCATCAGGGAAATCATCGGTCGCGTCGCCCACGACCAGCTCGATGTTATGGTCGCCATCCATGCGATACAGGTTCACGGACTGCGAAAGCACCGTGGACAGGTGGACGAAGTCCATGTTCAGCATCGGGTAGGTCGCCTGGGTCACATCGTTGTAATCACCGATGTAGAGGTAGCCGTTGTAGACCTCCAACGTACAGATGGCTGCGGCAAAGCGGTGCGAGTCGATGTTGAAGGTGTACGTCGCCGGATGCTCATCAGCGGAGTTGACGCTGTTGTCCCACTGATCGTCAGCGGTGTTGCCGATGATTGGCGTCCAGGTCCAAGCATCGCGGTCGGAAGGAGAAGCGCCTTCCTTGAGCGTGCCCTCGAGAATCGCATAGCCCGCGTAGCAACCCGTCTCTTCAAGAGTGGTGGGATCCACTGCAGTGTACGTGCCGTCCTTGGGGTTCAACGTGGAGTGCAGGGCCTTCTGACCCGCGTTGATAGCCATATACAGCTTGCCGTTGTACTCGATCATCTGATAGACCGTGCCGCCGTAATTGGCGTCGTACATGTGATAGGCGGGATAGTTGAGGAGCTCCTTGGTCTGCTCGGCGATCTCGGTGAATTCAGGATTGCGCAGAGCGGAATCGCCGTCGACGCTGATGCCCTTGAAATTGCCATCCTCGTCGTAATCGTCGGCGTCAGGCGTGAAGCAAATGATGTGCGCACCGTCCATTTGGGTGACGGAGGCAACGAGCGAGCCGTTGTAGACGGCAAGTGCACGCGGAACCGGGAAAACGGAGGCCGCCTGCATGGCCTTGTACTCATCCATGGAGACCGCCTGGTAGACCGTGCGGAAGGAGTCGTCCTCGGGATTGACCTCGAAGATCGAAGGGATACCCGTCGCCGCATCCGCAACGCTCTCGGTTCCGACCTGAGTGCCGATGAAGTAGAAGCGACCGTTGTACTCGACCGCGTTACGCAGCGTGACCTGATATCCGTTGACCGAGCCTGCCATGATGATCTTGGTCTCGCCGGTCTTGACGTTCATCTTGAAGAGGACACCCTGAGTGGCCACCGGATGCTCGGTGTAGTAGTTGTCGCCGTAGAGAAGGCCGACGACACCGTCGACCATCTTCTGGTTGTACTCCGCCGCACCTTCCTCAGTGGACTCGTCCTTCAGAAGACCCATGGAGTTGAGCATCTTCTTGGCGTTGTTCTTGGTGATGCCGGTGCCACCGTACATGGTTCCGATATAGACCCAGTCGCCATAGCCCAAGGCAGAGAAGGCATAGGACTGGCAGGCATCGCCGTCCAGGCTTGAGCCGGCCTCGGAAACCATACGGTCAATCTCGGATTCGGAAGCATCGGGGTACTTGGCCTGCAGACGTCCCTTGATAACGGCGAGCTCGGCCTCGGTATCTTGCGTGGTCTCACCATCGACATAGATGTGTTCGGTCACGCCGGTGCAGGTGTTGCCGTCGGGGTCCGTGTACTCGTAATAATCGACAAAACCATCCGTGTTGCCGGCCTCGGAATCGGCATGGGAGACCTTCTCAAGCGTATAACCATTATTGGTATAGGTATACGTCGTCTCCAGCTTTGAATTTGTTGCGTCCGATGTCTGAGACTCGGTTGCGAGGGCAGTGGATGGCACCATCATCGTCGCCACGAGGGCGGCGGTGAGCAGGCATCCCAGCGTCTTCTTTCTCAACATTGTTTTGTTTCACCTTTCGTCGTGTGCAAACAAGTCGGTGCACTAGCATCGTGTCCGGCTTGACCGTGAAGTCACACACACCAATTGCTGGTATCCTGAACACCAGCGAAATCACTCTTTTTTTTTAGCGGATTCTAAGGACATTCCAACACCCCCAAATCGGGTAACATCAGACCCTAGGCCTGCCAGCGATCCGTTGATCAGGTTCAGGAAGATTTCACTTAGTTTGCACCGCCCCAGCGACTTGCGCGGCCTGTCATTAAGCCCTCAGCCGCCGCGTCCAGACACCCCCCTCAGCCACAATCCGCAAGATACGGGCCTATCTCCCGGTTGGGGCCGGCCATGGACGTATACCGTACCGGCACGCAAATCTCAAATCGTCAGAATTACGCCATTCCAGTATCAAGTGAAGAATTTGGAGCACGGCATCCGAGCGACACCGGTCCCATGATCCTATAACCGGACGAATTTCACACCGGCACACGACACCCGGGCACCATTCGAACGGCACGCCATCAGACACGCGCTTTGGCCTATACCCTCATGCTGGCACGCTCCTGGGCCCACATGATTTTGAGAGTCGGAAGAACCCACGGAACCTCATCGCTCGACAGGAAAACAAAAATCCTTGAAACCGTTAGGCTTCAAGGATTTGTCTGTGCCCCCTCAGGGACTCGAACCCTGGACACGCTGATTAAGAGTCAGCTGCTCTAACCAACTGAGCTAAAGGGGCGTTGGTCTTGCGAGATTTTGTATCTCGCTGAGCACAAGAAATAAATATACTCACTTCTGCGAATAATGCAACTCTCGGCGTGTCGGGCTTAATTTCAACGTTTTTAAGTATTCATAACAGGCCTGGGAAGGCATCCGGCAACCATTATCAATCAAAAAAATCAGAAAATCCCTATGACGAATCCACACAAGTCTTCAAAAATTCGCGCGACCAAACCAGAATCCGCACATTCCACCTGAAAACGGCGGACCACCCCTGCCCCAACCGCGAGAAACGAGCATATCCTCCCAGTTGGGGCTGCCGTACAAGCCGATCGTTTCGGCATATGAATTCCAAATCGTTGAGATTCCGCCATTCCCACATCACACAAAAGAAGCGAGACCCGACGGCACGCATCCCCTTCCAACCCCAACCACAAAGAAACAGGCATATCTCCCAGTTGGGGCCGGAACGGAGGCACGTCATAGGCGAAATCATGCCCGAACCCACACAAGAAAATCGCAACATAAAAACGAGGGTTCCGTTCCACGATCGGAACGGAACCCTCAATGCTTAAGCTCAGACGTATTGCAGTCTGAAGTCATTCACTCCAGCCTGAAAGCCGAAGCGAATGGGGCCGAAATCACTCAGCGATGACCTTCACGGTGAAGGAAGCGGTGATTTCCGGGTGCAGAGCGACGGTTGCCGGGAACTCGCCAGTGGTCTTGATGGTGTCCACGGTGATGTTCTTCGGGTTGACGTCGACCTTGGAAGACAGCGCGATGGCGATCTTGTCGGCGGAAACGCCACCGAACAGCTTGCCGGATTCGGAAACCTTGGCGGCGATCTCGACGACGGAGCCTTCGATCAGTTCCTTGGCGGCGACTGCCTCTTCACGGGTGGCGACGGCCTTGGCCAGACGAGCGCGCTTCATGGCCTCGATCTGAGCTGCGGCACCCTTGGTCCAGGCGAAGCCCAGGCCCTGCGGGATGAGGAAGTTGCGTGCGTAACCGGACTTGACGGTCACAACATCGCCCGGTTGACCCAGGTGATTGACGGACTTGGTAAGAATAACCTTAGTTTCAGCCATTTTTCAAACCTCTCTAAGATCAGCGACCGGAAGTGGCGTACGGCAGCAGAGCCATCTCGCGGGCATTCTTGATAGCCTTCGAGATCTCGCGCTGTTCCTGCACGGAAACACCGGTGATACGACGGGAACGAATCTTGCCGCGATCGGAGATGAACTTGCGCAGCAGTGCAACGTCCTTGTAATCGATCTCGGTGACCTTGGCGGTCTTCAGCGGATTCGGCTTCTTCTTAAACGGCTTGACCGGCGGCTGCGGCCTCTTGCGTGACATCTTGATGTTCTCCTTAAATCTGGAAATATGCTATATGAGCTGCTGTATTCGCGGCTATCGGGCTCGGGTCAGAATTCCGGTTCGTCGCTGTCTCCACCGAATTCGGAGGAGCCGAAGGAACCGAATGAGGAGCCGGTGTTGCCGGCATTACCCCACGGATCGGAAGCCGGAGCTGCGTTGGAAGGAGCGGAAGCTCCACCACGGTAGCCTGCGCCACCTGAATAACCAG
>CAVBVU010000013.1:0-24182 GCA_963598975.1 Anaerovoracaceae bacterium
ACAAAACAATCCACGGAACACGAAAAACCGAACACCACACCCAAAAACGTCCGAACAGCCGAAATCACGACGGCCACTGATCAGAACCGGACGAGACGCCACCCGCCGAATCCGAAGAATCCCCAAAACCAAAAGTCGCACTGAAAACAGCCAAGAAACCCAATCATGAACATATTGGGGTGGTATCTATGGAGATATGAGCAAGAAAATCGCAGTATTGACAGGTGCGGGCATCTCAACCTCAGCAGGAATCCCCGACTTCCGCGGCCCGGACGGCGTATGGACCAAACATCCGGAACAAATGAACGTCTACGATATCGACGCGTTCCTGGCCAATCAGGAAGACCGCGAATACTCCTGGCGTTGGCAAAAGGAATCGCCCGTATGGAATGCACAGCCGGGCACCGCACATAAGGCACTGGTAAAACTTGAGCAGGCCGGTCTGCTGACACTGCTCGCCACACAAAACTTCGACGCATTGCATGAGAAGGCCGGCAACAGCAGCGACGTCATCGTGAATCTGCATGGGACCATCGGAACCTCACACTGCATGAAATGCCATGCGAAATACGACACCGCCGACATCATGGCGAATCTCGACAATATGCCGGATCCTCATTGCCGTCGCAAACTGCCGTACAGCGGCAATATGCCATGCGATGGTCTGATCAAAACCGACGTCACCTATTTCGGCGAGGCACTGCCGGACGGCGCGATCGAAAAATCGTATCGGCTGGCAACACAGGCGGATGAACTTTGGGTCATCGGTTCGACACTGGAAGTAATGCCGGCGGCGAGCATCGTGCCGGTCGCGGCGCAGGCGGGCGTGCCGATCACCATCATGAATATGGGACGCACGCAATACGACCGACTTGCGCAACGTCTGATCCACGACGATATCGCGATCGCACTGCCGCAACTCGTGGACGAGACGATCGCGGCGGAGCGGCACGAATAAATCGCAGTAAAGCCGCGACGCACGTACGGATGAAGTACGGATAAGACGAACTGCGGAAACAGGAAATAAAAAAACGGGGCTTCAGTTCATTCAGTTGAACCGAAGCCCCAACGTTTCGTCGGGCAATCGCATGCAAACGATCGTCCAAGTATCGACAGCTACCGAAATATCAGTAGATGCGATTCGGCTGGTAGCCAGCCTCGCGCAACGCTTCAAGCACACGATCGATGTGATCCGGGCCGTTGGTCTCAACGGTCACGCCCAGCAGCACCGCATTGTTGTAGTGGCCGGAGGACTTGAACTGATCGTGATCCAAGGCGATGACGTTCGCACGCTGCTCGGCCAGCAAAGTGGCCACCTTCACCAGCTGGCCCGGAGTATCCGGAAGCTCAACCTCGAAGTTCATGATACGACCACGCGAAATCATACCCTTCTGAATCACGGCACCGATGGACACGGTGTCTTCGTTACCGCCGGAGATGATCGGCACCACGACATGCGGTTCGTGGGATGCGGCGAACTTGCGCGAACGCAGGTTCAGATGCTCAAGAGCGGCCAGCGAAACAGCGCCTGCGGCCTCGACCACCATCTTGTGCTTCTCCAGCATGAGCAGGATCATCTCGTTGATGTCTCGCTCGGTAACGGTGACCACATCGTCGAGGAACTCGTTGAGCAGCGCGAACGTGAGATCGCCCGGACGCTTGACGGCGACGCCTTCGGCGGAAGTACGCACCTCGTCGGCGGCGACGACATGACCGGACACCAGCGAATTCTTCCACGCCGGGCTTCCTTCAGGAATCGCACCAATCACGCGGACTTCCGGCTTGAAGGTCTTGATGGCGAGCGCAACGCCGGCACCGAGACCGCCACCGCCCAGCGGCACGATCACGTCGGTGACGTTCGGCACATCCTCAAGGATTTCAAGACCGATCGTGCCCTGACCGCAAAGCACCTCGTAGTCGTCGAACGGCGGCACATACACCATGCCTTCGGTGTCGCTGAGCTCCTGGGCGCGCGCCGCGGACTCGTCGAACACCTCGCCGTACAGCACGACGTCGGCACCATAGGCCTTGGTGGCATCCACCTTGAGCGGCGGCGTGATCTGCGGCATGCAGATCGTTGCCTTCGCACCGCGTTCGCGAGCCGCATAGGCCACGCCCTGCGCGTGGTTGCCCGCGGATGCGGTGACGATGCCACAGGCCAGCTCCTCGTCGGACAGGCTGGCGATCTTGTTGTAGGCGCCGCGAATCTTGAACGATCCGGTGACCTGGAAGTTTTCCGGCTTGAGCAGAATCTCGTGACCGGTCATCTCGGACAGCACCTTCGACGGGATGATATGCGTATGCCATGCGGTGCCGTCAAGTCGTTCGGCGGCTAATTTCAATTCGGCAGCGTGATCGCGCTGCAATGCTTTGAGAACCTCTTTTTGTTCCATGAGCGCTATTGTATGCGGACACGTGCCAAAGATGACGGTTCCGTCTGAAGTCATGGTTGAACGTGAGATTCGGCAAGGGAAGTCAAATAAGAAGTGATGTCAAAATAAGAAGATCCGAGCCGGTTCCATAGGAGCCTGCCCGGATCTTCTGCAGAGAGTTATAGGGAAAGATCGATCAGAGTTGAATCACGACTCCCTCCCAGCGAGCAAGCTCGCCGTGAGCGATCGACTTTACGCTACGCAAAGCATCATAGGTGCTGAGCAGTACTTGCGACTCGCCTACGCCGTTTTCCGTGAGTTCGGCGACCTGCTGCGGGACGGCCGCCGCGCTGTCGGAAACGTTGACGACCACGAGAATCGTATCGTCTCCGCGGGTGCGGGTGAACGCGTAGACCTGTTCGCTGTCTTCGGCAAGCAGATTCCATTCGCCGGTTGCGATGGTCGCGTTGTTGTGGCGCATCGCGATGAGCTTCTTGTAGAAGCTGTACACGGAATCCGGATCGTCGAATTCTTCGGACGCGTTGATCTCAACGTGGTTCGGATTGACGCTGATCCACGGTTCGACCGGCGAATCCGCTTCGGTGAATCCCGCATACTTGGATGCGTCCCACTGCATGGGCGTACGTGCATTGTCTCGGCTGATTAGCGCGAGCGCGGCCATCATGGATTCTGGCGACTGGCATTTCGCTTCTTCCACACGCTGACGGTAGGCGTTGATGGATTCGAGGTCGCGGTACTGTTCAAGCTTGGTGAAATGCGCGCTGGTCATGCCGAGTTCTTCGCCCTCGTAAATGTACGGGGTGCCGCGGTGCATGTGCAGCAGCATGCCGAACGCCTTGGCGCTCAGTTCTCGCGATTCATGGTCGGAGTCGTTGCCCCAGCGGGAAATCACGCGCGGCTGGTCATGGTTGCAGAAGAACAGGCTGGCCCAGCCGGCATTCTTGACGGCGGCCTGCTGGCCGGCCATACGGGCACGCAGGTTCTTGACTTCGAACGGTACGACGTCCCACTTGGATACCGCCTGATCCACACCGACATGGTCGAACAGGAACAGCATGTCGAGTTCACCGTTCTTCGGGTCGGTGATGTGTTCGTTGCGGGCCGGGGTGACGCCTGGAGCCTCACCTACATTCATGAAGCCTTCGCGGCCTTCGAACACCTCGCGGCGCATTTCGGCAAGGAATTCATCCACGCGCGGACCGTCGGAGCAGAACGGGAACGGGGTGGAATAGCCTTCCTCGCCAACCGGATTATCGGCGATCTGCGAGCCTTCCTCACCTGGCAGCTTACCGTTGGAGTCGATGGTCTTGGAGATCTGGGTGATCACGTCCATGCGGAAACCGTCGATGCCGCGATCCATCCACCAGTTCATCATCTTGTAGACGGCCTTGCGGACCTCCGGATTCTCCCAGTTGAGGTCGGGCTGCTTCTTGGAATACTGGTGGAGGAAGTACTCGCCGCGCTTCGGATCGTATTCCCATGCGGAACCGCCGAAGTACGAACCCCACAGATTCGGCTCGGCACCCGGGGTTCCCGGCTCGTGGCCCGGCTTTGCCGGACGCCACCAGTACCAGTCGGCGTGCAGGTCATTCTTGTCTCGCGAAGCCTGGAACCATTCATGTTCGTCGGAGGTGTGGTTCACCACCAGATCCATGATGATCTTGAGGCCACGCTTGTGCGCTTCGGCAAGCAGCTCGTCCATGTCTTCGAGCGTGCCGAACAACGGATCGATGTCCTGATAATCGGAAATGTCGTAGCCGTTGTCGTCTTGCGGGGATTTGAAGACGGGGCTGAGCCACACCACGTCCACTCCCAGGTCAGCCAGATAGTCGAGACGACTGGTGATGCCCTTCAAGTCGCCGATGCCGTCTCCGTTGGTATCTTGGAACGAACGCGGGTAGATCTGATACACGACCGCGTTCGCCCACCATGGGCTTGGGGTCGCGCCATTCGAACGGGCGTCATCCGGCAGAACGGAACGGTTGAAATCAGTCATATTCGTAGCTCCTTCACTTCTTCATCGGAGTAAGTTTTACCAACTATTCCATGGTAAGTAAATCGTTTTTTCTTTCTTGCCTACGGCGCGTTTCGCAGACCAAGAAATGAATGCCTTCGCGCCCCTCTCCGACTTCTTTCGTCGGTATGGGAATAGTCGGCACGCCAGACTATTCCCATACCACCGCAAACCAGCCCTTTTGCGTCCTTACGGGAATAGTCGATAATCCGAAGTATTCCCATACCGACGCAAAAGCCCCTATTTGCGTCGGTATGAGGATAGCGGCCATTGAAATCGCGATGTTTTCGGCTGATATGGAAAGCGGGAATCCTCGGAAAGGGATTCGAGGATTCCCGCAGGTTCAGACGTACCAGATCGTCAGACGTACCAGACCGTGCATTCCGGCGGCACTTGGCGGATGTCGCCGCCATCGTCCGTCCGCGAGCGCAACAGCACGTTCGCGTCCGGGGGCAACGCAATCGACCGTTCGGCGGAGAAGTTGCACAATACCGTCATGTCTGACGGCAATCTCCAGCCAAAACCATCGTCACCGCAGATGTCGGAATCCAGCCATTCGAGCGTGACGTCACCATCGCGCTCGACCATGCGTTTGCGCAAGGCAATCGCATGGCGATACAGGTTCAGATTTGAATCGTCGGCGTTTTCCTGTCGTCCGGCCGCATAATCAGCGAACCATGCTGGCTGCGGCAGCCAAGCGCGACCGGAATCGTTGAAGCCGAAAGCCTTTTCGCGGCAATCGGTCCACGGCAGGGGCACACGGCAACCGTCACGGCCTTTGAACGTGTGGTGATTGCGTTCCCAGATCGGATCCTGCAGTTCTTCCGGACGCAAATCGAGATCTTCGGGAAGTCCAAGCTCCTCACCTTGGTAGACGAAAGCCGTACCGGGCAGTCCCAGCATGATCAGGGCGGCGGCACGCGCGCGTCGCGCGGCGGAGGCTAGGTCGATGGGTGGATTCTTGCCATCGGACGTGACCCACGCTTCGATATCCGTGCCGGATGGCACGCCAAGTCGGGACGCTATACGCGGAACATCATGATTGCCAAGCACCCAGGTTGGTGCAGTGCCGGCTTCGATGGCATACCGTCTTGTCCGTTCGATGGTCTGACGGTATTCGTCTCGATTCCATGCCGCTTTTTCAAGCGAGAAATCGAAAATCGCACCAAGCTCGTCCTGATGGGCGTACTGGAATACACGTTCGCTGAATGGTGTCCACGATTCTCCAACCGCGTATTTCGCAGGCTGGTATTCGTTGAACAGCTCACGCCATTCCCTGTAAATGTCATGAACCGCGTCCCTGTCCCACATCGGGTCGGAGCCGTCTGTGGATTGCGGATACATCTTGGTCGGGTCGGGCCTGTCACGCAATGGCTCGCGCAGATCCTTGGCAAGACCATGGGAAACGTCGATGCGGAAGCCATCCACGCCTTTGTCGCACCAGAAACGCAATACGTCAAGAAATTCCGCGTGCACTTCCGGATTGTCCCAGTTGAGGTCAGGCTGCTCTTTGGCGAACGTATGCAGGTAATACCAACCGTCGCCGCATGGCTCCCATGCGGAACCGCCGAAGTTGCTCAGCCAGTTGGTCGGAGGGATCTCACCATGCTCGCCTTTGCCGCGATGGAACACATAGCGGGCCCGTTCCGGAGATTCAGGAGCCGCATGCAGGGCCTCCTGGAACCAGCGGTGCCGATCGGAAGTATGGTTCGGCACGATATCGATGATGACCTTGATGCCGAGTTCGTGCGAACGTTCCACCAACTCGTCGAATTGCGCCATCGTGCCGAACCGTGGATCGACGGCCCGATAATCGGCAACATCGTAACCACCGTCCGCCAACGGCGAAGGATAGAACGGCGAAAGCCAGATCGCATCCACGCCAAGTCTGCTCAAATAATCGAGTTTGCCGATCACGCCCGCAAGATCGCCTTCGCCGTCGCCGTTCGCATCAGCGAAGGAGCGCGGATAAATCTGATAGACGACCGCGTCGCGCCACCAATCGGCTGCTGACTTGGTTTCGGAGAACTCGTTCTCCGCGAATTTCGGATTGGAATGTACGGAAGAATCAACCATGGAAATCACCCCTTGACGGAACCTGCCAGCATGGCACGAATGAAGTATCGCTGCAGGAAGATGAACAGCAGCATGGTCGGTGCCATGATGAGTAATGCACCCGCGTTGAGCAGCACCACGTCCGTCTGATACTGGCCGACAAACGCCTGCAGAGCACCGGCCATGGTGCGCTTGTTCGGATCGCTTTCCAGCACCACCGCCAGAAGGAACTGATTCCACGTGGCGAGGAACGTCAGAATACCGAGCGAAGAGATGGCGGGCAGTGCCAGGGGAAGCTGGATCGAGCGGAATGTACGGAAGTATCCGGCGCCGTCGATGCTGGCGGCCTCCATCAAATCCCGTGGCATCTGCTCGAAGCAGGAACGCATCCACACGATGCCGAATGGAATGTTCAGACCGATCAATGGCAGGATCAGCGCAAGACGGGTGTTGAGGATTCCCATGTCGCTGATTTCGTAATACAGCGGGGTGACCATCGTTTCAAACGGAATCGTCAGACCCACCAAAAACAGGGTGTAGATCAGGCCTTTGCACGGCACTTTCAATTGGGCGAACGCGTATCCGCCCAGCGAGCAGAAAATCACCACGCAGGGCACCACCACGATCACCAGGATGATGCTGTTCAGCAGCAACGGTGTGATGTTGGCGATGTTCCAGGCGTCGATAAAGTTCTCCCAGTGCGGATGCGAGGTGAACTGAATGCCTTCCGGCATGGATCCCTGCGGTTGCAAGGCTGCGGAGAGCATGCTCAGGAAAGGCAGCACGCAGAACAGTACGGTCAGCGCGAGCATCGCACCGCCGGCGATGCGGGTCGTTTTCGATTGCTGCATGGTAATCACTTCTTTCCGTTGACGAGTCGCTGCAAAGGTCCGACGACCAGCAGCACAAGCACCATCAGGGCCACGGCGAGCGCGGATGCGAGGCCCACGCTCTGCTGGGTGAACGCAAGTCGGTAGACCTGCACGCCGGGCACCATGGTTGAGGTTCCCGGGCCACCTTGCGTGGACATGTACACCACGTCGAAGCTGGCGAGCGCGGAGATGATGGTCATGGTCAGGCATACGCCGATCTGGCCACGCAGTCCGGGCAGGGTGATGTGGAAGAGTTGACGCCACCAGCCGGCTCCATCAAGGCTTGCCGCCTCGTAAAGCGACTGGTCGATGCCGCCGATTCCGGAAAGCAGCAACACCACGCAGAAGCCGAGCTGCAGCCAGAAGCCGATCACGCCGACGGCGTTGAGGGATGTGGATTGGTCACCGAGCCACACGTGCGCGACGTCTCCGAGTCCAATCGCGCGCAGAATCTGGTTGACGGTGCCTTTATCGGCGAGCATCCAGGTCCATGCCACGCCTGCCGCGGCTCCGGGGATGACTCGCGGCAGGAACAGGCAGACTTGCGCGAAGCCGCGTCCCGCCTTGGATTTCATGTCTTTGATGAGCACCGCGATGATCAGGCCGATCACGATTGGCGCGATGGAGAAGAAGATGATCAGATAGAACGAGTGCAGGATGGAACCATATAGGTCGGGGTCGGTGAACACCGTTTTGTAGTTGTCGAGTCCGACGAAGGTGCTTTCGTCGATGCCGTTCCAGTCGTACAACGAATACCAGATGGTTTGCACGATCGGCCAAAGTTCGAACACCGCATAGAACAGTAACGCAGGCAGGAGGAACAGCAAGCTGATCGCGCCAAGCGGCAACGGCCGTTTCGTTTTGGATGGATTGCGAGTTGACATGATTGCCTCAATTGATTTGGGACGCTTGTTTCAGCATTTGTGCGGAATGCGGGATGAGAAGATGTGTTCGGGCGGGATGGGAAAAGGGGTTGGATGAACCGTCCCGCCCGAAGTCTGTGTTTACATATGGCTTACGCCGTATGCGGCTACTTGGTTTCCTTCTCGTACTGCTTTTGGATGGAATCGACGAATTCCTGCGGCGTCATGGTGCCGTCGAGCAGGGACTGGAAACCGGGGATGATCGCGCTGGACTGAATGCCGGCGGTCGCGTTGTTGATGTAGTCGGTGGTGTTGCCGCTTGCCACGAGGCTTTCGTAGGAGGTGAGCACCTGGGACAGCAGCTGGTTGTCGGTGTTCGGAACGTCGCCTTCACCAATCGGCGGGTATCCGTTGTCGACCGCGATCTGGCGTGCCTCATCGGATTGCAGGAAGTTGAGGAATGCCGCGGCCGCGTTCTTGTGCTTGGCGTTGGCGGGGATGCCGAATGCCGTCACCGCGTTGGATGCGGCCGATTCCTCGCCTTCGTTCACACCCGGGAAGGCCACCCAGCCGGCGTCGTCGCCGAGAGCGTCGTTGATGGATGCGGAATACCAGCTGCCGGAGGGGAAGAAAAGCGCTTCACCGTTGCAGAAGCGGCTCAGTGCGGTGGATCCGTCGAGTGCGAGGGCATCCGAGGAGAAGTAACCGGTATCCTGCCAGCTCTTGACCTGTTCCGCGGCCTTCAACGCGCCATCGGTGACGAATGTGGCGTCGTCCTTCTGCAGAATCCAATCCTGTACCGTGTCACGGCCTTCGTAGCTGGTGAGCAGGGCTTGGTAGATGTACGAGGTGCCGCCTTCCTTGGCAGGCATCATCATGGCGAGCTTGCCCGCGTCCTTGGCCTTCTTCATATCGGCTTCGAGCTCTTCGATGGTGGTCGGCGCTTCCGTGATGCCGAGTTCCTTCGCCACCTTCTTGTTCCAGTACAGACCCGTCATGGAAACGCCGTCCGGAACTGCGTACAGGCTGCCGGAACCGATTTTGCCGTCGGAGTCGACCTGGTAGACCTCCGTCTGCGATTCGGGAAGGCTCCAGCCGTAGGCTTCCGCGTATTTGTCAAGATTGACGAGATGGTTGCCCCGCACCGCGGAATTGATGTCGGTGATACGCGCGATGTCGGGAGTATCGGATGCAGAGATGATTCGCGGACCGTTCTGCGCCGAGGTGTTGTCCGGATCGTAGGTCGCCGTGATGGTCACGTTCGGATACTTTTCCTGGAATGCCGCGATGAGCTGGTCGTCGAAGGTCTTGAGTCCCGCGCCGTCCCACAGTTTCAGTTCGATTTTCTCATCACCCAGGTCGGTGCTCACCGCTTCGGAACTCGTGTTGGATTTCGAGGATGACGATCCCGGACCGCAAGCCGCGACGGAAGCGAGGCAAGCCACGGCCATCACCCCGGCTACGACGGTTTTCATGGATTTTCCGATCTTCATTGATGTTCCTTTCCTCACGGGAATCATTACGAATGCCTTTATTCGATTCCCTCACGCTTATCCTTTTTGCTAAGCGCTTAGCTATAGAATATGAGGCGCGATGGCAAGTTGTCAAATTCGCTTATATGGGCGTTATCTCGGCGTGTTGAACTAGTTTATTGCTGTTATTTCAACGTTTCCAAGCATCCGACAGTTGCTGGGCGCCATAAAAGATCAACACGACAACCTCAGCGCTTAGCAAAACAAAGCCGCGGAAGTTCAACGGAAAAGCATATAATCGCTTAGTACACAGATGGACACTTATAGGGAGATATCATGGCGCAGACAACCATCGAAGACGTGGCGAAAGCGGCGGGAGTCTCCACCTTCACCGTTTCACGGGCGCTGCGCGGTATGGATCATGTGGCACCCCGCACGCGGGAGAAAGTCCTGAAAGCCGCGAAAGAGCTGAACTACACCGCGTCCAAAGCCGCATCATCATTGGCAAGCGGACAGACGAACCGCATCGCGCTACTGGCCCGAGACCGCATCGCCGGCTGGTTCATGGGCGAACTGCTGGACGGCCTGTACGATGTGCTCAACCCCGCACGTTACGACCTGCTCATCTACCGCGCAGGCAGCACCGAGGAAAGGTCCGGGTTCTTCACCAACCTGCCCGCCAATCGCAATGCCGACGCATTGATCGTATCCGGATTCTCCGCCACGGAACAGGAGGAACAGGCACTGGCCAATATGGGTATGCCCATCATTCTGGTCAACTCCCCCGACGTGAACTGCTGCCAAGGTTCCGTCGCCATCGACGACGAAACCTCCGAAGCCACACTGGTACGCTACTTGGCCGCCATCGGCCATAGAAAATTCTGCTACATCGGACGCAAGGAGCCGCTGCCCGGCAGCGAATGGGGCCACGACGCCCGCACCACCGGCTACCGCAACGCGATCGCCGATCTCAACCTCACCGATTGCGGCATACACTACATCGACGTCGCGGACCCACTATCCGTCAAGCAGACCATCGCCACGATTCTCGCATTGCCGGAACGACCGACCGCATTGTGCGTATGGTCCGACTACTACGCGCTTGCCGTCATACACGAGCTGCGTTGCAACGGCGTGCGCGTGCCGGAAGACATGTCCGTCGCGGGACATGACGGATCGGACGTCGCGACAAGCATCAACCTGACCACAATGATGCAGCCCGCACGTGAGATCGGACACATCGCCGCACATAAGGCACTCGACCTTGCGTCCAAGAAATTACTGGACGATCCGCGCACGGTCATCCAGACCGTATTGACACCGGGCATCACAACCCGCCCCATCACCTACGAATAGTGGGATTTCAGACAGCCCTGCACAAGATCAACATAATAAAAAAGCGGGGATCCTCGAAAAACGATTCGAGGATCCCCGCTTTGACGCGGTGAAGTGTTACTTCACCTACTGAGACCTGCGGCCACGTTATTTCTACCTTCGCTCGACTATCGTCTCGCTCAAGCGGAACCTATAAGCAATTCACCGGACCGCTTATTTTACGGCTCCGCGCATCACACCTCCGACGACCCACTTCTGGGCGAAGATGTAGACGATGAGCACCGGAGCCATGGCCATCAGGTAGGATGCGAAGGCCATCGGATAGTTCGAAGTGAACTGGCTCTGGAACACATACTGGGCAAGCGGAATGGTCTGGTTGCTCTGATCGGTCAGCGTGATCAACGGCAACAGGAAGTCGTTCCACGCCCACAGCGCGGTCAAAATCGCAATGGTCGCGTTGATCGGTCCCATCAGCGGGAAGATGATCGTCCAGAAAATGCGCCAGGTGGAAGCGCCGTCAATGCGCGCCGCCTCTTCCAACGACACCGGAATCGAACGGATGAAACCGATCGCGATGAACAGGTTCGTTCCGATGCCGAGAATCGTATACAGAATGATCAAACCGAGCTGGTTGTCGAGATGCAGCGTACCCATCTCCTTGGCGATCGGCAGCATGATCACCGTGAACGGCACGAACATCATGGCCAGGAAGAAGTAGTACAGGAAGCGGAAGAATCGCTTATCCATGTTCCTCGCCACCGCATACGCGACGAACGTGTTGGTCAGCAGCGTCAGCACCACCGCGCACACGGTGATGATCGCGGAATTCAACGCGGCCTTCGGATAATCCACCTTATTCCACGCATCCACGAAGTTATGCCATTCCCACGTTGTCGGCAGGCTGAACGTGCCAGCCTCGCCCGGAGTCTTCAACGCGGTGACCACGGTGAAATACAGCGGCACGAGCACGGTGAGGCTCAACACGGCCACGGCTGCGGTAAGCCACCAGTTGACGTTGTGGTCCTTGCGGTATTTTTCGGTCTTCGACGAGGCGCTCGACGAGGCCTTTGACGAAACGGTTGCGTTAGTCATGTTTTCTTCCCCTTTACCCTCAGACCTTTTCCTTGCCGCTGAAGAACTTCAGCTGCACGAACGCGAGAACCGCAAGCACGATGAAGAACGTGACCGCGTTCGCCATCTGATAGGAGTATTCGCCATTGCCAAGGCCATTCTGGAAAATCAGGTAGGAGACGGTTTCCGTCTTGGAATCCGGGCCGCCCTTGGTCAACGCCATGACCTGATCGAACGCGCCCAGCGAGTTCTTGAGGCTCAGCACCATGTTGATCGTGAAGAAGGGGCCGATCAGCGGGAAGGTGATCTGCCAGAAGTTCTGCCACGCGTTCACGCCGTCGATGGACGCGGCCTCGTAAATCTCGTTATCGATGGTCTGCAGACCTGCCAGGTACAGCAACGTGGAATATGCCACGCCCTGCCAGATGGAAAGGAACACGATCGGGAACCACGCCAGGTCGGGATTGGAAATCATCGACGTGGACAGCCAATCGATATGCAGAGCCTGGCCGAGGGCCGGAAGTGGCGTCATGAAGATGTACTTGAACACGTAGCCGATAACCAGCACCGACAGGGTGTACGGAATGAAGAAGATGGCACGGAATCCGTTCTTGAAGGCGATTCTGGAATTCAGCAGCACCGCCAGGAACATGCCGATGAAATTCGTTCCGATGGTGATCAGCACCGCGATGAAGATGGTGAACAGGTACGCATGTCCCACACGCGAATCCTGGAACATCGCAATGTAGTTCTTGATGCCGATGAACTTGAAATCACCGTATCCCTGCGAATTGGTGAACGAGTATGCCGCACCCTGCAGGAACGGCCAGTACAGGAAGACCGCCACAAGAATCGCGGCCGGAATGGTCATCCAATAGAATGCCGGATCGACCTTGCGATTGGAGAATTGCGACACTTTCTTCTTCGCCGGCTTGCTGCCTTGCTTGGCAGCGTTCGGATTTGCGGTATTGCCAGTCATTTTCTTTCCTCCCCTCACCTAAAGTTTCTCGCCTGGATCTTGTCGTATTCGGATTGCATGTTGTCGAGGAATTTCTGCTCGTCTCCCGACTGAATCAACGTCTGCAGGAAGCCTGCGATGTTGATGCTGGCCGGAACGTAATGGTCGCAGAAATCGGTCAGCTTGCCTTCCTGATAGAAATCGAGCACGCCGTTGAGCGCTTCGTCGCCCACGTAGGTCTCCTTATACGGGGTGAACGCGGACTGCTGCTTGGAATAGTCCTTCACGTTCTCCTCTTCCATCAGGAAATCGACGAATTCGCGTGCTTCCTTGTAATGCTTGGTATGTGCGCCGATCGTAAGTATCACGTCATCGCCGGCGGTAAGCTGCTGCTCGTCAGCGTCGTCGGTGGCCGGCATCTGCGCGAATCGCAGGTTCGCGTTCTCATCGATCAGACGCACCTGCGGAATGGCGTAGGTGCCGAGCGGCAGAATCGCAGCCTTGCCGGCCGCAAGATCCTGTGTCGCCTGCTGATAAGTGACGGCGGGATTCGCCTGCGTGTAGTTCTGGTAGATTTCCACCAGCTGCTCGCTGACAGTGCCCCACAAATCGGAGAATTTCTTCGTTCCGTCCTTCAGTGAACTGTATTCGGATTCCGGAACCAGCGTGGAGTTCAGCGAGGAAAGCGGAGCCTGCAGAGTCCACGGATCGGCGGTGCTCGCTTCGATCGGCACGATGCCCTTGTCTTTGAACCGCTGCAGCAACGCGATGAATTCGCTCCATGTCTGCGGAGGATTATCGGGATCTTCGCCCGCTTGCTCCCACACATCAGCGTTGATGATGTATCCGCTGGCGTTGCCCGCATACGGAAGGCCGTACAGTCGCTTCTTGGATTCGTCGGTGGTTTGAACGAGGCTCTTGGCGATCTTCACCATGCCCGTATTGAGCTTGTCCACGATCGGATCGTCGGTGAAGTCGTAGAACACGCCCGCTTCGGCAAGCATGCCGTAGTTGATGTCGCCGTTGATGGTGATGACGTCGGGTTCACGGTTCTTCACCAATCGCGTACGCAGATCGGTGGTTGCGTCGGAGGAATTATTGACATTGATGGTGATGTTTGGATGGGTTTTTTCGAATTCTTTCGCTTTGGCGGAGAACCAGTCGGCCGCTTCGGCCTTGAACTGGAAAAAGTCCAAGGTCACCGTTGCCGCAGTATCGTTTCCGCAGGCCGCGAGACCGGCCATGAGTGCCACCGCGCACATGGATGTGAGCGCACGGTATGCAATTCTCCTGATCTTTCCTACACTGGATACGGAATCAGGTTTCATTCTCGACTCCTTTGCTACCTCATTGTTGGCGGCGCGCGCAGCTCCTTCACTACGTCCGTCACCCCTATCGATGGTAGGGAGGAGTAGATTTTATTCCTACCTCCGCGTGCCTTGCGCAGGCTGAAAAGAAAAAGACCGAGATTTTGTTATTCTGGAAAAGTTAAGTTGTTCTAAGGACGTGACACCGATGGCAAGACACCCCCTCCCCCAGTGGTTCGAGGGCTCGGAATATACGCATAAGGTTGCGGCGAGCATTATGAAATACGGGCCGATCTCTCGCATCACGCTTGCCCAGATTCTTGGACTTTCGCAGGGTGCCGTCTCCCGTATCACCAGCGATTTAATTTACAACGGGGTAATCGAAGAGGTTCCGATCACCGCCGAACATTGCGGCAAACTGCCGAAAGGATTCGCGGTGAAGGACAGTTCGGAACGCCGCGGCAGACCACAGGTCGGCCTGCGCGTGATCAAGAACGCACGTACGTTCGTCGGTATGAAAATCAACGCGACGCACATATCGGCCGTAGCAGTGAACGCGCTCGGTCGAATCATCACCGGATGCCACGACCTGCCGCTCACCGAAACCTCACCCGAATCGGTTGTCGCAGTCGTCAAACAACTGGTGACCGACTGCGCTACGGAAGCTGTGCTGACGAGATGGCCACAGCCCTGCGCCGTCGGCGTCTCGCTCGGCGGCCATACCGTTGACGATTCGATAGTCACGTTCGCGCCGTTCCTGCACTGGTCGCAACCGGTGAACCTGTCGGAGATGGTATATAACGAAACCGGGCTTCCGACTGGCATCTACAACGATATCGACTCTTTGCTGGTCGACGCATGCTGGTTCGGTTCGGGAGTCGGGCTGAACAGCTACGCCGTGCTGACGATTGGCGCCGGCGTGGGATATTCGCTTGCCATAAACGGGGAAATGGTGAGCTGCCCCGATAAAAGCTACGGTCTGGTGGGTCACATACCGCTCGACCCGGATGGACCACGCTGCGTTGTCGGACACAAGGGATGCGCGCAGTGCCTGTCCGATAACTCGATCACAGCCGAATATTCGCAGATACTTGGCGTTCCTGTCTCATTCGAGGACTTCGCGCGAGATGCGCGTGCGAACAAACCGCAAGCCACGAATCTGGTGAATCGCACCTGCTTCCGCTTGGGCACGATGGTGGCGGCGATCGCCAATCTGGCCATGCCGGAAAAAATCATGATCGCGGGTGAATCATCATTCATCGCAAGACTCGGCATCGACGATCTGCGCAATGGCATCAACCATTATCGGCACAGCCAAGCCTCGCCGGTGGATTTCGAAATACCCAACCACGATTGGGCTCTGTGGGGGAAGGCCGCCGCAACGCAAGCCATTCGTCAATACGTGGAGTAAATGCGCCGCAACGCTATGTTCATACCGTCGGTATGGGCATACTGAAGTCCGGCAACTATTTCCATATGTACGCAAACTCCCATGTTTGCGTCGGTTTGGACATACCGCAGACTGACGACTATCCCCATACCGACGCAAATGTGGTGGTTTGCGTCGGTTTGAGGATAGTCAGAATCGGCCAGTATTCCCATACCGACGCGGATGACACGTCCCGCGTCGGTTTGAGGATAGTCGGGCTTAGTCAGTATTCCCGAACCGCCGCAGATCAGGCGGTTACGACCTTGAAGAGCACAGCTTGGGCCGGATGGAGGGACGGCGGGCGCACACCGTAGGTGGCCAGCGCGCGACCGGTCATCTTCACGCCATCGGCGTTCCACCAGCCGAGCGGGCTCTGGCCATTGGTGATGTCCTGCTTGGCCAGATCAAGGCTCACGTCGAGCGGCGAAACCACATACACAGTGTCCGGATCGAGGCCGGGCAGACGCACCGGTGCAGCCGGGTAGGTCTGCGAGGTGGTCACCTGAGTGAAGCGGTAGATGGCCGCCGCCTTGTTCGGCATGACCACGCCATCCAGTCGCACGGCCGGATCGGCCGCATCGGAATGCACCACCGTATCGACTGCGAACCATTCGCGATGCTTCTTGAATTCGGCGACCCATTCGGCAAGCTTGTCGATGTCGGACTGCGGTTCCTTGAGCAGGTTCCATTCGATGCCCATGTGCCCGAAGAACGCCATCGCCATACGCAGTTCCTGCGTAGTCGCACGATGCGTGGAGTGCGCGGGAGACGCTCCGACGTGCTCGCCGATCATTTCCGGCGGCACGAGCAATGACGTGTAACGCTGGATGTCAGCACGTTCCAGCGGATCCACGCAGTCGGAAGCCCAGATACGATCGGCCACCTCGAGAATGCCGAGATCCACGCGGCCACCGCCGGATGAGCAGCTTTCGATCTCAAGACCGGGATGCGCGGCCTTCAGATCATGGAAGATGCGGTATACGGCCAGCGTCTGCTCGTGCACCGCGGGACGACCGGAGTACGGAGAGACCGCTTCGGTGACGAGCTTGTTGTGATCCCACTTGATGTAGTCGATGCCAAGCTCACCGACGAGCTTGTCCATCGCGCCGTAGATGTAGGCGTACGCTTCGGGATTGGTCAGATCCACGACCTGCTGGGTACGGCCCTGCATCGGCATACGATTACAGGTCGGCATGAGCACCCAATCCGGATGCGCGCGGAACATGTCGGAATCGGGGTTCACCATTTCAGGTTCGAACCACAGGCCGAATTCAAGGCCCTTGCCATGCACGTAGTCGGCGAGCGCCTTGAGGGACTTGTCTCCGTCGGGCCACACGTCCTGCGAGATCTCCCAGTCGCCGAGGCCGGAGGTGTCGTCGCGGCGGGAGCCGAACCAGCCGTCGTCCACCACGAAGCGTTCGACGCCGCTTTCCACTGCCTTGTCGGCGAGCGCGGTGAGGGTGTCGTAGTCGTGGCCGAAATACACGGCTTCCCAAGTGTTGAGGATTACCGGACGCGGCTTGGGTGCGATGTTGTGTTCAACGAGCCAGTCGCGGTGTACGCGGCGCAGGTAGGAGTGGAAGTGGGACGCCACTTCATTGAGGCCTTCACCATAGGATCCGATGAGCCACGGTGTGGTATAGCCTTCGTTGGTGTCGAGGACGATTTCGCCGCCGAAAAGCACTTCGCCTCCGCCGATGATGCCGCTCGTGTACGGCAGGCGTTCCACGGAGAGTTCGCTGTTGCCGCTCCATGCCACGTGCGCGGAATATACGTTGCCGTGGGTGAATCCGAAGCCTTTCTCGCCCACGTTGAGCAGCAGAGTCGCGTCGAAGTCGGGGCGGCCGGTCATGGATGCCTTTTCGAAACGTCCGACGGTGAGGTCCTGGCGCTGCGGGGAGCGTTCGCGCAGATGATGGCCTGTGGTGGTAAGGATTTCGTTGGCATCGGCGGGGACGGTGAATGCGAGTTCTACCTTGCCGACTTCCAGCTTGCCTTCACCGATGTTGATCACGTTGACGTTCTGGCGGATGAGGCCGCTTTCGTCAAGTTCGCAGGTCCAGACGAGCTTCACGCCTTGTTCCGCATCTCGGGCGGTGACGGTGACGGTCGGCGTCTGCTTGGGCTGGTCGGAGACGGTCCATGCCGGGTAGCCGTCTTTTTCGTTCATTTCGTAGGTGTTGCCGGCTTTCACGTTTTCGACGGCGATGTCGTCGACTACGAACTTGCAGAACAGTTCGATTCCGTCACGGCTTACGCTGAAGCGGGTGGCGCCGATCCAGCTTTCGGATTGGGTTGGCAGCACGCTTGGCCATGCGGTGTAGTCGAGCGCTCCGGAGACACGCTGCGGAGCCTGTGCGTCAAACAGGTCGATCACGGTTTCGGGTGCGGAGAGCGGACGTCCCCAGTGCACGAGTCGCGGCAGATCGGTGCCGGGGAAGACGATTGCGAATGCGACGTTCGCCGGCGTTTGCTCGGCATAGACCGCAGTGAGTCGGGTTCCGTTGGAGGACTTGCCTTGAACGGTTTGAATGAGCGTCATTGCAGCATCCTTACGATATGAGATATGCTTTTACTGGTCACTTTCGATGGTACGACGGCGATTATTCCTTGACCTGACACCGCGTGTTTGTTTCTTTCGGAAAGTAATTATCTGCGATTGGTGAAGAAATCCGTCAGCATGCGTGCGCATTCCGATTCGAGCACACCGCCCACCACTTCCGGAACATGCCCCACATGCGGGTCTCGCGGAATGTCCCAAATCGAGCCGCAGGCGCCGAGTTTCGCATCCCATGCGCCGAACACGATGCGTCCGATATGCGTCTGCAGGCACGCTCCCGCGCACATCGGACAAGGTTCCAGGGTGACCAGCAGCGTGCAGTCGGAAAGGTTCCATGTGCCGAGAGCAAGGGCCGCCTGACGCATGGCCATCACTTCCGCATGAGCCAACGGATCGGCATGCTCCTCACGGCGGTTCCGTCCGCAACCGATCACTTGTCCGTCTTTATCCAGCACCACGGCGCCGACGGGCACTTCGTCATCGGCCGCCGCTTCCCGCGCAAGATCGATCGCCAGCATCATCCGTTCATCCCACTGCATGCAACCCAAGTGTAGAGACCGAATCGACTAAGCAACCGTCAGATCGAACCGCTCCAACATCACAGCCGAACACGCAAGTCGTAAGCTTTGCGTGTAAAACCACTCGCGCGAAACACGCCCATAAACGCCCCTTGATAGTCTGGAACCCGTAACTTGGGAAACACACCAAAATAGAACAAAAACGCGCAAGGGAGGCACGTTGGCGGTATTCGAGTTGATTTTATGTATTGTTGCCGCCGTTGTGCTCTCTTCGTTCATAAGTCGCTTCATCCCAAAGGTCTCCACGCCGCTCGTACAGATCGCACTGGGTGCACTGGCGGCCGAGCTTCCGTTCTTTCCGGACGTGACGCTTGATCCGGAACTGTTCATGGTGCTGTTCATCGCGCCACTGCTGTACCTAGAAGCGCACGAAATCGACAAAAGGGAACTGCTGAAATCCACGAAACTATCGCTTTCGCTGGCCATAGGACTGGCGATCGCGACCATGGCCGCCGTAGGATTCGCACTGAACGCCATATGGCCGGCCATTCCGCTTGCCGCGGCACTCGCGCTTGGCGCCGCGCTCGGCCCTACCGATGCGGTCGCGGTATCGTCGCTCGGCAAGGAAGCTGCGCTTACGCAACGTCAGACAAGCGTGCTGAAAGGCGAATCACTGTTCAATGACGCTTCCGGCATCGTCGGCTTCCAGTTCGCGATTGCGGCCGCCGTCAGCGGAGTCTTTGAAATAGGCCAATCCGCGACGCAGTTCGTCGTCTCGTTCTTCGGCGGCGCTATTTTCGGCATAGCCGTGGGCACGATTGCCGACGCGCTGTTCGAATTCCTGCGATCCATGGGTTGGGAGACGACCACCAGTCGCATTCTCATGGAATTGTTCCTGCCGTTCATCCTGTATTTGGGCGCCGAAGCCACGCATGTGTCGGGCATTCTGTCGGTGGTCGCGGCCGGTCTGATCATCCGTTTCGACCACACCGGCATCGGCCCGAACGTGGCCCGCACGAACATCGTCTCGTCCAGCGTGTGGGGCGTGCTCTCATTCACGCTCAACGGCGCCGTGTTCATTCTGCTGGGCATGCTGCTGCCCGACGCGATGAGCACCAGCTGGGACGATCCGGGCGTCAGCAACTCGCTACTGCTGGTCGCGATCGCAACGGTCTCTGTCGTGGTGGTCGTCATGCGATTCATCTGGATATCGACGATGCTGCGACTCGTTCGAGACACCGTCACGCACCAGCGCCGCAAGATGACGAAGGAGCGCTGGCGCTCGGCCGCGATCATGACGTTCGGCGGAGCCAAAGGCACCATCACGCTGTCGTTGATGTTCACCATCCCGTACACCGTAAGCAACGGCGGATGGTTCCCGATGCGAGACGAACTCACCTTCATAGCAGGCGGCGTGATAGTGGTGACGCTGATGCTCGCCAACTTCCTGCTGCCGCTGCTCGCCCCCAACCGCAATGAGGGCACGTCCGTGAAGATGAACGAAATCACCATCGAGGTGCTCAGGCGCACCGTCGAGGAACTGACGGGACGAGTCACGCCGGAAAACCGACGTGCGGTGCTCATGGTCATCGATTCCTACACGAAGCGCATCACGCGACTGAAGCAGCGCATCGGCGAGGAGGATCCGCAGGGTTACATGCAGCTGCAGATCGACGCGCTCACTTGGGAGAAGGAATACGTAAAGAAGCGACTCTCCGACGTGAAGAAGCACCCCTCCGACAACAAGGCCTTCGACGACCTGGAGGCCGAAGCCTGCGAGCGCCTGCTCGACCAGATCATGCGATCGCTGCGACACATCGAGACGGAACACGATTCCGGCCATACCGTGTGGAGGCTCAAGAGCCGATACAGGGCTTTGCAGCGCCGCGTCAACACCATGGTCCGTCGTGTCAACAGCCACATCAGGCGTACCACGCCACTGTTCAGCGACGACGAACTGTTCGCGCACACCCGCGCGGTGCAGGTGGACGCCATCGAGCATGTAATCGACCGTCTGTATGAGGAAATGGGCCGGGACACCTACAATACGGAACACTGCTCCGGCTTGCTGCTCGACTACCGTCGAGGCGAAGCCGCCTTGCGCTCACGCCTGAACGTGGGCAACAGCGCGGAAGCGCAAAGCCAGGCGGAGGACGTGAAACGCGAGAGCTACAGCGTCGAGCTTGGCGTGATCCAAGACATGCTCGAAGCCGGGGAAATCACCCGCGCCCAGTCCAAGCAATTGCGTCGTAATGTGTACGTGATGAGCGTGGACGCGGATTCGCAGACCTGATCTCGTTCGCATGGCAGCATACGCGCCAGCATACATACATCGCGTGTGGTGTTTCACGTGAAACACCACACGTTTTTCATCCGGCTTCAAAAGAGGTTCACAATTCTCAGGAAGTTCACAGAAAACATCAGACCTGTGCACAGCATCACATGGTTATATAAGAAATGTCAGCAGAACAAGCCGACCAGGAACCGCAGCAAGTTCCCGAAAATTGAACCCTTTCTTCTTCTCTCTCCTTTCTCTCTCCCCGGCGTCGACAGCAACGCCGGGGTTTCTTTTTTCCAATAGCGTCGACAGCAATCGCAAGCCGGGAATATGACCACGTTCCCCGACATCGCGACGCGCTATATTGAAGTCATGAGCGAAGCAACCGAACACAACGCAATCGACGGCAATCCGGACAACAATCTGATCGGACGTGAATCGAACGTGGTTCCCGGCCGTTTCGGAGAACCCTTGCAGGTCACGCAGGTGCAGTATTCGCGCGGCGGCGGCAATACCGCACCGAGGCGGCCGTTGTTCCTGTGCCTGCACGGCTGGGGGTCGAACGAGGAAGACCTGTCCGACATGATGCGTTACGTTGCGCCGTACAACGATTTCGCCTCGCTGCGCGCTCCCCTGGTATTGCAGGAAGCCGGTTTCGTAGGCTTCGGTTTCAGCCAGGGTGCCTACTCATGGTTCCACGATTGCGTGCCGTCCGGAGACGATCTGGACCGCGACGCCTATGCCGCGGCGGTCGCCATCGACGATTGGGTTTCCGAAAACGTCACACAGGACCGTTCCGTGGTGCCCATCGGATTCTCGCAGGGCGGATTGCTTGCAATTCACCTGCTACGCGTCAATCCGGAACGTTACCTTGCCGCGATCTCGCTTTCCGGTTTCCTTGCGCCGGGATCGGTTGCCGGCACCGCCCCGGCGGACGATCGCCTTGCCCCGCTCAACAAACCGGTGTTCTACGGCTACGGCAACAGCGATACGGTAATTCCGAAACCGGAGATTTTCGCGACCGCGGCCTGGCTGGACGAGCACACGTTCCTGACGTCGAAAAGCTACCGCGGGCTCGACCATGCCGTCAGCCTTGAGGAATTCAGCGATCTGCGCGCATGGCTTGCGGACCACGACATAGCGCCTGGAGTACTGTGACCGGGAAGTTGCAATCGGGAAGCTACGGTCGGCAGCTCGCAACCAGAGTCGCTACAACTCCGACTTTGCATCCGACTGTGAAGCAAGATTCTCGCTGATTCGACGGAATCGACGCCTGACGATTCGCAGCGTCCCCGGCAGGGTAACGGTGAAACCGATCAATCCTATGATCCATAGCGGGAACTGCACGCAGAACGCAACGCGCATAGCCTGAGACGTGTACTGCGCAGGAGTCGAGGCATGCTGGGCGTCGAGCAGAACGCCCACTCCCAGCAGAGCCAGCCCGCTTGAAAGGAAGCCGCCGATATTGGCAAATCCCGTGGCCGACCCCAGATTCTCGATTTCGTTGGTGTCCCTCACGTAATCGAACGCAACACTGGCCGCGGAGACGCCGCTCGACAGGGCGATCAGCAGCAGACCCATCAGCCATACGGGATGAGGCCCCGGAACCATAAGCAGCACGACCCACACAAGCATCTGCGCCGTCACCGACGCATAGACGATTAAGGCCCTTCCGTGAACCGGATGCTTCGCCGCTATCTGCCCATACGGAACGGCCCACAGCAGGCACAGCACCACACCGATGGCCAGGAAGGCACTCGCCTGCTGTTTGCTGTACTGCTCCACCGCCATGAGGAACGGAATACCCCAAAGCTGGCTCATCACGCTGTTGGAGAACCACGTTATGTTGTGCACCCAGAATCCGCAGAACGTGCCGGGTACGCGCAGGGCTTTGCGCAGGCCGCCCAGAACCGCGTGGAAATCAATTTTCTTCCCCGCCGTTCCGGATTTCGAACCATACTGGTTCGGATTGTCCCTTACGCACAGCATCACGCAGAACGCGATGAACACTCCCGTTCCCGAAGCCGTCAGAAACGCGGCCGTCCAGCCTTGCGCATCCATCAGCCATACGAAAGGGTATACGGATATGATCTGCCCGACGCTGCCGATCTGCCCCGTCAACTGGTTGATCAACGGCAATTTGCGCAGAGGAAACCATGACGCCGATAACCGCACCACGGAAATGAAGATCATGGCGTCGCCCGCTCCCACAATGGCACGGCCCAGCACCGCCACCGGAGTCGACAGCGCCAACGCCATCAACGCCTGCCCGATCGCCATCAGCAGGCATCCCGACGTGATGAGACGACGCGGACCGAACCTGTCCAGCAGCACGCCGGCGGGAATCTGCATGATCGCATACACGAACAACTGCAGGTAGACGAACGACGACAGTGCCGCGCTGGTCGTATGGAACTGTTCGGCGGCCTGGGTTCCGCTTGCCGAAAGAGACGATCTGCACGCAGCCGCGAAAATATATCCGGCCATACCCAACGCCCACATCAGATAAGCGTGGGAACCGCCCATCGAAACCCTATTCTTCATACGGAACCCTTCCGAACCTTCCTTAACTAGAACTAACCCAACAGTAGTCCGACACCACCTCGACTTCGCTTCCATATCGGCGCAGATACGGTCTCCCATGGTCTTTGCATGCTGCAGCAGATCACGCTGTTCGATCTCGTCCAATACGGCACCGGCTGCACGCATGGATACCGGATTGCTTCCGAACGTGTTGAAATATCGGGTGCAGGAAGCCAAGGCATCGCCGATCGGCGACTTGTAGACGACGGCTCCGACCGGAATGCCCAACCCATTTCAGGTCGTCCTCCGAGGCCACAATCCACAGGTGCCCGTCATGAACGGCATAGTTGATCCGCAGATTCCGTGGAACCTCCCTGTCGAAGATCCGATATAGCCGCGAAGCGTCTATCCCCGACTGAGCCACGCACATCACGCGTGCGGGGTCGTGAACAGCTTACCATAGTATTTGTTTTACTTCGTTTTTGTATGATATACTTAAAATCATGCGTGTGAGGGAATGGGCGAGGCGTGAGG
>CAVBVU010000014.1:0-23770 GCA_963598975.1 Anaerovoracaceae bacterium
TCATCGGCAAGCTCGGCGAGGCGGGCATCGCCGTGGACCTGGCATCCGCCACCGCCACCGCACCGCTATGGTTATACGAATCGCATCCGGAGGTTCTTCCGCGAGACAAGTATGGTCATGCGATCGGTGCGGGAGCGCGCCAGTCATGGAGTCCGAATAGTCCGGTATTCAAGGAATACGCGTTGACCATGTGCCGTAAGCTGGCCGAACGTTATGGAACCAATCCATACGTGACCGCCTGGCATATGGGCAATGAGTACGGCTGGAACAATCGTCACGATTACTCGGATGATGCGTTGAAGGCATTCCGAGTATGGTGCAAGGCCCGCTATGGAACGATCGACATGCTCAACAAGGCGTGGGGAACCACTTTCTGGGGGCAGGAGATCCATTCCTTCGACGAAGTGCTGCTTCCGAGATTCATGGGCGCCGATTCCATGGTGAATCCCGGCCAGCAGCTCGACTATGAACGTTTCGGCAACGATTCCTTGCTGGACTTCTACAAAGCCGAGCGGGACGCCATCGCCGAGATATGCCCCGACAAGCCGTTCACCACGAACTTCATGGTCTCTACCGACCAATGCTGCATGGATTATGCGGATTGGGCTGAGGAAGTGGATTTCGTGTCCAACGACCATTACTTCCATGAAGGCGAGTCTCACCTTGACGAACTCATCTGCTCCGATGCGCTCATGGATTCGCTTTCCTTAGGCAAGCCTTGGTACGTGATGGAGAACTCCACTTCGGCGGTGCAGTGGAAGCCTCTCAACGTACGCAAGCGCAAGGGGGAGATTATCCGCGATTCCCTCGCTCATGTGGCCATGGGCGCCGATGCCATCAACTTCTTCCAGTGGAGGGCTTCCGCATTCGGCGCCGAGGCGTTCCACTCCGCCTTGTTGCCGCATGCCGGAGAAGATACCAAAGTATTCCACCAAGTATGTGAGCTCGGAGGGATACTCGGTAATCTCAGCGCCGAAGGAGTGCCGGGAAGTACGCTCGAGCGTTCGGATACGGCGATTCTCTTCAGCGCCGAATCCGAATGGGCCACCCGTTGCGAGACCCTGCCGAGTCAAAAGCTCAACCATTGGCATGACGTGCGTGACTGGTATCGCGCCTTTTTGGATGCGGGGGAGC
Source organism: Anaerovoracaceae bacterium (assembly GCA_963598975.1). Classification (GTDB taxonomy): domain Bacteria; phylum Actinomycetota; class Actinomycetes; order Actinomycetales; family Bifidobacteriaceae; genus Bifidobacterium. Next base: position 1,135 of record CAVBVU010000014.1, read on the forward strand.
GGGCCGACGTGGTGCCGCTCAAATACGACTGGAGTGCGTATTCCACGGTGGTGTTGCCGAGTGTGCTGATTCTGAGTGCGGCCGATACGCAGCGACTTGCCGATTTTGCTGCATCCGGCGGCCGGGTGGTCATCGGTTATGCCACGGGCTTGCTTGACGAGCATTTCCATACCTGGCTTGGTGGATATCCGGGTGCCGGCAATGGTCTGCTCCGTGGGATGCTTGGCATTCGCGGTGAGGAATTCAATATTCTTGGGCGCGAGGCAGAAGGCGAGCCATACGAAATCGAATTGGGCGGCAGCATGGAAGGTGCCGTGACCCGCCTGTGGCAGAACGACGTGAATGTGGAAGGTTCGGACACGGAAGTGCTTGCCACCTATTCGGGGAAGGCCGCGGATGAGTGGGAGTTGGACGGCACGGCCGCCATCACGCGTAATCCATACGGCTCCGGTACCGCCTATTTTGTGGGATGCGATTTGAATGTGGCTGATCTGACCAGATTCATCCGGGCCAATCTCACAACGCCCAGTGGTGGAGAAGACGTTCGATGTAGCGATGTGTTGCACACTGTGCGCAATTCGGCGGATGCAACCTTCGACTTCTATATGCCACGAGGCAAGCAAGAAGTTGTGTTGCATGGCATTGAGGGCAGTCCGATCTGCCTCTTCCGCGCCGAGCCAGCCGAGTCGGTCGAGTCGGAGGAGTCGGTCGAGTCGGAGGAGTCGGTCGAGTCGGAGGAGTCAAGCTCCTACGTCATTCACCGCAACGGCATGCTGATCACTAAACGGCAGTCATAGCGGCATTCGCAGTGGCACTCGTGTCCGACGAGGACCCACAAGAAGCCCCCGTCCGATGTTATATCGCTTATAGATGGCGGATGAATCGTCTATATCCGAAGTATTGGCCTTGCAATAGCGCGGTAATATTTCGGTTTAGATCAAAACCGCCATCTATAAGCTAGAAAGCAGACGAGGGGCCTGAAATGAGCGAGACGAAGCAGGAGAAGAAGCGCATCACCCTGCGCGATGTGGCCGAAGAGGCCGGTGTTTCGCTCAAAACCGCGTCCAATGTAATCAACAATAGCGGTCGTATGTCCGAAAGCACGAGGGAGAAGGTGCAGGAGGTCATTGACCGACTTGGTTATAGGGTGAATGTGGCCGCACGCAACCTCAATCGCGGCAATACGGGTTTCATCACATTGGCCGTGCCGAGCCTTACTGCACCGTATTTGGCCGAACTTGCCAATCGGGTGATCGATACGGCTCGACTGCATGATTATTCCGTCTATGTCACCACATACGCGGAAGGCTCCGTAGGTGGAATACGCGCACTGCTCGAAGGCTTCAACACCACTGTGTCGGACGGTATGATCCTGTCCATTTCCGAAGTGGAAAATCTATCTCCGGAGGATTTCGAGGTTGACTATCCTCTTGTCTGCGTTGGTGCGCGTGGCACATATGGCAAGGCCGATCATGTGACGCCCGATGATGTGCAGGCGGCAAGGCTGGCTGCGGAACATTTGTTTGACCGGGGTGCGACCCGAATCGCCGTAGTGGGAGCCAGAACCGCTCAGGAAGATTTGACCAGCCTGTTTGATTCCACGGAGGGCAATGCGCAGTTGCGTATGCGTGGCGTGCTTGAGGCGTGCGAGTCGCGAGGGATTGCCTTCGACCCGCGTCTGCTAGGCAATACCGGCTATGACTGGACCATTGGCTCCGGTGCCCGGGTAACGCAGGAACTCATCGATTCCGGCATGCCATTCGATGGCATCGTGGCGTTCAATGACCAGCTGGCATTGGGTGCCCTGTTTACTTTGGCCGCCAACAATATCGACGTGCCCGATCAGGTGCAGGTGATCGGTTTTGACAATATTGAGGAGGCCGCATATTTCCAGCCGCCGCTGACCACCATGGATTCCTGCCTCGATTGGACCGCACCTACCGCGTTCAACCGCATCGTCGACCGTATTGGTGGACGTCATCTTGAGCCGGAGCTGATCACTACCCAGTCGCGCGTCATCGCCCGTGCCACCACGCGTGCTGCCACTCGTTCCATCCCCAGCGCCACCACTCGCGATGCCACCCACGCGTAGAAACGGCCGGAATTGGGTTAAGCTGTAACGCAGCACTTCCAGACGTGAAAGGACGCGAACCCATGGCCGCTTTCCATACCCCGATGATCACTTTGAACGACGGCAATCTGATTCCTCAGATTGGCCTCGGCGTCCTGCGTATTGACGATGAAGGCGTAACGCCGGTGGTGGAGGGCGCCCTCGAAGTGGGGTATCGTCATATCGACGGCGCCGCCGGATACAACAATGAGGCCGGTGTGGGCCGTGCGCTGAAGAACATGGGCTTCACGCAGGGCGAGAATCGTAAGAATCTGTGGGTCACCACCAAGTTGCGTGATTCCGAACAGGGATATGACTCCGCACGCAAGGCTTTCGACCGCCAGCTTGGCCTCCTGCAGCTTGATTATGTCGACATGTACATGCTGCATTGGCCCACTCCGTTCGATTGGCGTTCCGGCGAGACGTGGAAGGCGTTCCAGGAGTTTCGCACCGAAGGCCGCGTGAAGACGCTGGGCGTGTGCAATTTCCTCCCGGAGCATCTTGATCGTTTGTATGAAGAGACCGGCGAGTATCCGGCGATCAACCAGATCGAGCTGCATCCTACCTGGCAGCAGCGCGAGGTGGTCGCGTACTGCAAGGAGCATGGCATTGCCGTCGAAGCGTATTCGCCGATGGCCCGCGGCGCCGATTTGAATGCAGGAGACGGTGTGATTGAGCGCATCGCCGAAGCGCATGGCGTCGCTCCGGCGCAGGTTATTCTGCGCTGGCATATTGAAAACGGCACGATCATCATTCCCAAGTCGGTCCATGCGGACAGGCAGAAGCAGAATCTCGACTTGTTCGGTTTTGTGCTCGACCCGTCCGAGCATGCCGCGATTGATGAGCTGGATAGTCCGACCCGTGCCGGTCACGATCCTCTCACCTTCACGTACGCCTGATTCGATTCAAAACACCACCAGCAAGGATTCCACATGTCACGCCGCCGCAAATCGTCCCGTTTCCGTAAGAAGCGTTTCAACGCGAATGGTCTGATTGAACGTTTGCTGAGCTTGCTGGTGGTCGCGGTGGTTGTTGGCATTTCCCTTGGTTGGTTCACGCCGAAGGTCAGTACGACCGTTGGCGAGATCACGGGCGAGTATACGGCGACCGGCAGCGCTGCGGAAACGTTGGAGACCCTCACGATTGATGACCAGCCCAGTACGGATGGCTACGATCGTGATTTGTTCGGCTACCGTCAGACGGATGAGGACGGCAACGGCTGCGACGTCCGTGAGGATGTGCTCGCCCGTGATCTGACGGAGGTGCAGTACAAGGGCACGTCTTGCAGCGTCGAGTCGGGCGTGTTGAACGATCCGTATACCGGTCAGACGATTTATTTCCAGCGCGGTAGGGATACGTCGAGTGCGGTGCAGATCGACCATGTTGTGGCTCTTGAGAATGCCTGGCAGTCTGGCGCGAGCCAGTGGGATCAGTCGAAGCGTTACCAGTACGGCAACGACATGTATAACCTGCTGGCCGTTGATGGTCCTGCGAACCAGTCGAAGGGATCGGCGTCGGCCGCGTATTGGTTGCCTACGAACAGTGATTACCGTTGTGAATATGTGGCTCGCCAGATTGGTGTGAAAGACAAATACGGTTTGACGGTGACCACGCAGGAGAAGCAGGCGATGCTTTCGGTGCTGCACAATTGCCCTGCGCAGGCCATTCCTGAAAGCTGACGTTCCTGCGGAATCGTTCTCACGGGTAATCGCGGATAGTATAGTCACCCACTCCTTGATTAACCCTTTGAAAGGGTTATGTTGCCTCAAATTACTTCGAGGAAAACGGTTTACGGGGTAGTAAAGTGCTCTAGCAGCCCCTTTGTCGGGGTGAACGGTAATATAGCTTACGAAGTATTAATTAAGCGTTTCTCATCAGTCGAAGCATTCCTGCTGCAGCATGAGAATGAGAGGGAATATGACTATATCGGACGTGCTGAAGGCCATCAAGAAGCACTGGATTGTGGAAATTATACTGTTTTGCGTGGTGATGGGTGCGGTTGCTGGTGAGACGTTTACCACTACACCGGTGTATTCGACAAGCTCCAAGATTCTTGCGCAGTACAATTATGTCTCATCCAGTGGTGAAGTGACCGGAACTGTGCAGCAATCAACCAATACATCTTCTCCGACGAAGTTGTATTCTGATTTCGCGCAGTCTGATGATGTCTTGCAAGCTGTCATAGATAATCTGGGTCTTCATACCACAGTGTCGGCGTTGCGTTCCAGCGTCAGCGCATCGGTTGACACTTCGTCTTCCATTGTCTACCTTTACGCCAATGATGCCGATCCGAAGCAGGCTGTGGACATAGTCAATGAGTTGGCCAGGCAGCTGAAAAATCAGGCGGACTCGATATCTGATTCCGGTGTGAGCGTCACTTTTACCGTTATTCAGGCGGCGGTGGAACCTAGCGTCGCGTCGTCGCCCAATATCAAAGCGAACCTTGCCATAGGTTTTGCCGCGGCTGTCATCATTGCGGTGCTGGGCGCTCTGATTTGTGAGATGCTGTCCAAGGATGTGAACGATGTCGAAACGGTGCAGTCCATCGTTCGCGATCCTGTGCTTGCTTCCGTGCCGAAAACGCATGATGCTTCCAAGGGTATTCCTGAGGTCATTGCCAAGCCTCGTGGCCATGCGTCCGAGGAGATTCGCCGACTGATTGCGAATGTCTCTTTCGTCGCGCCCAAGGATTTGAACCAGCGAAACGTCATCATCGTGACCTCCTCCAATCCTCGTGAGGGTAAGACGACGATGTCCGTGAATATGGCCGCTGCGTTTGCGGAAAAGGGAAAGAGCGTATTACTCATCGATGCCGACGTTCGACATCCGTCTGTGGCCGGCATGCTTGGTCTGAACAGTGGCATTGGCCTGTCCTCGCTTTTGGAGGGGGATGTATCCGCCAGTGAGGCTATTCAGCCGTACTGGAAGCCGTATCTGCATGTTCTCCCCTCTGAGGAGCGGAAGACCCCGTCCGGCGTCATTCTGGGGTCTGAAGCCATGCATCAGCTGATTGATCAGGCTTCCGAACGTTACGATTACGTCATTGTTGATACCGCGCCTATGACGGTGGCCAATGATGCCGCTGTCTTTGCCAAGCAGGGTGGCGTGCTGTTGCTGGTTGTGGGCCAGGGTGTTGCGAAGAAGTCCGCGCTGCGCGAAGTGGTGAGGGAGTTCCGTGTGTCCAGGGCCACCGTTCGTGGCGTGGTGCTGAACATGGTTCCTGTAAGCAAGGGCAACCGATCCAGCTATTACTATTACGAAGACAATAAGGACGACAATAAAGACGATGCCTCTTCCAAGAAGAGCGATAAATCGCGTGTCAAGAATTCCTAAAAGTAATTGTTGACCTAGTTGACTTATTTGTCAGCTCGTGAGATAGCAAGAGGATCCGATGGTAGTGGTGAAGTTGTGGTACCGGTTTACCGGTGTGCTGTTGAAGGCCCTGTACAAGGTCATTTACGGCAAATCCATCCGTTGGGGCAAATCGTTGCATTTCCGCAGGGGATTGCAGCTGACGGCCGAGATGGGTGGCACCATTACCATCGGAGACAATGTCTTTTTTAATAACGATTGCGCGGTTCACGCTATCGAAGGGATTCGAATCGGCAGTGAAACGATTTTCGGCGAGAACGTGCGTGTGTACGACCACAACCATCGTTTCGCCGATTCCGAGGAGACCATCAAAGGGCAGGGCTATTCCACCGCACCGGTAGTGATTGGCGAGCATTGCTGGATTGGCAGCAACGTGACGATTCTCAAAGGCGCTTCCATCGGAGATAACTGCGTGATCGGGGCCGGTTGCGTGATAGCGGAAAACATTCCTTCCAATACTGTGGTCCGTTTGCGTCAACAGCTGATCAAGGAAGAGGTCCGCCATGGCTGAGAACACTCCGCTTCGAGTGCTGGTGCTCGATACCGTGATGGATCGTGGCGGTGCCGAGACCATGATGATGAACTATCTTCGTCATTTTGACCGTAGTAAGGTCACCTACGATTTTTTGGTGAACCGTGATTACCGTGCGGCCTATGAAGACGAGATTGAGGCGCTTGGTGGGCATATCTATCGCATGTGCCCGATGTATCCGCAGTATTTTGCACGGTACAAGCGTGAGTTCCGCGCATTTCTTAAGCAGCATCCTGAATATCGGATCATTCATTCAAATCTTGAGGAACGCAGCTACTTCCCGTTGCGTGTGGCGGCTGAACAGGGTGTTCTGGTCCGTATTGCACACGCGCATAATCGTCCGGTCGGCTTCAATCTGAAATCCATTTTCCGTGAGTATTTCCGTATGCGCCTGCCGAAGTATGTGACCCATATGTTCGCCTGCGGTACCGAGGCGGGGGATTGGCTGTTCGGCGAGAATAATCGTGGCAGGGTGATTCAGCAGCGCAATGCCATCGACACATCGGCATATCGGTATGATTCCGCCATTGCCAAGCAGGTGCGTGAGGAATTCGGCGTCACCGATCCGAACACTTTTGTGCTTGGCCATGTGGGACGCTTTTTCCCGCAAAAGAATCATGTGTTTCTGATTGATATCTTTGCGCAAGTGCATAAGCAGCATCCGAACAGCGTTCTGTGGCTTGTGGGCGGCGGAGAGCTGAATGATGAGTTGAAGAACCAAATCAAAGCCAAGGTGAAAGAGCTTGGCTTGACTGATGCCGTGAAGTTCCTTGGCGTGCGTTCCGATGTGAACCGATTGGTTCAGGGTATGGATTCCTTTGTTCTGCCGAGCCTGTATGAGGGATTGCCCGTGACCATGATCGAGGCGCAAGCCTCCGGATTGCCCTGCACTATTTCCGACCGTGTGCCCAAGCAGTGTGATGTGACCGGCAACGTGCAGGTCATCGGTTTGGACGATTCGCCTTCGCAATGGGCCAAGAAGATATGGGACCAGTATTCCACACACGACAAGTCGGAGCGTGCCAATGGCGCTGACATCGTGACCGATGCGGGGTTTGATATCAAATCCAACGCGGAGTGGCTGCAGAAGTTCTATGTGGATGCGTTGGCTGGTTCCGCGCGTATTTGAGGTGGTTGTGATTCATGGGCAATGAGCTTGAACTCGAAGAGAAAGTCGGCTGGTGGGAGAACCGGAATAAAAACGCGACGCTTCTGCTGATGTTCGTCGTGATGGTAATAGCCAAGCTGATAACGCTGATGCTTCCGGCAAAATACTTCTACGACAACAGACGTATTTTGGGTATGTCTATCGGTGATAGGAATGTGAAGGCGTGGGCTGGCACCTATATCGTTGCCTCCGACTTCTTCAAATCCATCAATTTCTTCCACTTTACTACAGTGAATCAGTGGAGCACCTTCCTTGGTCTCATACTGACGTTGCTGGTGTTTTTCATGCTGCTCAGACTTCCTGAGCCCGATATGATACAGACCATCTTTTTCTTGGCCTGCATCGGTTTGTTGAATATTTACGTGTTCAACATAGGCAAGGATTCCATTCAGTTCCTGTTCTTCCTGGCGGTGTATGCGGTATTGCTCCTGCCGATTGACATACCCTTTGTGAAAATCGGCATCGCTGCGGTGATTCTGTATTATGAAAGCAAGGTATTCCGTTCGTACTACGTGTTGATTGCCGCGCTCGTTATTGCCATTTACTGCATTCTGCTGTTTTTCCGTAGCCGGCATAAGATTCCGCCTGCGATCAAGATCGTTCTCACCATAGTGGCGATGTATGTGCTGGTCTGCGTGATGATGGTGGCAACCAGCGTGGTCCTGCCGGGCGAATATCAGCAGATCATGGGTATTCGCGACTACAGCCTTGCCGGACGTGAGGATGACGTCGATAGCGTTACCGTCATCAAGAATTGGGTCGGTGGAGACAATTCCACGAATCTGCCGTTGTTCCTGCTGAATTACCTGATCAACGCGGTTCGTATGATGATTCCGTTCGAATTGGCTGTAATGGGTGCTCAGTACATTCCTTTCGTCTGCTTCCAGGTGGCGGTGACCGTATATTTGGCTCACCTTTTCGGCAAGATTGACGAGGTGGATGACGAAAAGCAGTTTTTGGCCGCTGCGATTTTCCTGGGCTATGTGCTTGCTTCGGTGTTGTTCGAACCGGATTTCGGTTCGTGGGTTCGCCACGAGGCGTCCACATTCCCTGTGTTGCATTTGCTGGTGATGTCTCCGAACCAGCGATTGTCCCAATGGAAGGTGGATGTCGAGAAGATCAAGAAACGCAGAGGCAAGCATTCGGGTGTGATTAAAAAGGTGACATCCTGATGCACATTGGATTTTTCTCTGGTGACATTACCCGTTCAGGCGGTACGGAAAACGTGTCCATCATGATCGCCAACGAGCTTGCGGCGAGAACGGGCTATGAGATTTCCTTCATCAGTCTGTTCGAGGAGAATGGCAAGCCTTTCTTCTTGATTGATGAGCGTATTCGTCGGTTCACGGTTTACCCCACCGTTACGCACGGCATCCAGCATTACTTCGATACGTGCAAGCGTCTGCGGAACGTTGTCGAGAAACAGCATATCGACGTATTGATCGATATCGATGGCATTCTGGATATGTACTCCCTTCCCGTCAAGAGGAAGACCGGCGTAAAGGTGGTGTCGTGGGAGCATTTTAATTATCTGCAGAATCCGGGAGTACCGTACCGTAAGCTGACCCGTCGCTGGGCCGCGCGCCGCGCGGACGCCATCGTTACGTTGACGGAAACCGACAAGAAGCTGTATGAAAGCAATCTTTCACTGAAATGTCCGATCAGAGCGATTGCGAATCCCATGCAGATGCTTGAAAAGCCCGTTTCATATGATGCGGATTCTCGTCTGATCATCAGTTCCGGACGTTTGACATACCAAAAGGGTTTTGACCTGCTGGTCGACGTTGCGAGTAAAGTCCTGCCAAGCCATTCGGACTGGCAGTGGATAATTCTCGGAGAGGGTGAGGATAGGCCTGCGCTGGAACAGCGGATTCATGATGCCCATCTGGATGGTCAGCTGATTCTTAAGGGCCGTGTGGACGATGTCGACTCGTATTACCGACGATCTGCCATGTTCGTGATGACTTCCCGCTTCGAGGGACTGCCGATGGTCCTGCTTGAGGCCAAGGCTCATCAGTTGCCGTTGGTGAGCTTCGATTGCCCGACCGGACCGTCGGAAGTGATTGAAGACGGTGTCAACGGCACGGTCGTGCCCTTGGGAGACATCGATGGCATGGCCAAGGACATCAATATGTTGATTGACGATAAGACCAAGCGTATCGAGTACTCGCGTATGAGCGATAGCAATGCCGGACGCTACGGCATGACGGCGATTTGCGATGATTGGATACGGCTGTTGGAGTCTTTCGCATCGGGTGAGGGGAGGCTTGTCCGATGACTGGCCGACTGGTGGTTTCTGTGGTCATTCCCGTATACGGGGTGGAGCAATACCTTGACCGCTGCCTGCAGAGTATGGTGGAACAGGATTACGAATGGTTGGACATCGTTGTGGTGGATGATGGTTCTCCCGACGATTGCCCACGGTTATGCGATGAGTGGGCGGCCCGTGATTCCCGTATTCGCGTGGTGCACAAGAAGAATGGTGGCTTGGCTTCAGCCCGAAACGCCGGATTGGACGTTATTGCAGGCAGCATGGTCACTTTTGTGGACAGCGACGACTATGTAGAGCCTAATTACATATCGGAACTGCTGCGTTGGCACGAGCAGAGCGGTGCGGACGTAGTGATGTGCTCATGCCTGCACGATTTGGAGGATGGCCGCGTCATCGCTGATACACGAAGTACTCCCGAGGGAACCATGGACCGTGAAACGGCTATGGTCCAATTCTTGTATCACATATCGTTGGCAGGTCCGGTATGGGGCAAGATGTTTGATGCGCGTTTCTTCAAGGGGGAGCATGGCGTTCGTTTCTATGAAGGGCTGAATAGTGAGGATTATTACGTGCTCACTCAGGTTTTCATGCAGATGAACAAGATTTTTGTGCGGATGAAACCGTTGTACCATTACCGCATCAGGCAAGGCTCAATCGCACATGCAAGCGTGTTCAACGCGCATTCGTGTGATGAGATTCAGATTTCGAATCTGTGTTGTGATTATCTTATGCGGCACGGTTATGCCAATCGGAAGGCCCTGAACTATTTTCTGTTGCAGGGGCGGGCTGACGTTCTGTTCAACATTTTTCAGAGCGATGCTCCTCGTTCGGTGTATTGTCGGATCGCACGTGATATGAGGCGCCTTCTTTGGCCGGTGTTGCGTGATGCGATGGTACCGGTTCCGCGGAAAATTAAATTTTTGCTTCTGTCTTTTATTCCTCGGGCATATCAGAAGTTACAACAGATGGTCGGAGGTCATTCATGAGTAATGATACCAATCCGTTGGTGAGCATTATCGTCCCTGTGTACAACGCATATGACTACTTGGACGTATGCGTCAGTAGTCTTGTGCAGCAAACATATACCAATATTCAGGTGATTTTGGTGGATGACGGCTCCACTGATGGCAGTGCCGGTTTATGCGATGCCTGGGCCGGTAAGGATCCTCGCATCACGGTGATTCATCAGGCCAACGCCGGCGTTTCCGTTGCGAGGAATGCCGGGCTTGACGCTGCGAAGGGAGACTGGCTGGAATTCGTGGATTCGGATGACTGGCTCGAAAAGGAGACCGTCGAAGGATTGCTTGAACTGGTGCAGCGCGAGCATGCCCAGATGGCCATATTCAATTACCGGAGTGTGCTGGACTGGGACAGCCCTTCCACCATTCACGGAAAAGCGGCTGATCATAAAATTTCTTCGGGTGTGCTCTCGCGAAAGAACGTTTTGGATACCATCCTTGCATATTCCGGAGTGAAGGGGTACGCGTGGAACAAGTTTTTCTCGCGTGATCTGATAGAGCAGCGGAATCTTCGCTTTGATTCGAAAATCACCATGTGTGAGGATTTGCTGTTCAGTGTGCAGTACGCGTTGTTGGCAACGATAACGGTGAGTACCAACCGTTGCCTGTACAATTACCGGAATAATCCAAATTCCGCTTCCCATAAATCGAATCTGGAATCAGTGGCGACAAGCTTGGAAGCCCACAAACGTATGATGTCCATTGTTCCACAGGAGTCAAAGGCTTCGGTGATGGCGTCGTACGCGATTCTTGCGGAGGAACTTCTATTACGCACTTACGACAACGATGATGAGAAGCATCGTGCCGAATATCTGACGATTCTGCGTAAATACTGGTGGCATGCGTTGAAGCGACTTCGGTCGCCTCGGTATTGGATGCGTATTCTTGGCGGAGTCTTCTGCCCTTCATTGTTCTACCCCATTTGGATTCGCGAGAAGGGGAAGCGTTATGCTTGACACGTCTCGTAAGCATGTTGTTGTTTTGTGCGGTCTCGGCGACGGTGGTATGGAAATCGCTTTGACACGCCTGTTGCGTGCGCTGGATTACAGCCAAGTCTCCGTGACATTGTTGACTGCTGAGCGTGAGGGCCCTCTGCTGAAGATGATTCCCGACCAGGTTACGGTTCGACGTTGCCATTTTGCTTCGGAATTCGCTTATGCCATTGGTCTTAACGATTTTTCGGGCTGCAATGCGGTGCGGCGTATTCTGTATCGATTCGGGCGTAAGCTTTTGACCCTTTGCAGCAATGAGAATCGCAATCTGGTATATGATCTTGCGGCTTCCCGCATTGTTGATTTGCCGAAGGAACATTTCGATGCCGTGCTCGATTTTCGGGGTTACGGATCGTTGACCACCACTATCGGAATTCGCCTGGATGCCGGTTTCCGCGCGACGTGGATGCATGACGAGCGTATGGAATGGCTGCCGTTGGCCATGCCGTACCTGGGTGGGTACGACAGGGTGTTCTGCGTTTCGGAATCGGTGAAACGTGGATTCGATGAACTGGCTCCCGCGTATGTGGCTAAAGCCGAAGTATTGTACAACGTGCTGGACGTGGATGACATCAGGCGCAAGGCATCTCAGCCGTTACTTGATGATTTCGCCCAGCATACGAACACAATCGTCACACTGGGAAGACTGCTCCCGCAAAAGGGCATTGATATAGCGGTGAAAGCCGCGGCGCGGCTACGTCAGCAGGGAGTGGATTTCCTCTGGCTTGTACTTGGTGAGGGAGACCAGCGGGTCGAACTGGAAACGATGATTCGTGACCATGGGCTTGAGCAATGTTTCATGCTGGGGGGACGTGTCGATAATCCGTACCCATACATCAGCGCTGCCGACATCTACGTGCAGCCGTCACGTTATGAGGGGTACAGCCTCGCGTTGCAGGAAGCGAGGATTCTGGGCAAACCGATTGTCGCGTCCGACATACCAAGCTCCCGTGAGCAGATTACCGACGGGCGTGATGGAATTCTGGTTTATCCTGATGAGGACTCGTTGGCTGAAGGCATAGGCCGACTGCTCAGCGATAAGGCCTTGCGTGACTCCTTGAGCGTGGGGCTTCGCGATCAACGGTTCGATTATGACGATCAAGTGCGGCATCTGATGTCCATGATTGATGACGGAAGGAGGGGATGAGCTATGGAATCACAGCCTATTCATATCCTCCAATGGGGAATGACCACCGGTCTGGGTGGAATCGAGACCTTCATCATGAACGTGTACCGTCATATGGATCGGACCAAAGTGCAGTTCGATTTTCTGCAGGACCATCATGACGGTCCATTGCAGTTCGAAGATGAGATTCGAGACATGGGGGGAACCGTATATCGGGAGCTCGTTCCGCAACGAGATTCCCTGATTCGTTCACGTACGTGTCTGCCGAAGTTCTTCCGGCAGCATCCGGAGATCGTGGGTGTGCACATGCATGCGAACTTCCCCTACGCGTTGCCGTTGAAGTACGCGCAGCGTGCGGGTATCGGATTGCGCGTTCTGCATTCACATAACATCGAGGAATACCAGCATCATGAAAACCCGCTGCGAGCATTGCTGTGGGACATGCGGGGCCGGTCCATCGCCAAAGACATCGACCGATACCCCACCCATTATTTCGCCTGTTCGGATTTGGCGGCGAATTTCATGTTTCCCGACAAGCCCTATACGTGGGTTCGTAACGGCATAGACAGTGCACGATTCGCCTACAATCCAGTGGTCAGGAAAAGGCTTCGCGAAGAGTTGGGGATCGCCGAACACACGTCGGTCATCGGATTCTGCGGCGGCCTGCGACCGCAGAAGAACCCGATGTTCCTGCTGCGTATGTTCGAACGCTACCATGCCATCCATCCGGATTCCATGTTGATTCTGGTGGGTGAAGGCTTGCTGCGGGAAGAGATCGAGCGCAACGTCACCGAGATGAATTTGGAAGGCTGCGTACGGTTGCTTGGGCAGCGTGCCGACGCTGCGGAACTCTACCAAGCCATGGATGCCTTCGTGCTGCCGTCGGTGGCCGAAGGACTGGGCATCGTATACATCGAGGCACAGTGCGCAGGATTGCCCTGCCTTGGATCCGCGGGCGTGGTGCCGGAGTCGGCCCGGGTGTGCGACCTCATGCATTTCGAAAGTCTGGAAAACGGTCCGGCGGCTTGGGCGGAGAAACTCAACGACATGCTCGAGAATGCTTACGAACGCAAAGACAGGACCGCCGCGGTACAGGCCAAGGGATACGAGATGGCTGATGTGGCCGCGAGCTTGCAGGAATTCTATATAAGGAATGCGGGGAAATCATGACTGGCAACACTGAATCGCTCTCCTTACCTTTGGTAAGTATCATTGTGCCGGTGTGGAACGCGGGGAGCTACCTCGATGCTTGTGTAGGTAGCCTATACTCGCAGAACTACCCGAAGCTCGATATCATACTGGTCGATGATGGGTCTACGGACGGATCCTCGGAACGCTGTGATGACGCCGCAAAACGTGACCAGCGTGTTCGCGTGATTCACCAAACCTGTAAGGGGGTATCTGCAGCTCGTAACGCTGGTTTGGACGCTGCCGCCGGTGAATATGTACTGTTCGTCGATAGCGATGACCAGCTGCGCGTCGATGCGGTCATGGGTGCTATGCGATGTGCTCGCGATTATTCGGCCGATATGGTGGTATGCGGCTACGACGTTGTTGAAGTGCTTGCCGATGGTAGTACCGTCAGTCGAGGAGGCAAATCCGTACGTCAGGAAGAAGTGCTTGACACGAATCAGCGTCATGAGAAAAACATGGCGGATCGGATATGCGCCCTTGACAATGATGAACTGCTGTATCAATGCTGGGGGAAACTGTATCGTCGTGCGGCTATCGGAGACCTGCGGTTTGCCCGTGATGTTATGTTCGGCGAAGATACGGTGTTCGTCTTGGATCTTCTTGCCCGCGGTATTCGTATGGTCTGCTCGCCACAGCGCTCTTATCTTTACTTGCAGCATGCCAATAGTTTGGCTCGTGGATTCCGTCCGGGAAAAGCGCATGATCTGGAGTATTCCCATGGCAGGCATCTGGCGTTCTACCAGGGCATGCCTATCAGCGGCGCGAATAAGAGTGGGCTGCATCTGCGTTTGGCGAACGATGTGTTATGGACGGTCTTTGATGCTGGCAAAACGGCGGGGAGTGCCGATAAAGCGGAACTGTTGCGTTTTGTCCGGTGTATAGCTTCGTCGCCGTATCGCGGTGTGTACTTGAAGGAACTCAGGCGCGTGGCCACGGATCGACGTACCAAGGTCGCGTTCGCTGTGAACATGACGTTTTTATGGAAATGGTATTTGAGATAGGTGATATGTATGAGTGAGTCATTGGTTAGCGTGATTATCCCCATATATGGGGTGGAGCCTTATCTTGAACGGTGCATCCGTAGCGTGGTGGATCAGACGTATCGTGATCTGGAGATTATTCTGGTGGATGACGGTGGCAAGGACCGGTGCCCGGCGATATGCGATGCATGGGCCGAAAAGGATTCCCGCGTTCGTGTGATCCACAAGCCTAACGGTGGTCGTTCCTCGGCCCGTAATGCCGGATTGGATGTGGCTGCCGGTGAATTCATCGCTTTCGTGGACGGCGACGATTATGTGGAACCGGATTACATTGCCGTCATGGCGGATGCCGTGCGGGATTCCCAAGCGGATCTCGCCATGTGTTCGGTGTTCCATGAGGATGCCGATGGCCGCGCGGTTGTTCAGACGGCTCCGGTTTGGCGTGAGGAGTATGCCCCGGTTACGGATGTTCGAAAAACGTGTTCGGGCTTGGACTGCTTGAGACGACGTGGAGACGAGCATGGCATGGACAATGTAGTGGTGTGGAATAAGCTCTACCACCGTTCGTTGTGGAATGATGTCCGCTTCCCTGTGGGAAAGGCCTATGAGGATGAGTTTGTGACGTACAGGATTTTTGGTCAGGCCCGTACGGCGGTGCTGTTGTCCGAGCGCCTGTATCATTACGTTGAGCGCGATGGCAGCGTCATGCATTCCGCATATAACGTGCATTCCCTTGATCTTATCGAGGCGTTGATCAACAAGGTGCGTTTTCTGTTGGACGCGGGCGCCGTTGATTTGGTCCCGGAGTTTTTCAGCCAGCTTAAGGACTCGATATATCGGTCGCGGCAGTTGGATTGGTCGGACGAGCAGGTGCGTGGAAGACTGGAAGAACTGTTCCGATTGTTCCATATGCTTCCATGGAGCATCATGCGTTATCTGCCGGTTAAGGACAAGATCAACTATTTGGGAACAAGGATCTGCCCGTTCCTGTTCTGGCGACGTAAATCATATGATGGCGAAAATGCGGTGGATGGGGCCTGATAATGAAAATAGCGCTGATTACCTACCATGCTGCCCACAATAATGGTTCGTTCCTGCAGGCGTTCGCTACACAGAAGGCTATTGAGCAGTTTGGTCATGAATGCGACGTTATTGATTTCTCCACGCCGCGCCAGCAGTACCTGTACGACGTGTACAAGAAGGTGTCCGGTCCGAAGGATATCGCCAAGAACCTGTATGCGTTCTTCCATCATAAGCTGATCCAGCAGCGTCACGATGATTTTGTTGACCTGCAGCATAAGGCGTTGAGTCTCACTCCGAAGTTCTACGAGA
The DNA here is from genome assembly GCA_963598975.1 of Anaerovoracaceae bacterium. Classification (GTDB taxonomy): domain Bacteria; phylum Actinomycetota; class Actinomycetes; order Actinomycetales; family Bifidobacteriaceae; genus Bifidobacterium. Next base: position 17,232 of record CAVBVU010000014.1, read on the forward strand.
CCGTGGAGCAGCTGGAGGAGCTTAACGGCAAGTATGATGTTTTCGTGTCCGGCAGCGATCAGATTTGGAATACGGACGCTTGGGACTACTCTGACGCGTACCTGTTGAGTTTCGTGCATCAGGGACGTAAGATTTCCTACGCTTCCAGCATGGGCGGCCACATTCTTGACAAGAAGGGTGACAAGGCGCTTGCCGAGCACTATGTCAAGCTGTTGTCCGATTACCAGTCCATCGCGGTACGTGAACTAACCGCTCAGGAGTATCTGCAGCCGCTGGTGCCGCAGCATGTGGAACAGGTGCTTGATCCGACTCTGCTGATTGATGCCGAAGCGTATGATCCCATCACCGCCGCGCCGCTGGTGCATGAGCGGTACATCTTCTACTACGCCATCGACTCTATCGAGCTCAATGATTCCGCGGCCAAAGCGGTACAGGCGTTCGCGCAGAGCAAGGGTCTGCCGGTATACGTGATGTTCACCGGCAATAAGTCCTATGGCTTGAAGAAGTATGGTTTCCACCTGCTCGAGGTGGCCGCGCCGAACCATTATCTCAGCCTAATCAAGAATGCCGACTACGTGTTGTCCGCATCCTTCCATGGCACCGCGTTCTCCATCAAATTCGAGAAGCAGTTCTACGTGGTGCGCGGCAAGCACAACGGCAAGGTCAACATGGACGATCGCATGAGCTCGCTGCTTAAGCTGTGCGGATTGGACAGCAGGCAGCTCATCGAAGGGGAGACCTGGGATGAGTCGACCATCGATTATCGTTCCACCAACGAAAAACTGGGACGTGAAGTCGAACGTTCCAGAACATACCTGCGTGATGCGCTGAAGGACTAGAAGGAACGGAACCATGAGAGAGCAGCTGAAAAGCATCGTCCCTGAATCGCTGATTGCGTGGGCGCGTGGAGTGCAATCCTCACTGAAACTGAGCCATGAGACCATTCATCAGATGAGGCGTTTCAGGCGAAACTACGCCAAGCGTGGATCCATGAGGAAAGCGCACCTGGAAACCCGAATCATCTTTTTCACCCATCAGATTGAAAAAGGATTGAGCCACCGGGACTTCCGTTTCGGATTCGGCAAAGGCGTGCTTGCCCAATTCGCCCCTTTGCTGACGGCCCTGCGCAAGGTCGACGCACGGTATACAAACAATGAGATCTTCCAGTCTGCGATTTGTGCACTGCACGAATACCGTGCACGTCATGAACGCGAAGGCTACGATCTTGCATACATGCGAAGCCTCTTTTCGGATGACCTGTGGAATGAGATAGGCCAGGCGCAGGGGCACGTCGGAGGCGTGTTGACTATTAGAGCCGCCGATAAAACGCATAACGCGGAGCTTACATACAGCCAGTTGTCTCAAGTGCGCCATTCCGTGCGCGAATTCAGCGATGAGCCCGTCACAGCCGAAGACATTGAACAAGCCGTGGAGACCGCCATGCGCACCCCCTCGGTGTGCAATCGTCAGCCTACTCGCGTGCATATCATCACCAACGCCGACCTGATTGCCCGGCTGATGCCATTGCAGGGAGGATTCCGCGGATATAAGATGCCCCCGGCGCTTATTCTGCTCACCGCCGACAATCAGGCATTCATGAATCAGGATGAGCGCAATGAGGGATATACGGACGGCGGCCTGTTCGGAATGTCTCTGCTGCTTGCCCTTGAGGAGCAGCAGCTTGCCGCATGCCCACTGAACACCATGCTGCCGATGAAGCGTGACGAGGCCACACGCAAGTTGCTGAATCTGCCGGATAGCGAATTCTTGGTGATGTACATAGCGGTCGGGCATTTCCTTCCGGAGGTCGAAACCTGCATGTCCAAGCGTTTCGACGCCAAAAGCATTGTGACGGTGCACGCATGAGCAACAAGGTTTCCGAGGAGCCGCTGATCAGCGTGATCGTTCCCGTTTACAACGTGGAACGATATCTTGATCAATGCGTCAAAAGCATTGTCGAGCAAAGCTATCGCAACCTGGAAATCATCCTCGTCGATGATGGCTCCCGCGATACTTGCCCGGGTAAATGTGATACGTGGGCAGTGGAAGATAACCGTATCAGCGTTATCCATAAAGCGAACGGAGGATTGTCTTCCGCGCGCAACGCCGGACTTGACCAGGCGGAGGGCGATCTCATCGCTTTCGTGGACAGCGACGACTGGATCGACCCTGACATGCTGCGCACCATGTGGCAATGGATGCGGGAACAGCATGAAGCCGACGTGGTGATGTGCGGCACGGAGAAGAACTTTGAAGACGGCGGCACGGAGCACATCGACGGGCATCTGCCGGCACGCGTCTTCACGTCAGACCAGGCGTTGCATTCCTTCCTTTACCATCGAGACCGTATGGCCAGCGCGGTGTGGAACAAGCTGTTCGACGCGCGCTTCTTCCGGGAAGATGGCTTTCGGTTCCCCGAAGGCCTGAATAACGAGGACTACTACGTGCTCGCCCACGTGTACCGTACGATGAACGGCATCTACTTCAATCCGAAGGCGCTGTACCGTTATCGGATCCGTAGGAATTCCATCACGACCGCCAGCCTGAACGAACACAGCTTCGATCGTGCCATCATCGCCGACAAATGCTGCAAATACCTTGCCGAAAGCGGATATGCCGACCGGAGCGCGCTCGCGTTCTTCTCCATGCAGGGAAGGTATGACATCGTCTACGACTTGGCTTCAAAGCATATGGGCGCGGAAGTGCTTGCCGTCTGGCGGAAGAAACTGGCCCATGCCGCGAAAAAAGTCTATAAGGATGAAACGCTGAGTATCTCCCGCAAAGCAAAGATATGGATGATGGCGCATATTCCAGCGCTGTATACGCGCATATCTCATTGATCGCTGAGCGCAAAGCAGAAGGGTTTAAAGTGGCTGAACCAATTCGTATACTTCAGTGGGGTATGCTCGGTGGCTTTGGAGGGGTAGAGGCGTTCATTATGAATGTCTACCGTAACATTGACCGTAGCAAGGTCCAGTTTGATTTCCTTGAATCCCACAATGAAGGCAAGCTGGCTTATGAGGATGAGATCCTTGCCATGGGTGGACGCATCTACCGAGTGATGTACTCGCAGCGTGAATCGTTAGTCAAATCCCATTCGGAGCTGCTCCGTTTCTTTCGCACACATCCTGAATTTGCGGGTATCCATGTGAATGCCAACTATCCGTATGCGTATCCGCTTAAAGTAGCCAAGGAAGCGGGGATTCCTCTACGCATCCTACATTCTCATAATGCCGGTTCAGGCACACAGTTTGGACCGCAGCCAAGTGGCATCAAAGCGTTGATCAAGACATATCGTGATCGCGTCGTGCACAAGCAGATCAGTACTGCTCCCACTCATTATTTCGCCTGCTCGCAGCAGGCTGCCGATTATATGTTTCCAGGCAAGTCGTTTACTTGGGTGAAGAACGGCATCGACACCGAAAAATTCGCTTTTCATTCGGATGTCCGTCAGCGGGTACGTGCCGAATTAGGGGTCGGTGACGATACTAAACTCATAGGTTTCTGTGGACGTTTCCGTCAGCAGAAGAACCCGCTGTTCTTGTTGGAGATTTTCGCTGAGTACGCTCATATGGAGGCGAACACCAAGCTCATGCTGGTCGGTATTGGTGAACTTGAGCAGCAAATGCGCAAGAAAGTGGAAGAGCTTGGCATTGCGGACAAAGTCATGTTTCTTGGGGCTCGTACCGATATGCCCGATCTGTACCAAGCGATGGATTTGTTTTTGCTGCCATCGTTGTTCGAGGGGTTTGGCATTGTCTATGCCGAAGCGCAATGCGCTGGTGTGCCTTGTCTGGCTACCAAGGACGCGGTTCCTACGGTTGCCAAAGTGACTGATTTACTGGAATTCGTTTCTCTGCAGGAATCGGCACGGCATTGGGCTGAAGAGTGCCGACGTTCGTTGACTAATGAAAAGGAACGTCAGGATTTTTCGGAGACTGTAAGGAATAAGGGTTTTGACATCCATGATGTTGCGGCAGAATTGCAGCGATTCTATCTGGGCCATGCGAAATAGAAAAAGGAAAAAAGATGAGAAAATGTGCATTCATTCTTCCGTACTATGGAAAATTCGGCAATTACTTCCAATTGTTCCTCAATTCATGCGCGGCTAATGAGGATTATGATTGGCTGATTTTCACTGATGACCGCACGGAATATGAATATCCGCAGAACGTGCATGTGCACTACGAAGCATTCAAAGATATGCAGGAACGGGCCCAAAATAAGTTTGATTTCCCGGTCGCGCTGGATGCACCGTACAAATTATGTGATTTAAGACCAATGTATGGTTATCTGTTCTCCGAGTATCTGCAGGACTATGAACATTGGGGATACTGCGACTGCGACATGGTGTTTGGACGACTGGACCATTTCGTTACTGATGCCATGCTTGAGAATTATGACAAGCTTTTCGTGCTTGGACATTGTTCGATTCTTAAGAACAATGCTGAGAATAACATGCGTTTCATGCTTCCTCTGAACGGACGTGAACTTTATAAAGAAGTGCTGCTATCCAATCGTGGCTTTACCTTTGACGAAAGTTATTTGTCGACCAATGTGAACATGATTTACAAGGAACATGGTTTTCCTGTGTTCACAAGAGATTATTCGGCTAATCCTCGGGCACGCGAATCGGTGTTCCAAATCACCCGTTTCAATGATGATCTTACAACATTTTGCACGGAGAAAGCTTCGAAAGCGGTATACGTCTGGCATGATGGCGTCTTGACGAGGTATACCCGAAATCTTGGCAACTTTGTTGCTTCGGAGCTTATGTACATGCATTTTCAGCGTCGTGATATGGCGGTTCGTCTTCCGGACCAGTTGGATTCCGCCAAGGTGTTCAAGATTCTTCCCGGAGCATTCGAGCCTCTTGAAGTGGACGAAATTACTGAAAGCAATTTTGCTGATATCCGATGGAAGAGAACGGGGGACATCGTGCGTCATCGTTGGAACATCTTTAAAGGTGACGTGGCGTTTTGGCGAAAGCGTGTTCTGTCCAAGTTACCCAACAGACGGTAACGAGAGATATAAATGATTCAAAGACCAGTGTTATCGCCAATATAAAAATAGTGCGTTTTTGGATGAATTTCTGGAGATGATTTGTAAGGGAATGTTATCGGGACCGTCGTTTAGCAGATGGTTGACTTTGTGGATGAAGTGCTGTACCTAGCTCAGCAGAAGCTTCAGGTTTCCCATCGGACTGGTTCGCCAGGCAAGTAATCCGCTCCGCTGATTTCCTTGATTGGTTGAGAACGAAAGCCAACGACCGTTGTGGCAGTGCAGCATGTTTAAGGTTGTGCTGCCACAACGGTCGCTTTTTGGTTTCAGGAGTGTTGAGGTTTGGGTTTGCCCAACACCCCAGGTAGCCAACGATTTACGATTTCTGTTACGGCGGAACAGATGATCAGATTGATGATAATTGCTCCCAGCATACATAACAATTGGTTCATTATGGATCCACCGTTGGTATCGAGCCCGATCCATCTCAAAATGAGCGGAATCAGACTGCCGTAGATTGGTGCGTTCACACAGTAAAACACCAAGGTATTGCGTCCGCAATAGGTGATTGCTGAAAGTGGGACGGCGTGGATGTGCCCTAGTCCGATGCATATTGCGATTATGGCCCATATGCCGGAGAACGCTCCGATTAGGTAGTATCCGATGTTGCCATACGTATTCATATACACGTTGACTGGTTGCCGTGTATTCAGCATGGTGGCAGCTACTAGCAGCGCAATTGCGACAATAGCTGTGGCAGGATGCATCGTGCGTTCCATCACGTCATGGTGGCCTCGCACTACATATCCAAAGATAAAATAGCCGAACATTGACAGAGCGATATCTGCTCCCCATGGCAGGACGATATGGATGAACGTGCTGTACAGGTATCCGATAAGTATGCTTGCGATACCGATACCGACAGATGTCCATTTGGAAAGGTTGAAGCGTTCGGATATGTGAAGCAGTATATAGCCTCCGATTTCAACCACGAATAGGCACACAAGGAACCACGGGATGGATCCAAATCCTTCATGGCCGCGAAGGTTGACAGCAAGTCCTAAAAACCATTCCGCATAGGCTTTTGCGGTCCAGGTATTACCGGAAATTATTCCTGTGACGCGTTCGATGGCGAATGGCACGGCCGTGAAAAATACTCCCGGGATGATCAGAGTCCGTAGCTTGTTCCATAGGAAAGGTCGGAATGATGGATATTTGCGGATCGAAAAAACAAATCCGGAAAGCAAGAAGAATAGCGGCATGCAGAACGTGTCTATCGTATGGATGATATTTTCCGGGGCGTTGCTATGCAATATGAAGACTCCGATAATGGCGAGGCCTTTTGCGTAATCCACCCATGCGATACGTCGGGAAGATTGCATATAATGTACCTCCTTGTCTGCTAGCGTGTAGGAATTCTCTTACGAGGCATTGTCTTCATCTCGATATAAAAAATATCATCTAGTCATGTCAGGACTATTTTACTGTTTTGATGGTTATTCACGGGTTGAATTAATCTGTACCTTAGCAGAATTCGC
>CAVBVU010000015.1:0-23140 GCA_963598975.1 Anaerovoracaceae bacterium
GAATCCTACTGGCTCGATCCGCCACAGGAGGGCGTGCTGCTGGATGACTGACCGTACCCCCAGAGGTCATCATACTCAAGGATGAGATGAAAAGTCAGACCGGCGCATGATGTCGGGAAACGTCATCATTCCCTACCTTTGGAGATATGTCCGAGGAAAGGAACAATGACATGGATATCAGGGACGTACTGCAAACCAACGATACGGCCATCGAGGCCGTGGGTCTCGTCAAGGATTACGGCCGTGGCGAAAACGTCGTGCATGCGCTGCGCGATGTGAACATACGCTTCGAGCGTGGCAGGTTCACCGCGATCATGGGGCCGTCCGGCTCTGGCAAATCCACGTTGATGCATACACTGGCGGGGTTGGATTCGGCCACCGGCGGCCACATCGTGTTCGATGGCGACGATCTGACGCGATTGAACGACAATCAGCTCACCCTGTTGCGTCGTCATAAGATCGGATTCATCTTCCAAAGCTTCAACCTGCTGCCGATGTTCACCGCGGAACAGAACATCCTCATGCCGCTTACCTTGGCCGGTGAGAAGCCGGACCGGCAATGGCTGGCCCTGCTGGTCGAGACGCTCGGATTGAAGGAACGTCTGCATCACCGGCCGAACGAATTGTCGGGTGGCCAGCAGCAGCGCGTTGCCATCGCGCGCGCCCTGATCACCAAGCCGCAGCTGGTGTTCGCCGATGAGCCGACCGGCAATCTCGACTCCATATCCAGTGCTGAGGTATTGAGCTTCCTCAAACGTTCCGTCAACGAGCTCGGGCAGACCATCATCATGGTTACGCATGACCCCGTTGCGGCCTCCTATGCCGACCGCGCCATCGTGTTCGCGGATGGTCGCATCGTGGCCGATGTCGACGATCCGACCGCCGACCAGATGAGTGATCTGCTGATGAAGGAACGAGAGCTCTCCACGCGGAACGCGTCCAATGCACGTCACGCCGGCTGACCGGCGCATTACAACGGTTCAAGAATCTGAAGAAGGAACGGCGGCAACCATGTGGTCCATCACAATAAAACTCATGCGCAAGACCAGACGCATGCTCATCCCGGCCGGCATCGCCATCATGATCGGCACGGCGTTCATCGCCAGCACTTTCCTGTTCGGCAACGCCATGAACGATTCGCTTTCCCGCCGTGCGACATCCATGTTCGGCAAGGCGAACTATGCAATCAGCCCCTCCACCGATGGGTTGAGTGAGCAAGCACTGAATGATGTGTATTCTACGACCGTCGGCGACTTCCACCTCGACCGGATGAACGGCATCGAAGGCGTCAACGGAGTGCGGGTCGCCTTGGAAAGCAGCGTAACCGTCTCCAAAGCAGGCAACAATGTCAGCGGCGAGGCCATTTCCACCGCACGGAACGGCAAACTGCTGCCGGTCGACATCACCGAAGGCAGCCGGCCCATCGACAGCAACGAAGTCGCGTTGCCGAGCAACATCATCAAACAGCTGGGCGTGAACATCGGCGATACCGTGACACTGACCTCGCGCTACGCCATCGACGACGAGGGCGGCAAGGCCCAGGCCGAGAACGTGCGTGTGGTCGGCATCACTTCCGATCCCAATGGCGTCTACTCATACTATGGAGGCGCGATCGTGGCCTCCGACAACCTCATCGCACGGATGCAGGGAGTGAGCGATTTCAATTCCGCAGGGGCCACCATGGTCTACCTCGACCTCGCCAAGGACGACAATACGGTATCCGCGAAAACCATCCACGAGGTGAACGGGCTTCTGCCGAAGCATTTCAGTCTCATGTCGCGTCAGGAAGTCAGCAATGCCTACATAAAGAGCATCGGTGTGGGTGAAACCAGCATCGTCACCATCTTCCTGCTGTGCTTCGGCGTACTGGCCATGCTCGTGGCGGCACTCGTCATCGCCAACACCTTCCAGGTACTCGTGGCCCAACGTCGCCGTACGCTTGCCCTGCTACGCACCATCGGCGCGAAGAAAGGGCAGCTGTATGCCTCCGTGCTGCTTGAATCCTGCCTGCTTGGCTTGATCGCATCCATGTTGGGCGTGGTGTTCGGGTGCACGCTTATGGGAATCGTGTGCGCCAGCGGCGTCATGAAGCAGACCATGCATCTGATCTTCTCCTGGCAGGTGTTCGTGGTGCCGATCGTATTCGGCATCACCATGACCGTGCTTGCCTCCTTGGGTTCCGCACGTTCCGCGACGTCGGTGACCCCTTTGGAGGCGTTGCGTTCGCTCGAACTGACCGATGATCGTCGCTCCGGTCGTGCGCGCGCCATCTTCGGCGTGTTGTTCGTCGTGGTTGGTATCGCGCTTGTGGCATTCTCGATATGGCAGATGCAGACCACCGGCGATGCCGATATGCTCAGCGGCAATCGGTTCGTCGTGATCCTGCTTGCCGCCATCGCCGGTGCCGGACTTGTGTTTCTGGGAGTCGTGCTTACCGCCGTCTTCTGGCTGCCGATATTCATGAAAGGCGTCGGCGTGCTGGTAGCGCTGTCCGGTCCCTCCGCCAAGGTGGCCCATGCCAATATCCAGAAGAATCCGCGTCGCATCGCCGCTACCGGAGCTGCATTGCTTATCGGCGTGACGCTCGTCTCCACCATCGCCACCGGTGCCGCCAGCGCCAAGGAGACCATGAACGATGCACTCGCCACCCGCTACAGCGTCGATGTCGTGGCCACGGGAAGTGACCTCAGCCAGCAGATGGCCAGCGCCGTCAAGGCAGTCAAGGGCGTGACGGACGTCGTATATGCTCCATCCGCCAACGTACAGCTGAAAGGCTCCGATGGCAGTGTCTCCGCCAGTACGCTGCTTATCGGCGTGAAGAACATCGGCGAGTTGCAAAACGTGATTCGAGCGGATCTGGGCGACTCCACCATCGATGCAGGAACCGTGCTCATGCCGCAATACAACGCGCAAAGCGGCAAACGGATGACGTTCCGTCAGGGAACCGCCACCTTTGGCACTGCATGGGATGAGAACGGCGACACGAAACGCACGCTCGAACTTAAGGTCAAACAGGCCGACTACCGGCGCGTCTCCAGCGGATACGGTGCCGTGGGATTCGTGGATGAGAGCCATTTCACGAACGGTGATCTCGATACGAACTCGCACACATTGCTGGTAAAGATCAACGAAACCGGCATCACGCTCAGCGGTGTATTCGACAGCCTCCAATCCGCACTCTCGAAGAGCGTCGACGCAACCGTATCCGGTCCGATCGCCGAACGTGTGCAGTGGGGGAAGTCGATTGATTCCATGATGATGCTCATGGTGGGTCTGATCGCCGTGGCCGTGCTTGTCGCGCTGGTCGGCGTGGCCAACACGCTGTCGCTGTCCGTGATCGAACGCACCCGTGAATCCGCCACCTTGCGCGCCATCGGCATGACCCGAGGCCAGCTCAGGCGTTCACTGGGCGTGGAGGCGTTGCTCATCTCACTGGTGTCCGGCATGGTCGGCGTGATGCTCGGCACCCTGTTCGGCTGGCTCGGCTCGTATGTGGTGTTCAGCATGTACGGCACGGTGGCGTTCCCGTTCGAATGGACCGTCAACGGCATCGTGTTGGGTGTGGCCGCCGCTGCCTCGCTGCTTGCCAGCGTGTTTCCGGCGCGACGTGCGGTGAACACCCCGCCGGTCGAAGCGCTTGCAGAGGCCTAGGGTCCTCAATGAGCGGTTCTGGCCGTAAAACCGGTCCATAACCACGGAAAAATCGGTCTGTCTATGACGCAAATATGTCATAGACAGACCGATTTCCGTGGTTATAAATCTTTTTTTGCGGTGTCGATGAAACTGTCACACCAGATGGTTTTCGTAGGCGAAGACGACCGCCTGCACGCGATCGCGGGCATTGATCTTCGACAGGATATGCGCCACATGCGTTTTCACCGTCGGCAGGCTGATGAACAACCGGTCGGCGATCTCCTGATTGGACAGACCGTGCGCGATTTCGATGAGGACCTCACGCTCACGATCGGTCAGTTCATCCAGTTCCGGATCAGTATATGCCGGCCGTGATGGTGCAGTGTCCGCCGACGTGGGGATGGTGAGGGAGTTTTGATCGGTCAGTCCACCTTCCATCATTCTTTCAATCAGTCGTTTCGTCGCGGACGGTGCGATGATCGCATTGCCTTGGAATACGGTGCGAATCGAATTGAGCAACGTTTCCGGTTCGGTGTCCTTGAGCAGGAAACCGGATGCTCCGGCATTGATGGCGGCCATCACGTATTCGTCCAGATCGAACGTCGTCAAAATGATCACACGGGTCTGCCGCGGGCCAGTTTGCGCTCCGGTCGCGGCGAAACGATGCTGCAATGAACTGATCTGGCGCGTCGCTTCGATGCCGTCCATGCCGGGCATACGCACATCCATCAGCACCACATCGGGATGCAGTGTCTCGGCCAAGACCACCGCTTCCGCTCCGTCGCGAGCCTGACCGGCGACCATCATGTCGGGCTGCGAGCCGATTACCATGGCGAAACCGGCGCGTACCAGTTCCTGATCGTCGGCGATGATCACGCGAATTTTCTGCTCTTCACTCATGCCTTCCACCTTATCGGCAGCATTGCGCCGTCAGCGTTGGAACATACCCCGAAAAAACCCTGATTTCATCTGTTCGTCCAATGAGGCAGCGGGTTTGAGCCGCATCTCTTCGGACTTGCCGGCATGAGCCTCATCGCTGAATCCGGTCTCGCGCAGTACCCGCAGCAGTTGGCGCATATGGGCCAATGCTTCACGCCCCTGACTTCCGATGGCCACGAACGCAGACGCGATCGATTCCGCCGAGGGCTCTTCACCGCGTGCCTTGGCTTCATCGAGCATGCGTAATCCGGAGATGGTCTGGTCGATGACGCTGTTAAGCGCGGCGGTGACCTCCGACTGAATGTTCGTGCTGATACGGTCCCGTTCCAGATTCGCCGCAAGAATCTTCTGCTTGTCCTGTTCGGCGATCAATGCCTCCTTCCTTGCCTGCAGGACGAGTGCGTTCGAGCAGCTGGAACGGGTCCATCGAGCTATGGCGATGACGCCTCCGCATGTAGCCAGGACAGCCATGGTGCAGACCAGGCCGGTGAATATCGCCCCGGATGCGAGCCATGTGGTCCGTCGCGGCTCGTATGTGATGATGCCTTGTATCAGGAAAACCGATATGCTCGGGTAGCCAAGCAGTGACAGCATGACCTTCATCCCAATCAAGAGAGCATTGATGATGGAGACGAGTCCGGTCCAACGCCACGCTCTTTCCCTTCCGTACAGTACCGCCGCATGCAATGCGCTCATCGAGGCCACGATATTGGCAAGATCGATGGGCTCGAAAACGAACAGCTGCAACGTGGAGAGTATGGCTATGATCAGCGCGCAGCCTTCCGGGAATCTCCTTCGCATGCATAACGGCAGCAGCTCCATGACGCTCAGCATGCGAAATGGCATCTGCTCCGGGCCCATGCCGTAGGAGAACAGGCTGACCGACACCGATCCGAACGCCATGATGAGCAGCGCCGTGATGATGGTGTCCACCAAGACGTAATGCCGTTGCGTCCATTGCGAAAGCCGCTCCACCCAATTGAACCGACGTCCGGAAATATCGATGGCCTGGGCGATCGGTTTGGATCGCAGACTGGTTCGTATCGTCTGCATCGTCGGCAAGGTCGGCAACTTCGGAGAGAGGATCGTTCTCGCCTCGCCGGATGCCCCGTATTCAGACAACCGCATGGCCTGAGCGTCGGCCGGCAGCCCGTCGATCGCCGTCGACGCCGCATGGGCGTCTTTACATGAGGAGTGCGAGGACATCGCACTGGCATTCGTGGCGAACGGCACCGTCGCGCATACGGCGAACCCGCCTCCTGTCCTCGGGCCGAACGTCACCGATCCTCCCACGGCTTCGATGCGTTCGCGCATGCCCGTCAATCCGTAGCCGGGCGCGTGCCCGTCCAATCCGGCCGAAGCGCCGCGCCCGCTATCCGTGACGGTCACGGTCAATGTGCCGTCATTCCATGATTCCGTGACATGTACGGTCACCTTCGGTCCCGCATATTTGCGGATGTTCGTCAACGATTCCTGCATCACATGGTAGATGGCCACGCTTGTCCGATCTTCCAGCATGTCGGGACGTGCATCTCCGATGATCTCCCGTGTGATGACGGTGTCGGGTGCCACGGTACGTGCCTGTGCGATCAATGCGTCGATATCGGCGTAGTCGGCATGGGGAGATCCGCCTAATACGCCAAGAAGTCTGGCCATGTCATGCAGTGCATGCTCGGATTCATGTCTGATCGTCTCCATGGTGGAACGTGCCACGACGGGATCGTTCGCGCCGGCGTACCGGCCGCCGTCGGACTGCACGATGATGATCGACAACGTATGCGCCACCACGTCATGCATGTCCCGCGCGATGCGTGCACGCTCCGCCAGCGCCGCGATATTGCGCTCCTCGACCTCGCGCGCGGCAATCGCGTTATTGCGTTCCTGCATCATCCGTACCGTCATCAGACGGGCACGCTGCCAGTAGGCGATGATGATCGTCGACGCCAAGCACAGCGCGATGGCGACGAACATCATGACCATGTACCGCAGTATCAGTATCGTATTGGTGCAGCCGCTCGGCAATCCCCGACCGGAATAGACGGTGTTGCAGGAGGAGAGACCATTCGGCACCGTTGCGTCGACGGCGGAGAACTGTCCGCTGCCTACGGCCAGAATCGGACCGACCGTCATCGCCCAGCCTATGATGATTGAGGCCAGGCCATCGACGGCGAATGCCAGCACGATGAACACCTTCGAATTATGCGGGTTACCGTACAGAATCACCGAATACAGCATGAACGGCGCAAAAAAATCGGTAATCAGCATGCATGGGCCGAACAATAGATGCAGCAGCACCAGCGCCACAAATGCCAAGGCACTGATTTGAGGCCATCGCCGGCGCGTGATGAGCGGAACGAGCAACGCGATCGACCAGACCATCTGCACCTGCGCCGGATAGTTATACAGCAGTCCGTGATTGAACTCGATGTTGTTGCCAAGGCCAAACATGAATAGGGCGAGCAATGCGGTGATGATGCTGTCTGCGACGATCACATGGCCGCGAATCCACGAAAACAGGCGTTGCAGTCTAGTCATAGTGGTTCAAGCGTAACGCGCGGCTGGCCATTACGGTATCATGCGTAGGCATGAGACGGGCCCGCCGTGTATGGTGGAAGAGACCCAGCGACCCTTTCCGGCGAAAGGCAAGGGTGACGGCGACGTCGACGGGAGGAAATGAATGCAATCGAACCCACATGCCGTCCTTGTCGACGATGCACCCGCCGTTCCGTTCGCTGCAGAAGGGATATCAGGAAAGGTGGATGCACGATGACGCTGCTGACCAAGTATTACGTGCCCGGATTGCATGTTGAGGACCATTCGATCAAAGTTCCGTTGGACTGGTCGGGTCATGAACCCGGCCACGGTTTCGATGGCCCGTCCATCAGCCTGTTCTACCGGATCGTCACGGCTCCGGAGCATGTACATGATGAGCTTCCGTTGCTGATTTTCCTGCAAGGTGGTCCCGGTGGCAGCGGTCCGCGTCCGTTGAGCCCAAGTTCCGATGGTTGGATTGAGGAGGCCATCAAGCATTTCCGTGTGATTCTGCCCGATCAGCGCGGCACCGGTCGTTCCTCTCGAGTGGACGCACATGTGATGCGTACCATGGATGGCGAAGCGGGAGCCGCATTCCTGAAGCATTTCCTGGCCGATTCGATCGTCCGTGATTTCGAACATCTGCGCCGTACGGAGTTCTCCGGCTCCCGTTGGGTCACGTTGGGCCAAAGCTATGGCGGATTCCTGACGCTCACATATCTTTCGCTGTTCCCGCAGGGCCTCGCCGCGAGCTTCACCACCGGAGGCATTCCGCACGTGCCGGCGGACGCAGCCGACGTGTACAGGCATACTTTCCCACGCATGGCAACGAAGACGAAGCAGTTCTACGATCGCTATCCGATCGATATGGACCGCGCGTCCGCGGTCGCCGACATTCTGGCCTCGCGTGAGACATTGCTGCCCAACGGTGACGTACTGACCGTGGAACGTCTGCAGTGCCTCGGTTCCGACTTCGGCATGAAACCAAGCTTCGAACGCGTGCACTGGATACTCGACCAGGCGTTCCTTGGTGCGGACGGTTCCGCTTCGCGCAATACCGAACTGTCGGACGAATTCCTGTATGCCGTGATGGACGCCACATCGTCGAGACCGCTGTACTGGCCCCTGCAGGAGTTCATCTACGCCAACGGCGAGCTTGACGAGCCGATTCGTTGGGCCGCGCAGCGGGTACGCGACGAGCATCCGGAATTCGATAGCGCTAAAAGGCCTCTCAACTTCACGGGAGAGGCGATGTTCCCGTGGATGTTCGAACAGGAAAGCGCGCTTCGCCCGTTCAAGCCGGCCATGGACGTGTTGATGGAAGACACCTCGTTCGGTGCGATCTACGACGCGGACCAGCTGATGCGCAATGAGGTGCCGCTGCAGGCGGCGGTCTACTTCGACGACATGTACGTGGATTCCGGACTTCAACTCGACACCTTGTCCCGCGTGGGCAACTCGCATTATTGGACCACCAACGAGTTCGAACATGACGGTATCCACGGATCCAAGGTGTTCAGGCACGTGTTCGACGAGGCGCTCAACCGTGGTGATCTTGAAACGCTGTTCTGAGAGGGATCTTCGAGAAGCTCTAGAGTCCAGGGATTTTAAGCAAAGGTTCTAAGAGAGGAATCGATATGGCCAATCCAACCATCGGATTCATCGGATACGGCAATATGGCCCAGGCCATCGCATCCGGCATGGTTAAAGCCGGCGTATTGGACGGCGGTGATATCGTGGCCTGCGCCGCGCATTACGACAAACTCGAGAAGACCGCGGCCGAATTGGGCGCGCAGCCGTTGCACACCGCGGCGGAAGTAGCCGAAGCCGCCGACGTGGTCGTCATCGCCATCAAGCCGTATCAGATCGAAAGCGTGATCGGGCCGGTTACGAAGAGCCTGGCCAAGCCGGGCAAAATCGTCGTGTCCATCGCGGCCGGCTGGGATCTGAACAAATTCCGTGAGCTGTTCGGCGACGATTTCAACGAAGCACATATCCAATGCACCATTCCGAACACGCCGATGGCCGTGGGTGAGGGCGTGCTCGTCACCGAAATCGACAATACGCTCACCGAAGCGCAGACCGAGACCTTCGAGCGGCTGTTCGCCCCGATCAGCCTGATCGAACGCGTCGACAGCGCCCACATGGGCATCGCGATGTGCATTGCCGGCTGCGCTCCGGCCTTCACCGACATGTATATCGAGGCATTGGGCGACGCGGGCGTGAAATATGGCCTGCAGCGCGCCACGGCATACCGTCTGGCGGCGAAGATGGTGGAAGGCGTCGGAGCCCTGTATATGGCCACCGAAAATCACCCCGGTGCCATGAAGGACGCCGTATGCTCGCCGGGAGGCACCACCATCAAGGGCGTCGCATCCCTTGAGGAAAGCGCGTTCCGAGGTGCGGTCATCAAAGCCGTCGACGCCATCGAAGCCTGATACTAAGCTAGGGAACCATGTCTCTTACTATTGGAATCGTCGGATTGCCGAACGTCGGCAAGTCCACCATGTTCAACGCATTGACCCGCAACAACGTGCTTGCGGAGAATTATCCGTTCGCCACCATTGAGCCGAACACCGGCATCGTGCCGTTGCCGGATGATCGTCTTCCGATTCTGGCCAAGCTCGTGCACACCGAGAAGATCGTGCCGGCGACCGTCACCTTCGTCGACATCGCAGGCATCGTCAAAGGCGCGTCCGAAGGCGAAGGCCTGGGCAACAAGTTCCTTGCCAACATCCGTGAGGCCGACGCCATCTGCGAAGTCGTGCGCGCATTCGAAAACGACGACATCGTACATGTCAACGGCAAGGTCGATCCGGCGGACGACATCGACACCATCAACACCGAACTGATCCTCGCCGATCTGCAGACCATCGAGAACGCACTGCCGAAGCTCGAGAAGGATCTGCGCGGCAAGAAGATCGAGCCGTCCTACATGGAAGCGGTCAAGGAGGCCAAGAGCATCCTCGAAGCCGGCGAAACGATCGACAAGGCCGCCCGGGAAGGGCGCTTCGACAAGGAATCCGTCTACGACTTGCATCTGATGAGCGCCAAGCCGTTCATCTACGTGTTCAACGTGGACGATTCCGAACTGCAGAACAAGGAACTGCAGGACAAGCTCGCGGCTTCCGTTGCTCCGGCTCCGGCAATCTTCCTTAACGCGCAGTTCGAAGCCGATCTGACCGAACTTGACGAGGAAGACGCCCGTGAAATGCTTGCTGACGCCGGACTGGAGGAATCCGGTCTCGATCAGCTGGCACGCGTGGGCTACGACACCCTTGGCCTGTCCACCTTCCTGACCGCCGGAGAGAAGGAAGTGCGTGCCTGGCAGATCCACAAGGGCTACACCGCCCCGCAGGCCGCCGGCGTGATCCATACGGACTTCGAAAAGGGCTTCATCAAGGCCGACACCGTCTCCTATGACGATTTCGTCGCCGCCGAGGGATCCATGACGAAGATCAAGGAGGAAGGCAAGCTCCGTCAGGAGGGCCGCGATTACGTCATGCAGGACGGCGATATCGTCGAATTCAAGTTCAACGTCTCCAAGCACTGATTCCAACGCTCGCAAAACGGCTTGTTTCCAACGGTTTCTGGCTCTCCAACCGTTGAAACAAGCCGTTTGTCGTCGAGAATGTTCTTCCGAGTCCAGCTCATACTCATGAACGAGGTCTTACAATATGTGAGGACAATCTTCCGAGACGTTTCTCGTGTGAGAATGGGCAGGTGCGTATGGACGACGAAACCGTTGATAAGCGTTCCAGGGCGCGTTGGGTCAGAATTGTGGTCATTATCGCAGTGCTGGCCGCGGTGTTTGCTGGTGGTGCGTACGTTTACCATGTGAAGCAACAGAAAGCGCTGGCTTCCTGCCGTCAGGCGGTCGCCGAATTCAGCTCCGCGCGTAAATCGATTCTCGACACTTCCGAAAACAGCGGCGCCCTGCAGAAACTGGTGCGCAACGTGCTTGGAATCGACGGCATTCTCGACGCCTTCTCCAATGCGGCGTCAAGCGCGGAAAGCACCGTCGATACGGAAGGCTGCGCGGCGAACGCCACCATCACGCAGCTCAATCTCGTTGCCAAAACGTTGAACAGTGCCACGGACTCGCTGAATGAGAGTCTGAAGAACATACAGAACGAAATCAAGTCTTCGGAATCGTCAGGTAGTTCCGAAGGCGATTCCTCCGCGTCGGGCACATCGAACGGCGGTACATCGAACGACGGCACGTCGGGCACCACGGAATCCAATGGAGACGGAACATCTTCGACGGATGGCTCCGATTCGAATGGCGGTTCGAATGATGAGGATGTGGAACAGTCTTTACGCGAGTCGATCAACAAGGGCAAAAAGCTTGTCGAAGATCTCAAGGACGATGAAAGTTTGACCTTGACGGGTAGGAAACTGCTCACTGTACTGAGCAATGCCATGGATGCGGCCCAGCAACTGATTGACGACAGCGGTGTTACGGATTCCAAATATTACAAGGCGGCGAAGGTCACGCTCGATGAAGCCATCAGTATGGCCGACAATTGGGTGAACAACCAATCGTCCAAATCGTAGCCAAATATCAGGCAAGCATAGGCGAATGTAAGCGAATGCCGGCCAGCCGATGCCGGAATCAAGGCCGTGTTCGCAGAACGACATGCCTGTTGCTGAACCCGCACGACGGAACCCGGATTCTGCGGTAGACTCTCGGAGGAAATCACACGAGAAAAAAAGAGCGGGTTTCATGAGCAAGCAGGATTCGCAGGCATCGCAGTCACTCAATGAGGGAATAGTCGTGACCAAGCCGGTCGCGCGCGTGATGATGCTGGTCAACGCCATGGTGTGGGGCTCCGGCTACACGATGCTCAAGCATGCGCAAGACAACATGCCCACGCAATGGATGATGTTCTTCCGCATGGGATTGGCCACTGTGCTGATGGCGATCGTGTTCTTTCCGAGACTACGCAAGGTTCGCCTGTCTCGCTATGTTGTTCCCGGTCTTATTCTGGCGTTGACGTACTGGTTGGGTTTCCTTTTCCAACTTAAAGGATTGGAAACCACGTCTCCTGGCCGCAATAGCTTCTTCACCGACACCTATTGTGTGATGGTGCCGTTCATTTTGTGGGCTATGACACGCAAACGGCCCAACTGGCAGCATCTGGCCGCGGCTCTTGTATGCGCGTTCGGAGTGGGACTGGTCTCGCTGAGCGGTGGAGGCGGTGCGGAACTCATGCATATGGGGTTCGGCGACGCCATGACGATAGTCGGTGCGTTCTTCTTCGCGTTGAATCTGGTGTTCGTTGGTTTCATGGGCAAGGATTTCGATGCAGTGGCGCTGATGCTTGCCGAGTTCTTCTGGTGTTCGGTGTTCTTCGGTTGCGGCGCGGGACTGCTTGACGGCATGCCGTCCACAACTTGGGCTCGTTGGGATATCGTGGCGTGCATCGTGTATCTTGCTGTCGGTTCGACGGTGATCGCGCAGGTGTTCCAGACGATTGCGGTGCAGAATCTGCCCACGTCGGAAGCGTCGGTGATTTTGAGCACGGAATGCATTTTCGCGATGCTGGTTTCCGTGATTTTCGCAGGGGAGTCGCTTACGATTCCTTCGGTCATAGGATTCACATTGATTTTCGGAGCTATCATGCTTTCGGAAGTGCAGTTGCCGGCGCGTAAGGGCAAGAGACCATCAAATTAATGAAATAAGTGGAAACGCTATTGATGTGTTGACGTGCCTGTGTCACACTTGACTCTCTGTGAAAGAGTTCTGTGAGAAGTGGTGGCGGCGCATCGCCACCAAGGAAATGGTGTTCATCGGTATCGTCACGTTGGTGGCCTCGTTGGTGGCCTCGTGGTTGAAGCAATTTCCGGGATTCAGTCTGTTCGGCGCGTTGATCATCGCCTTGCTGATCGGTATGGTCGCCCAATTTCCGATCCGCAAATGGTATGTCGGTTCCTCCGTGGAGCATAAGGCCGGAGTGAAGGATGCGGCGGGGCTTATCTCCAATAAGCTGCTGCGTTTGGGAATCATTCTGCTTGGTTTCAAGCTCAACCTGACCGTCCTGTTCACGCAGGGCATCAAATGCCTTCCGATCGCCGCCGCCGTGGTGGCGTTGACGATTGTCGTATGCTACGGCATCGCCCGCAAGCTGGGCGTCGATCCGATGCTGGCGATTCTCGTGGCCGGCGGCACCGGCATCTGCGGTGCGGCCGCGGTCATGGGATTGTCCGGATCAATCAAGGTATCTGCGGATAAGGAAGACGAGAAAGCCAACGATGAGGTGATGGCCGTGGCCATCATCGCCATCATGGGCACTATTTTCGCGTTGCTGGAAATCACGCTTGGCCCGCTGACGGGATTGACCAAGACCCAGCTGGGCATCACCGCGGGCGCTTCCTTGCACGAGATCGCCCATGCCGTGGCGGCGGGCGACGCTTTCGGCGCGGTGGACATCGCCACCATCATGAAACTGTCCCGTGTGCTCATGCTGGTGTTCGCGGCGATCATCATCGCCGTCTGGTGGGACAAGCGTCATTCCGACGTGCCCTCGGACGGCAAGCGCAAGGTTTCGTTCCCGTGGTTCATGCTGGGATTCATCGGCGCGTCCATCATCGGAACGTTCGTGCCGTTCATCGGTTCCATCGCGCCGGCTCTGGTGGATTTCGCCTACATCGTGCTTGGCATGGCCATGGCCGCGCTCGGCATCAACGTGAACTTCTCCGCAATCGCGAAGAAGGGACAGAAGGCGTTCCTCGCCAGCTTCATCACATCGGTTCTGCTGATGTGCTTCGCGGCGGCGGTGGCGTTCATCGTCTTTTGATGTTCAATAATCCTGCCAACGGCAGCAAATAAAGGAAACAGGCGAGCAGCAGGCTGGCCGTGGGCGCTCCTACCGATGCGAGCGGCACCGCGCCGGCGATCGACCAGGGAACCAACGGCGCCACCACCACGGCGGTGTCTTCCAGATTGATCGCGTGTCTCTGCTCGTCTTGTTCTATATTCCGGCACAGCTGGTCGGTGAGCATGATCGACAACGTCTGGTTGCAGGCCACGCAACTCGTCACCATGGATGTGATGAGTGTGGCTCCGAATCCTCCGACACGGTCCGCAACGCGCCGAATCACCTGATGCGCGCCGTTGAGCAGACCGGTTTCCTGGAAAATACCGGAGTACGATGACGAAATGCAGACGATCAGCATCACTTTGATCATGGAGACGACGCCTCCGCCATCAATCAGCGGCGCCACTTGCGTATCCGGGCAATGATAGCCGAATATCAACGCCTGTCCCAGGGAAAGCCAGTCCATGTGTTGGGCGAGCAGGCATATCGGCAGGGCCGTGCAGATGCTGGCTCCCATGGTGATGCGCACGTCCACACGCGCGATCGCCAGGACGACCAGCACCACGGCCGGTAGCACGCTCACCCAATGCAGGTTGAACGCTGCGGCGAACAGTGCGGAAACGTCCATCGACCCGTCGGAAGGATGCGTGCACAACGCCAGCGCGGCGTAGATGACGCAGGTCAGCGCGAACGGTATCGCGGCCGTACGCAGCATAAGACGTATGTTGTCGAAGATGTTCGTGTGCGTCAATGTTTTGACGAGCTGGGCGCTTGTGGAAACCGGGGAGCATCGGTCGCCGAAATACACGCCGGAAAGAATCGCCCCTCCGAGGAATAACGGCGAGACCTGCATGGATGTTCCGAGCGTCATGGTGATCACACCCATGGTCGCGGCCGATGCGAACGCCGAACCGGTCAGAAGCGACATCAGGCAATTGAGCAGGAACGCCAGCAGAATCACCACATGCGGGCGTATCAGCGTCGTGGTGTTGGCCACGATGAACGGCACGGTTCCGGCCGCGCGCCATAGCGTGGTCAGCAGGCCTATCAACATGAACGTGACCACCACGATACTTGCCGCCCTCATCGTGGCGAACCCCTTGCGGAGCATGGGCAGCCATGCGTGTCCGGTCAGTCGTCCGTGAATAAGGAAGATGAGTACTCCGCCGGCCAGCGCCGGGACTATGGAGATGTTGGCCGCGATGCATGCTACAAGCGCCGCGCAAAACAGCGCCATGGTAATGATCTCGGCCATGGATCTCCTTCTCCCGGCTTGGGGCTGGCGTGGTGCCGGAATTGGGTGTCTGAAGCCCTCCCGGCACACGGTTAACGAAACCTCCGTAAGCCTAACAGGATTATTACGAAATAATCTGATTCGGGTCACAGGTAAAATACTGTGCATGAATTTCCTGAGTATGGATTACTTCATCATGGTCGCCAAGGAACGTAGCTTCACCAAAGCCGCAAAGCGACTTGGCATCACACAGCAGACGCTGAGCGCTCATATCGCGAATCTCGAAAGGGAGATCGGCTGTGAGCTTTTCGTGCGTCATGTGCCGCTGGAACTGACTTACGCGGGGGAGACGTTCCTCCGGTATGCCACCGATTTCCAACATGCGCACGTGATGATGATGCAGGAATTCGACGATATCGCACGCGAGGAGACGGGCATTCTGCGTGTCGCCATCGCGCACACCAGGGAACGCACCATCATGCCGCGCATCATCGCAGCCTACCAACGTAAGCGACCCGGCATCATGATCGATCTGATCGAAGGGGCCAACGAACAGCATGCGAGACGCTTGATCGACGGCGAGGCCGACATCGCCATCGCGCATTTCGAAGGAACGCCGATAGGTATGGAATTGCTGGATTTCTACAACGAGGAAATGGTGTTGATCATATCCAACCAGCTGTGGATGGGCGCCGTTGCGGGGGCGGACGGACCGGTCGGTTCCGAAGATGCGGAGAGATGCATCGCGCAAGGCGATTTCCTGCCGCTGAAGAACTGTCCGTTCATTTTGGGGCAGCCTGACGATATCGACGGACACATCGCCGCGGAACTGTTCCGACGCTCGGGGTTTCGGCCTCAGGTCAGAGCCCGTTCGGGCAATCTGCAGACATCGCTCGCGCTGACGCAGCTCGGTGTGGGCGCAAGCCTGACCATCCGTCAATTCCTTGACGAGATGCTTGACGACGAGGCGCGAAGGTCGTTGCGGGTGTTGCCAATCGGCGAGGACGCGCGTTATGCCATCAGCTTCGGCATACGTAGACAGCAGTACCGATGGAGCGCCATCACCGATTTCATACAGGTGGCCCGTGAAACGTTGGAGGTTTGAAATTACTTATGGGGCGGACGTTGCGACATGAACGGGATTTGCTTAAAGTCGGCTTTAAACTGTTAGCCTGAGTACGGCAACATTGAAGAATCGAGGACGATTATGACCGAAATCGACATTACCCGACTTGAACGGCTGGAACATCGCACCGATGATCCGCAGGCCCCGGAAGTGTTCTTCACGCCTGTGATCTCGCCGGAAAGCCTGCTCGCAGCCTATCATGCGCTGGGCGAGACGCCGAAAGGCAAAGTGGCCATCAAAATCCACTCGGGCGAATCCGAGAAATCCAACAATCTCAATCCGTCGCTCGTCAAGGATCTCGTACAGGAGATCGGCGGTACGTTGGTGGAATGCGCCACCGCATATGACGGCAATCGCGAGACCCCGGAGAAAAGCCTCAACGTGCTCAAGGAGCGCGGATATGGCGACATCGCGCCGATCCAGATCATGGATATGGGCGGGGAAATCGAAATTCCGGCCGAAAAGCACAAGCACATCGCGTACGACATCGTCGGCATGCACATCGATGATTACGATTCCTTCTTCGTGCTGTCGCACTTCAAAGGCCATCCGATGGGCGGTTTCGGCGGTGCGCTCAAGAACGTGTCCATCGGCATAGCGTCGTCCAACGGCAAGCGCTGGATTCATTCGGCGGGCGTGGCCAAAGACCACTGGGTCACGGCGGAGCAGGATGATTTCCTCGAATCCATGGCGGAAGCGGACGAAGCCGTGATCAACCATATGAACGGCAACATGATGTACTTGAACGTGATGAACCGTCTGTCCGTGGATTGCGACTGTTTCGCGACGCCGTCCGAGCCGGACATGCATGATATCGGCGTACTGTCCTCGTTCGATCCCGTGGCGCTCGACCAAGCCTGCGTCGACCTGATCCATGTGGCGCCGGACGGCGCTTCGGTAACCGAGCGCATCGCCACCCGCCATGGCGAACATACGCTCGAATACGCCGAGGAATTGGGCATCGGCTCGCGTTCCTACCGACTGACCGTACTCGACTAGTCGATCACTGCTACGGGTGTCTGTGCTGCCGGCGTTCATACTGCCGGCAGCCAACGAATCGCATGAGGGGAGAGTGACCGATGGAATCCGTCGAAAACATGGAAGCCGCGATAAGTCGTATGAAGCCATTGCTGGATGACGGGCGCAACGTGTTCGTCGCCGTCGATGGCCCGTGCGCGTCCGGCAAAACCACGTTCGCATCGCGACTATACGATAGGTTCGGCGGCAACGTGCTGCACATGGACGATTTCTTCCTTCGTCCGGAACAGCGTACGCCGGAACGTTTCGCGGAGCCTGGAGGCAATGTGGATCGAGAACGGTTCGAGGCCGAAGTGCTCAGACCATTGGCGGCGGGGACTCCGGCGCAATACAGGCCCTGGGATTGCCATGCCGGCGATTTCGCGACGTCATATACCGTGATGCCGGCTCCGCTCACCATCGTTGAAGGAAGCTACAGCATGCATCCCGCGTTGCGTGGATACTACGATCTGACGATCTGTCTTGCCATCGATCCGGATGAGCAGATTCGTCGTCTCGAAGCACGCAATCCCCGTATGCTGCAGCGATTCATCGACGAATGGATACCGTTGGAAAACCGCTATTTCGAAGCCGCCGACGTTCGGGGAAGTGCCGACCTGCTCATCGATACCGCCCGTTAGCAACACGTTCCATAATCCTCCCTCCGGTTGGAGGGCGCGTCTTATGAAGGATGCGAAAGAACAAAAGGAGGACCAATGTCCGCAACAACCACATCCATCACACTGCGTCGGACCAACCTGCCGCGTTTAAGTCTGACCACCAAAGCCGCATCCACCGTGCTTGCCATCGTGGCCGCGGTCGCCTTGCCGCAGCTGTTCCATGTGATCGGAGCGGTTTCCGGGCAAGGCACCGCACTTGGTGTGGCGTTCCTGCCGATGCACCTGCCCATCATCTTCGTCGGTCTGATCGCGGGTCCTGTCGTCGGAGCCATCGCTGGTGTCGCGGCGCCGCTGGCCAGCTTCATGCTGTCCGGCATGCCGGGGCTGGCCATGCTGCCGTTCATGATGATCGAACTGTGCGCCTACGGTCTGATCGCCGGTCTGCTGCGATATGTGAAGCTGCCGAGCTTGGTGAAGGTTGTGCTTGCGCAATTCGCCGGACGAGTGGTGCTGACGGTCGCCACCGCGATCGCCGTGTTCGCCTTCGGTTCCGGCAATTCCATCGCCGCCACTTGGACGAGCGACCTTGCCGCCGGGCTGCCCGGCCTTGCCCTGCAGTGGGCGCTTGTTCCGCTCGCGGTGTATTGGAGCGAATCGCTCATCAAACGATGACCGCCACGTTCTGAACAACATGTGAATGCAATGGGCCAAGTCACTAGACTTGGCTCTTGTCATGTATGGCGTCAAACATGCAGTTGAAATACAGGGAGTGCCATGATTGCCGGAGTGTCCGTCGTCACGCTGTTGCTTGTTCTGGTAGCTGGTATCGGAGCCGGATTCATCGGCTATGCGGTAGGGGCGTCCTCGCTGATTTCCTATCCGGCAATGCTTGCCTTCGGCATCCCCCCAGTATTGTCGAACACCACCAACACCGTCGGAGTGCTCGGCACCGGCATCGGCGGACTGCTGTCAGCTCGTAAGGAGCTTAAAGGGCAGCATACCCGCGTGATCATCTACGCGCTGATCGGCTTGATCGGTGGTGTGATCGGCGGACTGCTGCTGTTGGGACTGCCAGCCGAGGTCTTTGAATTCGTCGTGCCTCCGCTGATCCTGTTCAGCTCCGCGATCATCGCGTTGAATCCGCGTAAGAAAGCGGCCGCACGAGACGCCGTGGCGCAGGCGCTGCCGGAATCGAAGCAGGGTAAGCGTGCTGCGCGAATCGCAAGCAAATCGGAAGATGGGAGACTGCATGATCCTTGGTGGCTGTGGCTCGGCATAAGTTTCGTCGGCGTCTACTCCGGCTATTTCGGTGCGGCTGCGGGCACACTGGCGTTGGCCATACTCGACTTGGGCAAGATCGGTCCGTTCCACCAGATCAACGCGTTGAAGACCGTGGTCGGGTTCGGAGCGAACGTCTCCGCCGCCATCATGTTCATCGTGAAGGGGTCGGTCTATTGGCCGTTCGCCATCATGATGTGCATCGGCTGCGTCATCGGCAGCGCCATCGCACCGCCGGTCACGCGTCACATTCCGGAGCATATCATGCGTGCCGCCGCGGTGTTGACCGGCGTCATCCTTGCCGTCAAACTCGGTTGGAGCACCTATTTCTAAGCTCCTTCGGTTTTTACGTGAGTGATGCTAAGTGAGTGATGCATGGGCCTCCGTGCGTCCCAATTTCTCCACTGACTGGCTAATTTTGGACGCGGAGGGCCTTCTCTGCGTCCTGATTCCTCCACTGACTGGCTATTTTGGCATCAAAGATCGGAACTGCGGAGGGGATGGGGGTACGGATGAATCGTGGCCTGAACTATGAAAGGGAACGTCACGTCGCGTGACGACGTCATGGTCATCGAACACGGCTTGAAAATCCCAGCGGCGTCCAAGGAATCCGGCTATGCGGAATTCGCCGCAGGAATGAAGCGTGCCGAACGGGAATTCACGAGTGTGTTCCTGCGGCCATAGGAATGCGAAGCGTCGCATCATCGATGGATGATCCTGATAATCGGGATGGGAACGTATGTTGTTCTCATGGGTTGAAAAGAGCCGTCTATACAATCGATTGCATATCTGGTGCGTTTCGGGAATGGTCCTGGATGATGAATGATTATCGAGACTTTTTGAGGGGAGGGTGGCATGGCGGTTGTGAATAGAACGAGGCAAATAGTCGAGGGGATCGTCGAGTGCCTTGGAGGGGTCGGCAATATTGCTTCCGTGATCAATTGCATGACAAGACTGCGCGTCGTGGTGAGGGACGAGTCGGTCGTGAGGGAAACCGATCTCAATGATGTGAAAAGTGTGCTGGCGGTGATACACGATCGGAAGCGCACCTACGAAGTGGTGGTCAGTCCAGGAAAGAGCAGGACGTACGCGGACGTATGCCGCACGATGGGACTGACGTCCGGGGGTGGCGTGAACAAGCTGGGCGGGAACGTGATCATCTCGGTGAGGCAGAGACCGCATATCGTCAAAAACCTTCTGAAGGTTTTGGGAGACAGTTTCATCCCTCTTATCCCGGGCGTGGTCGCGGCCGGTCTGTGTGCCGGCTTCGCTTCCATGATTTCACAGCTTGTGCCGGACTACCAGAACATTCCCGCTTGGAACATGGCGTATCTGCTGTTTTCCATGGTCGATGTGTCCTTCATGACGTATATCACGGCCTGGACCGGCTACCGTGCGGCTGAGCGGTTCGGCGCGACGCCGATTCTCGGTGGCATGTTGGGCATGATCACATCCATGGCGAACATCGACACCATCGCCGAGTTGCTGGGACTGTACGATAAGGCCGTTCCGCTGCGTTCCGTGCTTAAAAGCGGCAAAGGCGGTGTTCTGGCCGTCATCTGCGGCGTTTTCGTGATATCGATCGTCGAGAAATACATTCGCAAGAAAATGCCGTCCAGTTTGGACGTGATATTTACGCCGTTCCTGACTCTTCTGATCTGCGTGATTCCATACATACTGCTCATCATGCCGACGTTCGGATACGTGTCGGACGGCATTATGTGGGTGATTGGCAAGGCTTGCCTGTCGGGGAACCTTTTCGTTCGACTCGTCGTCGGTTATGTGTCTTCGGCGTTGTTCCTACCTTTGGTCGCGGCCGGCATGCACCACGGATTGGTGGCGTTGTATGCGGTTCAGCTGGAGGAGATCGGGTATGTGACGTTGTATCCGGCATTGGCCATGGCCGGTGCGGGGCAGGTGGGCGCCGCGATCGCATTGTATGGAAAAGCGAAGAGGCTGCACCATAAGAAACTTTGCTCGGTGATAGCCGGTTCCCTTCCCGCTGGTTTCCTGGGAGTGGGCGAGCCTTTAATCTATGGCGTCACCTTGCCTATGGGCGTGCCGTTCATAACGGCTGGCCTCGGCGCCGGATTCGGTGGCGCCTTCGTAATGGGATGCCAGGTGGCGGCCACCACTTGGGGGCCGTCGGGAATTCTGGGTGTGTTCGTCATGACTGCCGGTCAAGACGGTGCCGTCAGCGGCATGGGGATGTATCTGACGGGATTGGTGATCAGTTACGTCATGAGCTACATCATCACCCGCATCGTCATCAAAGACAAGACGGTGGCCGAAGCACTGGGAGGCATCGACGAAACGCCGGTCGAGACTCAGGAACTTGCGGACGGCGGCACGGAAAGTACGGAAAAGTCGGATTCGTTCCATTTGACCGTTACCCATGGCGATGCGGTAAGGTTCGGTTTCGGCACGGTACTTACGTTCAACCATGTCGTCAAGGATCCGACGGGAATCCATGTTCGGCCGGCGGGGGAGATCGCGAAAATCGCCTCCGAATTCGACGCGGATGTGACCATACGCAATGTGGAACGTGTTGCGGATGCGAAGAACATCCTTGAACTGATGCTGCTGGATGCGTCGGAAGGCAGCAATCTGGAGGTCACTGTCACCGGTTTCGAGGCGTGTAAGGCGGCATCCGCCTTGAGGTGTTTCCTGGATTCGAATCTGTAGGAGGAGGTCGTGAACATGAGCACATTCGACTGCCGTGTGGCGTATCGGGGTTTTTATGCGGGGCCTGTATATGTCGTCGATTCCATTGCAGGCGAGGCGCAGATACGGTATGAGAATTCGGAAGGGGAGTTGCTGAAGCTGCGTGGCGCGGTGGAGTCGTTGAGGGCGAGCGTCGCGTCGAGTCCGTCGAACGGCAGGAGCCGAGGCATTCGTGAGACTGTGCTGTCGATTCTGTCGGATGAAAAGTTCATCCCGGAAATCGAACGGAGCATACGGGAGCGAGGCGCCGACGTGCGTACGGCGGTACGGGAGACTGCGCGTGAGCTTGAAGAGGCCTTCGATCGGGTGAATTCGGAATACATCCGTTCTCGAAAGGATGACATTCGTGGCATTGCGAATGAAATCATAGCCATTATCGAAGGGAAGGAAGATAGTCCGAGCGAATGTTGCGTCATCTGTGCCGACGAAATCAGTCCGGCGCAGCTTGCTTCCATCGATGAGAGCCTGATCGGCGCCATGATTACGGTGAAAGGGTCTCCCAATTCCCATGTCGCGATTCTCGCGGAAAGCATCGGAGTCCCGTACGTGTACGGAAACGGCGATGCCGTTGAACGGGTGAAGAAGTCGTCTTTCGCCATCATCGATGCCGATAATGGAACGGTGGTCACGGATCCGGACGAGTCGGAAAAACAGGTTGCGCTGGAACGTACGCGGCAGTTGCAGGGCAGGCACGAATCCGAACGTGCGGCGGTGCTGGCTGAAGAGGAGACCGCCGTGCGATGCCGCACGAGAATCTACGCCAACATCAAAAGTCCTCAGGATATCGATGACCTGCTGGCGTCCGGCGCCGACGGAGTAGGACTTTTCAGGACGGAATTCCTCTTTTTGGGAAGGAACGAGCCTCCAACGGAAGATGAGCAGTATCAGGCCTATGCCGCGGTTCTGGAAGCGATGAAAGGCAAGGAAGTCATCATCCGTACCATGGATATCGGCTCGGACAAAAAAGTTCCCTATCTTGATTTCGCGCACGAACCGAATCCCGCGCTGGGATTGCGTGGCGTGCGTGTCTCGCTGGAGTGGAAGGAACGATTCATCCCGCAATTGAGGGCATTGCTGCGCGCCGGCGTTTCGGGCAATCTGAAAATCATGTTCCCCATGATTGCGTCCGATTGGGAAATCGACGAGGTTCTGGGGCTGATGCGTTCGGTTGCGAAGGAGCTAGAGGAGGAAGGCGTGGACTTCCGTATTCCTCAGG